>DATEDH010000166.1:0-27281 GCA_035281765.1 Gemmatimonadaceae bacterium
TTGGTTACGCGCACGCGCCCCGCTGCCCGCTCGATGCGATTCAGTGCGGCAAGGAGCGTCCGGGGCGGGAGCGTCGTCGAGATGGCTACCATTTGATTGAGGTATTTCCCCTGTGGAATGGGACCAATCGGATCCGTTTCCTCGACTTCTGTTGCCGCGATAACCTTGGTGTCACGAATTGCCGCGATCGCTGATCGTGCCCTCGCGAGCGAAAGCTCGCGATTGCCGACATTCGAACCAAGGGCGATGTATACGACATCTGGCATCAGCGCCGGCGTTCGAGTGAGACTTGAGCGTGCTGTAACGGGCCCGCCAGCGCAACGTGAGGCTTCCGGACATTTATCAGCACGCGCGATACTCCCTGTATATCCAGCGCAGCGGCGGCAACACGGTCGGCAAGATCCTCCAGATAACGAATGTGTCCATTTGCGATAATCGATGCGACCAGGTCGTAGAGCTCACGATAATCGATCACACCCTCGGAGCCGTGAGCAACCTCGGACCGTTGTGTCCAGACCGACAGGTCAACTTCGATTGATTGCGCGATCTCCGCTTCATGAGGAAGCACACCGATGTGCGTGTGAAAGCGCATCGCCTGGAGCGTGACGACGTACTGGTTGTCCATCGAATCAGGAATCCAGGGCCTGTCTCAGCGACCGGACGAGAGTGAATGCCTTCTCCAGACTTTCTGAAGCGGCGCGGACGATTGCACTGCCAACAACAACGCCATCCGCAACTTTCGCGGCAGCAACCGCCTGCGAAGGCTCGGATACGCCGAAACCTACGCAGATTGGCAGATCCGTTGCGACTCGCAGCCGCGCGGCAGTCTCGGGCAGGTCCTGGGCGAGCGACTCCTGTGCGCCAGTCACTCCGAGACGGCTGATGAGGTACACAAAACCGGAGCCGTGACTGGCAATCTCCTTCATGCGCTCGAGCGGAGTTGTAGGTGCGACGAGTCGTATGAATGCGAGATCACTTTCGCCGAGCCATCGCTCGCGTTCCTCGTCAGCCCCGACAGGCAGATCGGTTACGAGAATGCCATCGATTCCGGCCTCGCGTGATCGTCGTAGAATCCCATCGCCGCCGGCAAGCAGAGGATTCAGGTAGCTGAAGAGCACCACCGGTACGTCGACTCGAGCCTCTTCTACAATGTCGAATACGCCGTTCAGCGTCATTCCCTGCGCGAGAGCTTGCTGCGAGCTCTGTTGGATCACCGGACCGTCGGCAATCGGATCGGAGAACGGCACACCGACCTCGATCACGTCGGCCCCCTCGCTGGCGAGCCCGCGAATCAGATCTATCGATCTCGCTCGATCCGGATGTCCGGCCGTGACATAACACACCAGAGCCTTTCGCCTCTCGCTCTGGAGCGATTCAAATCGCTGATCGATTTTGTTAGACGAGATAATTGCTGACTCTGATGCCATACCGGTCCGGATCTGCCGTCTTGATGATCGTGCGGGGATAGTCGCCGCTCGTATCCTGCTGCGCAAGATCGACTTCCGGCGCCGGGTGAAGTGTGTTGCCATGCGCATCGCTCACGATCTTGACGAATGGTCGCGACAACGCTTCCGGCCGCGGATTCGCAGCGGTTACAACCGCGAGCTCGAACGTATCGAGCACAACCAGCGTGCCGACCGGATATATGCCGAGCAGGTTGATAAAAGCCTTCACGACGATCGGATCCATTCCGCGGCGCGGATTGTCGCGCATCTCCTGAAGAACAGCGGCTGGCGTGTAGGGCGTGGTCTGATATGCGCGCCGTGTCGTTGCCGCGTCATAACCATCCACCACTGCGACGATCTTGCTCGTCATGCTCATGGAGCGCGGTCGAATGGTTCGAGGATATCCGCTGAGGTCGGTGCGCATGTGATGCTCGTACGCCACCGTCATTGCGCGATACGATACATCCTCCTGCTGCCCCCTCAGCTGGAACAGAGTGAGCACGCCAAGCCAGGGATGAGCTGCAATCGCGCGCCATTCCTCCTCAGTGAGCTGCTCGGTTTTGTGGAGCATGTCGAGCGGGACCCGGGATTTGCCGACGTCATGCATCAGCGCCGACAAGCCAAGATCGAACAGCTGTGTCTTGGTAAGTCCGAGCCGCCGCCCGAGAGCCACGGCGAAAATGCAGACGTTCACACTGTGGGTGAACGTATACTCGTCGTAGTCGCGAATGGCCGTCAAACCAATGAGCGAAGTCTCCTCGTTGAGAATCTGGTCGACGATTCCCTGCACCACCCGCTTGATGCGCCGAATACTCGGCGTCCTTCCCATGCGTACCGAGTTGATGACTTCGCGCGTTACCGCGACCGACTGATTGTATGTGCGATTAGCCGCCTGCTTCGCCTCTTCGGCAAAATCGCGGTCATCATCCTCTGCAGGAGCGAACACTTCGAGATCGGCGACTCCGGTTCGCACGAGATGATCCGCGATTTCAAAAAACCGCTCGGTCGGCTCGAGCGGAGTCTGCGAATCGAGCGCCGATAGAAGCACCAGCCAGTCGCGCGCGCTTGCTGCAGAGTGAACCTTCACCGCACCGACGCCTGCAGCGCGGCATACTCTCAACAGATAGCCGAAAGTCGCGTAATTAGTGAGATCCAGTCTCAGCCGGCTGGCGTTGAGGAAAAAGAACTCGCCAGCCATTCTGAATTCGAGCTCATGCTCCCGCTCCACGATCTCGCCGGCAATCTGCGCGAGCTCGGCGAGTGTTTTCTGTACGGCGGTATGCTCGACCGGATAGAGCTTGATCGCGCGCATCGCGCCGTAGAATGCGATGATGAATTCGCGACCGCGCTTGCGTAAATACGCAGCGGCAGCGGGATCGCTCGCAGGGTTTCGCTCCTCCGCTCGCATCGTGCTACCCACGGACTGCCCGGCTCACAGCATTTCTCACGATGACATCGCGGTCAGCGAGAGCTTTCTGCAACGCGCTCATTGCGAGATCGGTTCCGACTTTTCCAAGCGCCATTGCCGCGCAGGCGCGCAGCTCTCCGTCCTCACGCACACCAAGGAGCTTCTTGGTATTGAGAATTTCCGAGAGCAATGGAACGCCCTTGTCGCCGCAGAGCATTCCGTATGTCTCGAAGAACGCCATCTTCTCGGCAAGCGTTCCTTCGCGAAGAGTTTTGGTCTTGATGTGAGCTTCGATCGAGCGCAGCGCGGCGGCGTGATTTCGCGAACCGAGAACTTTCACAGTCGCGACGCGAATGTCACGATCTTCGTCGGAAAGCGCGCGCTCGAGAACCTGCATTGCTCCTGGAGATCCGATATCGGACAGCGCTGCAACCGCAGTGAGGCGCATCTCTGGTGTTCCATTCTCGATGATCCCCGCAAGCGACGATACCGCCGCGCTTGTTTTCATTGCGCCAGCGCGTCGGATCGCCTCGAAGACAACGACTTCGTCGTCGCTCGATATGAGACGCACCAGCTCCGCTGTGTGACTCGATGCGAGCTTGGACGCAGCGCTTTCGAGCAATACGCGCAGCTCGTTGTTGCGGCTTCTTCCAAGCCATGAGAGAACCGTTTCGAGGGCTGAAGGCTTGAGCTGGCCGAACAATTCGTGGAGATCATTCTGGGGCGGCCGCAGAGGCGTTTCCTCGAGTACTTCGAGCAGGTGAACGAGAACGTCCTTGTCGCTCAGGCGGTCGGAAAGCTGGAGCAATCGCTGCCTCTGGCCGAGCAGTATGTCAGTCGCCCGATTCGCTGTGATCGCTGCTTCGCGGATCAGGTACGCTGCAGTCCTGAATTGAGTCAGCGAGAGAAACAGCAGAAAGAGATTGTCGAGAATTCCAGCGATCTCTTCGCGAACCGTCGGGTCGACTTCCTGCTCGAACGTATCGAGCAGCGATGCAACAACCTGCGCGCGCATGTCGTTCCCGAAATCCTTGCGCACCTCATCCCGTAAATACTGGATCTCGTGATCATCGAGGAAATAGAGAGTCGAATCGTACTCGTCCATTCTCGCCACTGATGACGATGCGAGCACCTGCGCTTCGCTCTCCACTTCACCGGGCGCTACGATTCGCTCGGGTATCTCTCCGCGCAGTGATTCCACAGCCGCACCGGCGAGAGTGCCGAGCTCCACGTATTTGTATTGGAGGCAGGAGAAGTCATGCTCCCATAGCAGTGTGAGGAGATCATCATCTTCTGCTGACGCGAGACGCGCGCGCTGCATGAGAGTGAGAAGAAGCAGAAGCTCCTTCTCCTCGAATCCTTTCCGGAACACCAGCTCGCGAAGTCCGTCCTTGTAGAACTGCCACGGAATGCTGTCCGAGCTGCGATCCGGCTCTTCGAGCATCGGCCTTCCCACCCAGCGAAGATCTGATTCGGTGACCTGCACGGTGAGCGAATCGGTTTCGCGCCATATCACATCGAATGCGGAGCGCGCTACGTCAAGAGCGCGCGCGTGCATCGGATTGTTTGGCAGGTACAGCTGGTGGGCGCGCGCGGCCTTCGCGAACGCGCGCAGGAGCTCCGCAACGAGCGAACGCTCGAACGGCGGTTCGGCGAGATCGAGATCCTGATCCGAGATCGCCTGGCTCGCCATCAGTTCAGGAGACCGAGCTCCGCAATCTGTGCCATGTCCTTATCACCTCTTCCGCTGAGGCAGATCAGCACGATGTCGTCCGGCTTCCACTGTGATTTGTTGTCGGACACCCATGCAATCGCGTGTGATGTCTCGAGAGCGGGAATGATTCCTTCGAGTCGCGACAGAGTCTCGAATCCCCTGAGCGCATCGGCATCACTGACCGCGACGTATTCGGCTCGGCCAGTATCCTTGAGATGAGCGTGCTCGGGGCCGACGCCGGGATAATCGAGTCCTGCAGAGATCGAGTGTGCAGGATGAACCTGTCCGCTGTCGTCCTGAAGGAGATAGCTCAGGCTTCCATGCAATACTCCAGGGGTGCCTCGGAGCAGCGATGCGCTGTGCTCTCCGCTGTCGAGACCGTGTCCTGCCGCTTCCACGCCGATCAATCTCACGTCTGAATCATTCTCGAAGGGATGAAAGATTCCCATCGCATTCGAGCCGCCTCCAACGCACGCAACGACTGTGGTGGGAAGCCTTCCCGCTCTTTCCAGTATCTGCGCGCGTGCCTCCCTGCCAATCACCGACTGGAATTCGCGCACCATCAGCGGATAAGGAGCAGGTCCAACTACCGAGCCGATGATGTAGTAGCTGTCATTCACGTTGGTCACCCAGTCGCGAATCGCTTCACTCGTTGCGTCCTTGAGTGTGCGGGTGCCTGAGCTCACTGGAACGACGCGAGCTCCCATCAACTTCATGCGATAGACGTTGAGTGATTGGCGGCGGATGTCTTCTTCGCCCATATACACCGTGCAATCCAGACCGAAACGAGCGCACACTGTCGCGGTCGCAACTCCGTGCTGTCCCGCTCCGGTCTCAGCGATGATACGGCGTTTTCCCATACGCATCGCGAGGAGCGCCTGTCCCACCGTGTTGTTGATCTTATGAGCGCCTGTGTGATTCAGATCTTCGCGCTTGAGGTAAACCTGCGCGCCCACTTCGTTGGAGAATCGCGGCGCTGTGCTGAGAGGCGAAGGACGCCCGACGTAAGTCGAAAGCATTTCATCGACTGACGCGACGAACGCGGGATCATTCATTGCGCTCGCGAACGCCTCATCGAGCTCATCGAGAGCTGGAATGAGAGTTTCGGGAACATAGCGTCCCCCGAATTGGCCAAAACGGTCTTTACGAGTCGATGAAGTCATAGAATGATTTGTGACCGGCAATCCACGGTCATACTATAGACGCAGAAGCCACCGCCATGGCAAAAGCGGACATCCGCTCGGGCGACTTCACGCCGGGGGAAATCTCCACTCCCGAGGAGACATCGACGACCGCGGGGTGAAGGGCACCTATCGCCGCCTCGACGTTGTCCGGGTTCAATCCGCCCGCAAGAACAACCGGGATCTCGCGAGAGATCTCTTTCACGAGCGATGCGGCGCGCTCCCATGGAAACTGCGCGCCAGTGCCGCCAGTTCTTCCAGCAACAGAAGTATCGAGGAGGATCGCGTCAGCAAAGTCCGCCGTATTCTTCCAGTCAGCCGAAAGAGCACCTGAGTCGCGGTCTACGCCGATCACCGACCAGATATCGCCGTCGAACTCATCCCGAAGGCTCGCGTGCTCATCGTGCGAGAGATGTCCATGAAGCTGGATGACATCGAGTCGCAGTGTCATGGCGTTCTTGAGGAGACGCGCAATTGGCTCGCGAACGACGACTCCAACGCGTTTCAGCTGCGGTGCAGCGTTGAATATTTCAACCGCTTGTGATGTATCCACCCGCCGCGGACTTTCGCTGAGAATCACTCCGCCGAATTCGGCTCCAAGTGATTCAGCATGTGCTGCGTCTTCAGGCCTGGTCAGGCCGCAGAACTTGATTCTCGTCATCGGCCACGTCCGCTGCGCGACTTCGGGATCGATGCGATTTCTCGAATTGCACCTGCAGGATCAGCGGACGCGGATACGTGGGACCCAATCAACACCGCGTCTGCGCCGGCTCGAGCTGCACTTGCAATCGACTCCACAGAAGAATAGCCACTCTCCGCAATGGCGATCCGGTCTCGCGGAATAAGCGGGACGATTCGCTCGACGGTACAAGGATCGACCTCGAGTGTCTCGAGATTCCGATTGTTGACGCCAATCACGCGCGCATCGAGATCGAGTGCGCGCTCGAGCTCGATCTCATCGCGAACCTCAAAGACGAGCTCGAGGGAATTATCCTTCGCGGCTTGCGAAAGCATTTCGAGCTGCCGCGGACTCACGGCGCGCACAATGACGAGCGCTGCCGCAACGCCGAGCGACGCTGCATGCACGATCTGAATCTCGCTGACGTGAAAGTCTTTTTTCAGAACCGGGAGGGATGATGAGGCCCTCACGTGCACGATGTCACCCTCACTGCCCCCAAACTTTTCCGGCTCTGTCAGAACCGAGATCGCACTGGCTCCGCCGGCTTCGTATAACCGCGCCTGGACTCCACTGTCGATCTCAGGATTGATCGACCCTTTCGACGGCGAGCTTCTCTTTATCTCGGCGATGATCGCAACGTTTTCCCCTTCCAGCGCTGCGCTCAGCGGCGTCACTCCCGCTCGGCCCTCCCGGATCTGAGCCGCGTCGAGCGATCGGCTCAGCCTCGATGCGCGAGCGTTCGCCGACGCGACGAGAGCGCCCAGAGTACCCTCAGGCGGAATCCACTCCTTTTCTTCTTGCGTTTCGGGAGCTGTTCGGATAATCTTCGAATTCGGCAAATCTTCGGTCTGCCGGCGGGACGTTAATCAAGACCTTTCATCAAGGGAAAGATATGTCGCTCACCAAGCGTCAGCGTGAAATCCTCACCTACCTCACCGATTATTCGGGGGAGAACGGGTACGCTCCGAGTTTCGAGGAGATCGCGAACCGTTTCGGGTACAGCTCACTTGCTACGGTTCACGAGCACCTGAGCAACCTCGAGCGCAAAGGATACATCAAGCGCGAATACAACGAGAGCCGCGCAATCGAGGTTCTTCCCTCCGATGTGTATCCGCGCGCCCTTCAGCTTCCGTTGATGGGAACTGTCGCCGCAGGTATGCCCATCGAGGCGATTCAATCCCAGGAAATGATTTCAGTTGCTGACGATTTCATTCGCAGTCGCGGCAGTCACTATGTGCTTCGCGTTCGCGGGAACTCGATGATCGATGAGCAGATTCGCGATGGTGACTTCGTAATCGTCAACGAGCGTCAGACCGCTGATAACGGCGAGATGGTGATCGCGCTGATCGACAACACGTCAGCGACGGTAAAGAAGCTTTATCGCGAAAAGGACGGTCGCATCCGCCTCCAGCCTGCGAACGAGACGATGGCTCCGATCTACGTTCATGAGAACGACATTTCCATCCAGGGAATTGTCGTTGGGGTTCTTAGACGCTGTTAGGCGGCGCAGGCCTTTCGCAGTCTTTCGAGCGCGTTGATCCCTTCACGGTTGATCAGCGCGCTTTTTGCTGATTCGACTGCCTCTTTGTAGGAATCGACTTTCCCGCTGAGATAGATCGCCGCAGCGGCATTGAGCACGACCGCCGCTCTTCCCGCCTCGGTCCCACCGCCACTCAGCGTTTCAGTAATAATTCGCGCATTGTCTTCGGGACCTCCGCCCGCCAGCTGGTCCGGTGTTCCCTTCTCCAGACCGAAGTCCGCGGGATCGAGCCGCCATTCGGAGGCGGTCCCATTTCTGATCTCGACAACGCGTGTCGTACCAATGGGAGAGATCTCATCGAGGCCCGGCTCGCCATGAACCACCATCGAGTGAATCGAGCCGAGCTCTGCTAGCGCGCCCGCTAGTATCGGGACGCGATAATCATCCGCCACGCCCACAACCTGCCTCGCCGCGCCAGCAGGGTTTGCAAGGGGTCCTACGATGTTCATAACTGTCGGGATGCCGAGCTCACGGCGAATCGGACCAACATGCTTCATGGCAGGATGCATCATCGGCGCGTACATGAAAACAATTCCCGCGCGTTCGAGAGCATTCTGCATGACATCGAGAGGCGCGTCGATACGAACGCCAAGCGCTTCGAGAACATCCGCGCTTCCACACCGTGATGTGAACGATCGGTTGCCATGCTTCGCAATGCGGACACCGGCACCGGCAGCGAGGAGCGCTGCCGCTGTCGAGATGTTGAACGTTGTGACGGTTCCGCCACCGGTTCCGCATGTATCGACGAGCTCTTCGGGGTTTGATGCGTCGAGTTTTAGCATGACTTCGCGCAGCGCCCGCACCACACCGGCGACGATTTCCGACGTCTCGCCACGCACTCGTAATCCAGCGAGCATTGCAGCGATCTGCACCGCGGTGGCCTCTCCGCGCATTATTACGCCGAACGCCTCCGCGGCATCATCAGCTGACAGCGGCTGGTGATGTGCGAGTCGCGTAATTGCGCTCTGAAGCGCTGTTGGTGCTGACGGTCCGGTCATTCGCTGGAAGGTATCAGGCGCGCGACGTCACAAGCGCCTTCACCTTCTCGAGAGTCTCGGCAGGACTCAATCCGTTGGGCTCGCTGACTGCTTGTTCGATCTGATAAAGCAGTGCTTCACGATTGCGGGCGAGCTCGCTTTGCGAATGAAGGTCTTCGTGTGCCTGCTGGAGCTTGCCGACTGCCTGCGAGACCTGGTCTTCGACTGCATGGAGCCGCTCTGCCCGTCGATTGATCTCATCACTCGCATCGCCCACGAGCCGCTCGAGCTCTGCGATTTTCATCGCGTCACGCTCACCAGGAGCAGCAATCGAGTTGCGCGCATCCTCGAGCTCCGCCTTGAGCTGGCGGACCGCCCGATTGTATTCGGAGTGGATGTTCCGAGTCAGCTCCTCGAGAGTGCGTACTGCTTCGAAACGCGCTTCGTGCTCGGCAATTCTCTCGAATGCAAGCGCGAACAGATCGAGTGCCGGTCCGATCCGTTCGACAACCCGCGGACCAAATCGTTTTCGCGGCTCATACAAAGCGATGAAGCCAGCTAGCTCCCCGTCGAGCGTGAGTCCACGAACAGAGAGAATGCCACCCTGCTGGAGCGGGTTCACGCCGAGGAGCTTCATGTAGTCCTCGGATTCCGCACCGAAATCGGCAACGGCTGAGCCCGAGTTCAACGCGCGCCGTATCGGAGCGGGCAGATGATCGATCGATACGTTCAGCGGAAGCCGCGTGACCGTTTCACCCGTCGGATTCAGCCGTTCGGTAATCAATTGACGCCGCGAGTCACAGACAAACAGCGCGAGCTGCGCGGCGCGGTCGATGTCTGACGCTTCATGCTGAAGAAGCGTCAGGGCCGCATCGGCGTCTCGTGCGTTCGAAAGCACCGTTGCAAGTGTTGCGAGAGTTCGAGGGGCCATTGGAAATCGCGAATGGTACGGTGTGCGTCTCCGAGTTTGACGCTCACGACTGCCAAAGTCAACGCCGCGCGCGGCCGACGTTTGCCGCGTGTAACCGCAATCGATAATTTCAGCAATGGAAATGCGAACGCTGCAGCTCGTTCTTCAATATGATGGAGCTCGCTTCGCAGGCTGGCAGCGTCAACCCGATGAAAGGACGGTCCAGGGACTGCTCGAAGACGCGATGCAGCGCCTTTGCGAAACCCACATCGCCGTCCTCGGCGCAGGCCGAACCGACGCTGGAGTTCACGCACTCGGCCAGGCTGCCGGCGTGATCGTTCCTCAAAAGTGGACCGCCCATACGCTCCGCCGGGCGCTCAATGCGATCCTGCCGCGCGACGTACGTATCACCGCGGTTCATGAAATGGATCCTCAGTTCCACGCGAGGTACAGCGCCATCTCACGATCGTATCGCTACCTGGTAGGAACTGACGAGGATGCGGAAAGTCCCTTCAGGGCGGGTCGTGAGCTTGCCTATCGCCGACCGCTCGACGTCACAGTATTGAACAAACTGGCCAGCCTTCTCCCCGGGGATCACTGTTTTCGGGGATTTGCGGTGAAAGGCACGGCACCCGAGGCCGACGACCATCGCTGCATCGTTACTCGTGCGGAATGGGTCCAACGTTCCGGTGGGCTCGCTTTTGAGATCAGGGCTAACCGGTTCCTGCATCATATGGTGAGATTTCTTGTTGGCACCATGCTCGATGTAGCTTCCGGTCGGCGCGACATCGATGTGATTACGCGGCTTCTCGAAGCGCAGGACAATCACGAAGTTTCCGCGCCTGCTCCGCCATATGGTCTGTATCTGGAAAAGGTCGAATACCCAAGAGAACTCTATCTGGTGAATGCATGAACATTTTCGTGGAAAGTGTTTCTGTCGATGAAATCAGGCGCGCTGTCGCTGCCGGATTCGCAGACGGTGTCGTGGTTTCCGACGCGCTCTATGCTGGCAGCGGATCGAGCGAAGGGCGCGAGCTCATCGAGACAGTAGCGCGTGAGTTCGCAATTCCCATCTGCGTGGACGTTGCAGCGATCAGCGCAGAAGAGATGTATCAGGAAGCGCGCGAGCTGGCGCGCATCTCCGATCATCTCGTCATCCAGCTTCCGCTCGTGGAAGATGCTGTCGAGCCAATGCATCGACTGAGTCTCGAGGGCGTGGACATCTGCGCGAACTTCGTGTTCAATGGTGCACAGGCGGTTCTCGCTGCCAAGGCTGGTGCTTCGATGGTTCGTATTCCCTTGCATGATCTCGACGCGCAGGGTCAGACGAGCGCCGATGCCGTAACGGAGATACGCTCGCTGCTGGAATCGAGCGACTGCGAGTGCGATGTCATGGTCGCGTCCCCACAGACGACAACCCAGTTCACTGAATGCATATCTGCCGGCGCTCAGATTGTCTCGATTCGCCCGCAGATTCTCAACTCACTTCTTCTGCATCCGCTCACGGATCGCGGTGTCGACCGCTTTCTCAGCAAGCTCAGCAGGAGGCACAGCGTCAATCATTGAGATGAAGCTTTCGTCGATTCTTCCTTTTATTCTGGCAGCGTGCGGCGGCGATTCTCTGCCGGCCGCGCAGGCGCGCCAGATTCCACCGGACCAGACTGAACAGATCTCGGCGCAGCGCAAAACTGCAATCACGTCCGCGGTGTCACGCGTTGCCCCATCGGTTGTAACTGTTCAGACCGAAGTTGTCGAAGCGGTACCGGCGGATTTTTACGAGCAGTTTTTTGGCGGCCGGTCGGGCCGGCGGACATCGGCAGGTCTTGGATCCGGCTTCATCGTTCGACCCGATGGCGTGATCATCACCAACGCTCACGTTGTGAGTGGCGCCACACGCATTTCAGTCGCAATGCGTGACGGCACGACATATCAGGCAAAGCTCCTCGGCGCTGATGAGACAAACGATCTCGCAGTGATCAAGATCGCCGCAAAGGATCTTCCCGTCGCACCGCTTGGCAATTCCTCGAACCTACTGATCGGAGAATGGGCGATCGCGATCGGATCTCCGTTTGGATTTCTGCTGGCGAACAGCGAGCCGAGCGTAACGGCAGGCGTGGTCAGCGGAACGGGGCGCAACCTGGCTGCTGAAAGCAATGGCTCAGGTATTTACGTCGACATGATTCAGACTGACGCGTCGATCAACCCGGGCAACTCAGGCGGTCCGCTCGTGAATGCGCTCGGCGAAGTGATCGGCGTGAACAGCTCGATCTATTCGCCAAGTGGCGGTTCTGTGGGACTCGGCTTTGCGATTCCGATAAATCGGGTCAAGCGCGTAACCGAGGATCTTCTCGCGCACGGTGTCATCCGGAGACCGTGGATTGGCCTCAAGCTGCAGCTTCCCGCTCCGGGCAGACCTGCAGTACAGGCGCGAGGTGTCGCTATAAGCTCCATCGTTCCAGGATCACCGGCGGCACGTGCAGGAATTCAGACCGGTGACGTCCTCGTTCAGTCGCGCGATCGTCAGATTCACAGCGCATATGACTGGGAAGCGGAGCGGCTCGAGCTTCGAGTTGGCGACGATGTTCCGCTTGTAATTCGGCGCGGGAACCGTGACATGAATATCAGCGTCAAGGTTGCGGACCTTCCGGAAGTGAACGCGCCGAAGGTAACTGTGTTGCGCGAGATACAGCTGGTGACACTGACTCCGGCAATTCGTGCGGAGCGAAGCATTCGCCGAGCCAACGGCGCGCTCGTTCAATCGGTAACTCCGCGTGTTGCGGAACAGCTTGGAATTCAGGCAGGCGATGTGATCCTGCAAATCAATCGCGTGCCTGTTACGGATGCAGAATCCGCTGCACGTGCGCTCGATTATTACGCGGGACGCGGCGCGATCCTGATGTACATCGAGCGTGAAGGCCAGATATACACGACGGAATTCGTAATCCAGTAATGCACGATACGTGGACGTCTCCACTCGCTGGCCGCTACGCATCGCGCGCGATGCTCGAGCTATGGTCCGCGCGCACGCGACATGGAATGTGGCGGCGGCTCTGGCTCGCGCTTGCCGAGGCGGAAAAAGAGCTCGGTGTGAACATTCCGAATGAAGCGATCGAAGAGATGCGTGATCATCTCGACGACATCGACTTCGAGCAGGCGGCTGCATATGAAAGGCGGTTTCGTCATGACGTGATGGCGCACGTGCACACGTTTGGAGACGTAGCGCCCGCCGCGAAGCCGTTCATTCACCTCGGCGCAACGAGCGCGTACGTAACAGATAACGCCGACCTGATCTTGATGCGGCGCGGCCTCGAGATTCTGAGCGGCAGGCTGAGCGGCGTTATCCGAAAGCTCGCCGGGTTTGCAGCGGAATGGAAAAATGAACCAACTCTCGGATACACACATCTTCAGCCCGCGCAGCTGACGACTGTGGGCAAGCGCGCCACCCTGTGGCTGCAGGATCTCGTTCTCGATTTCAACGACATCGAGTATCGGCGCAGCACGATGCCGTTTCGCGGAGTAAAGGGAACGACGGGCACGCAGGCGACATTCCTCGAGCTCTTCGACGGTGATCATGAGCGCGTCAGAAAGCTCGATCAGCTTGTGACATCGAAGATGGATTTCAACGCATCACTCGCTGTTACCGGGCAGACGTACACGCGGAAGATCGACGCGGGTGTGTTGTCAGCTGTGTCGGGCGTCGCAGCGAGTGCCGCGAAATTCGCTGGTGATATCCGAATGCTTCAGTCATTCGGTGAAATCGAGGAACCGTTCGAGCAGGATCAGATCGGGTCATCGGCAATGGCCTACAAGAGAAACCCGATGCGTTCCGAGCGGATCAATTCGCTCGCACGCTTCGTGATGTCGATTGAATCGAATGCCAACCAAACGCACAGCGTTCAGTATTTCGAGAGAACTCTCGACGATAGCGCAAATCGCAGACTTGTCATCCCTGAAGCTTTCCTGGCAGCCGATGCAATTCTTCTATTAATGACGAACATCGTGAGCGGACTCGAAGTTCATCCGGAGCGAATCCGCCAGCGTGTGCAGGCCGAGCTGCCGTTCATGGCGACTGAGAAGATTATCGTGGAGGCCGTATCTGCCGGTGGCGACAGGCAAACAGCGCATGAGGTAGTGCGACGGCACTCGATTGCGGCGCAGCGGGCAATCAAGGACGGCGCATCGACTAATGATCTGCTCGATCGGCTCGCCCATGACCCGGAGCTTGGCCTTCCGCGCGAACGACTTGCTCTTGCAGCCGATCCCTCGATGTATGTCGGTCGTGCGCCGCAGCAGGTCGACGAATTCCTCGCCGACGTGATCGAGCCGCTCCTCGCCGGGTCAGCGCAAGTTCCCGCCGAAGAAGAGATCCGCGTCTGATGCTTGTGACGCGGACTGACCTGCCCCTCGGGCTTCTTCGCCGGGGCAAGGTCCGCGACGTATACGACGCGGGCCCCGATTCGGTTCTCCTCGTTGCGACCGATCGTGTCAGCGCATTCGACGTCGTGATGAATGAAGCTGTGCCTCACAAGGGTGAAGTACTGACGCAGCTGACTGCGTGGTGGCTGCGTCAGCTGGAAGGCAAAATCGCACATCACATGATCAGCGCGAATGTCGACCAGATCATCGAACAATTGCCGATGCTAGACAGTATGCGTGAGATGCTGGGCGGACGTGCAATGCTGTGCCGCAAGGCGACGGTTTTCCCTGTCGAGTGCGTGATGCGCGGTTATCTGTCGGGGTCGGCGTGGAAGGAATACTCCGCGAGCGGAACCCTCGCGGGTGAAGATCTCGTTCCCGGCCTGAGCGAATCTGAAAGACTCCCCATTCCGCTGTTCAGTCCCGCAACAAAAGCTGAAGAAGGTCACGATGAAAATATTCCCATCAGCCGAATGGCGGAGATCGTTGGAAATGAAGCGGCGGCGGAGCTCGAGCGTCTCACTCGTTTTGTGTACGACTTCGGGCGGGAGTTAGCAGCGACTCACGGGATCATCATCGCCGACACAAAGCTCGAATTCGGATACCTCGATTCAGCGCTGCCGATTGCTGCGGATGGAGAAAGCTGGGACAGCTCTCGTGTTATATTAGTTGACGAAGTGCTGACTCCGGATAGCTCACGATTCTGGCCCGCTGAACAGTTCGAGCCGGGGCGGTCCCAGCCAAGCTTCGACAAACAGCCGCTGCGCGACTACCTCGAGGGCGAACGCCGCGCGAATCGGTGGAACGGAGAGAGTCCACCGCCGCGTTTGCCTGACGAGGTCGTCCAAGCCACGAGTGAGCGTTATCTGGAGATTTATCGCCGGCTCACGCTCGCTCCTCTGCACTCCGGAGCTGCAAGTTGAACTTCGCTCGCGAAGGTTATCCATTCATTGGAATCGCGATGGCGCTCGCCATTGCGGCATATGCTCTCGCGCTCGCGCGACGATCATGGTCGCTGTGGCTGCTCGCAATCGTCATCACCGTTCTCGCACTTTGGGTCGCGTATTTCTTCCGCGATCCTGAGCGTACAGGTGAACGCGGCTCTCACCTCGTTGTCGCGCCTGCCGACGGCAAGCTCATCATGATCACCGAAGTCGACGAGCCGAATTTCATCGGCGGACGCGCGACGCGGCTTTCGATCTTCATGAACGTCTTCAATGTTCACGTCAACAGATATCCGGTCGATGGCACCGTCGAGTACATCCATTACAATCCCGGCAAATTCCTGAATGCGATGGCTGAGAAATCCAGCCTCGAGAACGAGCAAAGCTCGGTCGGGATCCAGAGCGGTTCCAATCGCATTCTCGTCCGACAGATCGCCGGATTGATCGCACGGCGAATCGTCACCTACAGCCAGAAAGGGCAACAGGTTAAGCAGGGCGATCGCATGGGTCTCATCAGGTTCGGATCGCGTGTAGATGTCTTCATTCCGACTGATGCAAAGATGCGAGCGCAGCTTGGCGAATTGACGACGGCGGGATCCACCGTTCTGGCTGAGCTTCCCGATCGATGAGTCTTCCTGACGGAAACGTCCGCTCAAATCGCGATCAGGGAAAAATGCGCCGCGCTTACGTGGTGCTTCCAAGCGGGCTGACACTCGCCAATCTCTTCTGCGGAATATTCGCAATTATTTCCGCATCGCGCGGTGATTTCGATCGCGCAGGATTGCTCATCGTTCTTGGCGGAGTTGCCGATGCGCTCGATGGCCGCGTGGCGAGAGCAACGGGAAGCGGCTCACGATTCGGGTCGGAGCTGGATTCCCTCGTCGATGTCATCACGTTCGGTCTCGCGCCGGCGATCACGATGTACTTCGCCGTGTTCAACAAGGACAGCTGGGAATGGCTGATAGTCTTTCTCTATGTGGCGTGCGCGGCGATTCGCCTTGCGCGCTTCAACGTGGAGCAGGCTGGCCGCGCCAAGCGGTACTTCCATGGATTGCCAAGTCCGTCGGCGGGAATGACGCTGGCGACATACTACTGGTTCAGTCAAAGCCCGCTCTACAACGAGACGTTCCTCGCCGACCTGCCGTGGCATTTCTGGCTGCGGTTCCTCATGCTCGCGCTTGCCTTCCTGATGATCAGCAATGTCTCGTATCCAGCGGTCCCCACCGTTGGATACAAGAAGATCAGCGAAATACTCGGCACAATTGTGGTGGTAGTGGTCGTGCTCGGAGTGATCATTCTTCGGAAGCAGTTCTACTTCCCCGCTCTTGTCGGCTACGTCGTGTACGGCGTCGCAAAAACGGTGTTCTTCGGATTGATAGGAAGGCGCCCACGCGGCGATGTGCCTGTGATATCCGATGACGATGAGGAGCTCGAGCCAGACAGACAGATCGTAGTCGCAGATATAACCCCGGAGCGTCAGGCACGACGGCGAAGACGGCGCAGGCATCACGGGGACAGGTCACGCGGTACGCCTCCACAAAAACCCGGTGAATCAGACAAGTGAAAACCTGGCGAGTCTCAGTTCATATAACTCCCCGTCGCGGAATCCTGGACCCGCAGGGGAAAGCAGTTGAAGGAGCGCTTCATTCTCTTGGATTCGATTCAGTCCGCGATGTTCACGTGGGCAGACACATCGTCATCGAGAACCAGGCGGTGAGCGCCGATGATGCGAAATCAGCGGTGAAAGCCATGTGCGAGCGGCTGCTCGCAAATCCGGTTACTGAAGATTTCGAAATTCAGACGGCGGCTGAAGCATGAAGTTCGGCATCGTCACGTTTCCCGGATCCAACTGCGACTACGATGCGTATCGCGCGGTCATCGATGTGCTCGGCGAGGAAGCAGTCTATATCTGGCACAAGGATCACAACCTCCAGGGCTCCGATGTCGTGATTCTTCCAGGCGGTTTCAGCTACGGCGATTATCTGAGGGCCGGCGCAATCGCGCGATTCAGTCCGGTGATGTCCGAAGTTGTGGAGCACGCAAAGAAGGGCGGCATCGTCATGGGGATATGCAACGGATTTCAGATTGCGTGCGAGGCGGGACTCCTCCCCGGCGCACTTTTGCGAAATGCGTCACTGAAATTCGTGTCCGCTCCGGTGAACCTTCGCGTGGAGAATTCTGACAGCCTGTTTACGTCCGGATACACCGAAGGCCAGATCATTCGCATTCCAATCGCGCACGGCGATGGACGATACACCGCGAGCGATACAGCGCTCGATGATCTCGAGCAAAATCAGCAAGTGCTCTTCCGATACGTGAACCCTGCCGGTGAAACCATGGACGATGCAAATCCCAATGGCTCAGCGCGCTCGATTGCAGGTATTGTGAATGCGGAAGGCAATGTGCTCGGAATGATGCCGCACCCGGAACGAGCGCTGGACGATCTCCTGGGCTCGAGCGACGGCGTAGCGCTTTTCGAATCCCTGCTCGCGCGCGTCGCGGCTTGACCATGTCTCGAGTTGCACCAAGGCCTGGCGATCCTGAAATCACACCTGAGCTCGTTGCAGAGCACGGGCTCACCGCTGATGAATACGCTCGGCTCGTAGCAATGCTCGGCCGCACGCCGACGTTCACCGAGCTTGGCGTCGTAAGCGCGTTGTGGAGCGAGCACTGTTCCTACAAGCATTCACGCAATCTTCTCAAGACGCTCCCGACAACAGCGCCGTGGGTGCTTCAGGGTCCGGGTGAAAACGCAGGCGTGATCTCTATCGGGGACGGACTCGCAGTCGCTTTCAAGATCGAGTCGCACAATCACCCGTCCGCTGTTGAACCATATCAGGGTGCAGCTACAGGTGTCGGCGGAATTCTGCGCGATGTCTTCACGATGGGCGCGAGACCCATCGCGATGTTGAATTCGCTGCGGTTCGGCTCGCTCGACAGTGCTCGAACCCGATACCTCTTCAGCGGCGTCGTCAAGGGAATTGGCGATTATGGCAACTGCGTCGGTATCCCGACGGTTGCCGGCGAGATTGTTTTCGACCCGGCGTATGAGGGTAATCCGCTCGTTAACGCGATGTGCGTCGGACTGATGCACGAGGATCAGCTGATTCGCGCAAAGGCTGAGGGCGTGGGCAATCCCATCATTGCTGTCGGTGCGCGCACCGGTCGTGATGGAATTCATGGAGCGTCGTTCGCGTCGGAGGATCTCTCTGAGGCGAGTGACGCCAAGCGCCCGCGCGTTCAGGTAGGCGATCCGTTCACCGAGAAGCTGCTGCTGGAAGCGTCGCTCGAGCTCATCCGCAGCGGCCACATCGTCGCGATTCAGGACATGGGAGCTGCCGGCCTCACCTCGTCATCGGCAGAAATGGCTGAGCGCGGCGACGTTGGAGTGACAATCGACACAACGAAGGTTCCTGTTCGCGAAACCGGCATGACACCGTACGAGATCCTGCTCAGCGAATCCCAGGAAAGGATGCTCGTTGTCGCGAAGAAAGGCCGCGAGGCAGATGTTCGTACAATCCTGCAGAAATGGGATCTCCAGGCGGAAGTAATCGGTGAAGTGATCGCCGAGCCTGTCTATCGGGTGACTGAAGGCGACAAGGTTGTCGCCGAGTTTCCCGGATCGAGATTGGTTACTGACTGCCCGCGTTACACTCCGCCGGCAGAGGAAGATCCTTCCATCAGGAAGCTTCGCGAGCTCGATGTTTCGACGGTCGCGCCGCTCGATGAGGAAATTGATCCGTCATGGACACTGATTCGGCTTCTTTCATCACCGACGATCGCAAGCAAGCGATGGGCGTACCAGCAATACGATTCGACCGTTCGCACTAATACGGTCGTTGGACCTGGCGGCGATGCTGCCGTGCTCAGGATTCGCGGGACTACACGCGGCATTGCATTGAAAACAGACTGCAACGGGAGATACACATATCTCGACCCTCTCAATGGCGGCCGTATCGCTGTTGCGGAAGCAGCGAGAAATGTTGCGTGCACGGGCGCGAGGCCGAAGGCAATCACCAACTGTCTCAACTTCGGCAATCCTCGCAAGCCATCGGTCTACTTCCAGCTTCGCGAAGCGATCAAGGGAATGGGAGAGGCATGCACTGCCCTGTCGACGCCGGTCACAGGCGGCAATGTGTCGCTCTACAATGAAAGTCCACTCGGCGCGGTCTATCCCACTCCGGTCATTGGAATGGTTGGCTTGCTCGAGTCGATCGACAACGTTACGCGAAGCACGTTTGCAGCAGACGGCGATACGATTCTTCTCATTGGCGACACACGCGATGAGCTCGGTGGAAGTGAGTATCTCGCGCGCATTCATGATCTGGTCGCCGGCGCCCCGCCTGTGTGCGACCTGGCAGCGGAGGCGAAGGCGATCAACGCGCTCCTGGAATCGATCGACGCCGGCGCCGTAAGCTCGGCGCACGATGTAAGTGATGGTGGTATCGCTGTCGCACTCGCCGAGTGTTGCATTGCGAACGTCGACACGCAACATGGAGCGGACGTCGATTTAAGCGGCGTTGCAGATATCGCATCGCGCTGTGTCTTCTTTGGTGAATCGCAGGCGCGCTATATCCTGAGCAGCAACGCTCCCGAGACAATCGAGCAGATCATGAACAGGCACGGCGTGCCTGTTCGGCGGGTTGGTCGCGTTACCGACGCTGCTCGAGGTCTCACCATCCGATTCGGCGACAGTGTTATTCGATCGAACATAAGTGCCATCGCTTCCGCATGGCATGACGCTATTCCAACAATCATGGCCGCTCCTGCACTTGCGCAGGAGCCTGAGCCTGCGATGACGGTGATATAAGAATGTGCGGGATATTCGGTATTCATGGGCATCCACAAGCGGCTGAGATATCGCACCTCGGCCTTTACTCGCTTCAGCATCGGGGACAGGAATCTGCAGGCATTGTCGCCTCGGCAGAGGATGGCTCAGCTCAGGCTATCAAGCGAATGGGGCTTGTCTCCGAAGGACTGAGTGTCGCTGATGTGGATCGCATGAAAGGCGACGTTGCGATCGGTCATACGCGTTACAGCACTGCCGGCTCTTCGACAATCGAGAATGCACAGCCCGTTCTTGCGCGCTTTCGCGACGGGCACATCGCACTCGCCCACAACGGCAACATCATCAATGCGACCGAGATGCGGCGCGAGCTCGAAGATGCAGGCTCGATTTTTTCCTCGACGATGGATTCAGAGGTTCTGGTTCATCGGATAGCCCGCTCGAATTCGGATACGCCAGAGGGAAAGCTCGCCGACGCTCTGCAGAATGTCGAAGGAGCCTATTCGCTCGTTGTCACAATCGGCGACACGCTGCTAGCTGCACGCGATCCGCGCGGCTGGCGTCCCCTCGTAATGGGTCGTCTCAATGGCTCATACGTTTTTGCGAGCGAAAGCTGTGCGCTCGACATTGTCGGCGCGGAAACAGTGCGCGAAGTCGAGCGCGGTGAGATCATCGCTGTGGATCGCGATGGGGTCCGGTCTTCGAAGCCGCTCCAATCGAGGGAAAGTCGCCGCTGTGTGTTTGAGTACGTCTACTTTGCGCGGCCTGACAGCCGCGTCTTTGGCGGCTCCGTCGATCGGGCACGCCGTCAGCTTGGCCGGCGTCTCGCTCGCGAATGTCCAGCGCCCGGCGCCGATCTGGTCTTCTCAGTACCGGATTCGTCGAACTCCGCAGCCCTTGGATTCGCTGAGGAATCAAAGTTGCCATTCGAGCTGGCGCTCATTCGAAATCACTATGTCGGACGAACTTTCATTCAGCCAACTCAGGCGGGGCGCGACGCAAAAGTGAAGGTCAAGTACAACGCGGTCCATGAAGTACTGAACGGCAAGAGCGTGGTAATGGTTGATGACTCCATCGTGCGCGGCACGACGACTCGCGGACTCGTGGCAATGGTGCGCGCCGCCGGCGCACGCGAAGTGCACATGCGCGTGAGCTCGGCACCGATCACCGGACCTTGCTACTACGGCATCGATACACCCAATCGCGAAGAGCTGATCGCTGCAAATATGACTGTCGATCAGATCGCAGCTACGCTGGAAGTCGATTCGCTGGGATATCTATCGCTCGACGGAATGCTCGAGTCTGCGCCGGACGGACCGGATGGATTCTGTCACGCGTGCTTCTCCGGTGATTATCCCACTCCCCCTCCCGCTGATCCGCAGAAGCTTCGTTTCGGCTGCGGCTGCTGAGCGGCGACCCCTGAATGCCGCAGTCAGTTTTTTTCTTCGGTAAAGGAGAAGCCGAAGGCACACGATCGATGAAGGAAGTACTCGGCGGGAAAGGTGCAAACCTCGCCGAGATGACGAACATCGGTGTCCCCGTGCCGCCGGGTTTTACGATCGCGTGCAGCGAATGCATGTCCTATCTGCGCGACGGCAAGTACTCGGATCGCCTACGCGCCGAGGTGGAAGGCAATGTCGCGCGGCTCGAGGATGTAAGCGGAAAAAAGTTCGGCGATCCGCGCAACCCTCTTCTGGTTTCAGTTAGAAGCGGCGCTGCGGTATCGATGCCCGGAATGATGGAGACGATTCTCAATCTCGGGCTGAACGATCGCACCGCCGAGGGACTCGCGCGCCAGAGCAGGAATGCGCGGTTCGCTTACGACTCGTATCGGCGCTTCATCCAGATGTACTCGGACGTCGTGCTCGGCGTGTCTTCGTCCGATTTCGAGCACCTGCTGAAGGCGCGTCGCATGACGACGGGGGCTCTCACCGATGCCGAGCTCAGCGAAGATGCTCTTCGGAACCTCGTGGAAGAATACAAGGCGCTCGTACGGAACCGCACCGGTGCTGACTTTCCGACCAATCCCGTCGTTCAGCTCTGGGGTGCGATCGAGGCCGTCTGGAAATCGTGGACGCTCAAGAAGGCGCGCGACTATCGCAGGGTGAACGGAATTCCCGAGGATCTCGGCACCGCGGTAAATATTGTGTCGATGGTGTTTGGCAACCTCGGCGATGATTCGGGAACCGGGGTCGCGTTCACGCGCAATCCATCCACAGGCGAGAAGAAGTTCTACGGTGAGTTTCTCGTCAACGCACAGGGCGAAGATGTAGTCGCGGGCATCCGGACGCCGCTCGACATCGAAGAAATGGCGCAGCGGCTCCCGGAGGCATATACGGAGCTGCTCGACACTCAGGACAAGCTCGAGCGTCATTACGCCGAGATGCAGGATCTCGAGTTTACTGTCGAGCGCGGGAAACTCTTTCTTCTCCAGACGCGTACAGGAAAGCGAACAGCCCAGGCCGCGGTGAAGATCGCGACTGACATGGTGAAGGAAGGATTGATCAGCCAGACCGAAGCCGTCCAAAGAGTTCCCGCAGCGCACCTCGACCAATTGCTGCACCCCATCATCGATCCGAGCGTAAACGCAGATCCGATCGCGACTGGCTTGCCTGCAAGTCCGGGAGCGGCGAGCGGGCGCGCGGTGTTCGATCCTGATCGCGCAGTTGAGCTGCATGCTGCAGGTGATGCCGTCATCCTCGTTCGCGACGAGACGACTCCCGAGGATTTTCACGGCATTGTCGCTGCCCGAGCAGTCCTTACCGCGCGTGGAGGCATGACGAGCCACGCCGCTGTCGTTGCCCGTGGAATGGGCAAATGCGCGATTGTCGGCTGCAAGGCTATCGAAGTCGATACAGAGCATCGTCGCTTCCACGTCGATGGAACCATGGTCACCGAAGGGGAGTGGCTGACGCTCGACGGCGCAACGGGCCGCGTGTTCTCGGGAAATCTTGCGACAATTCCAAGCGAAGTCGTTCGCGTGACAAGCGGTGTACTTCCCGCAGCGAGAGCGCCCCTCTACAAGTCGTATTCGCAGCTGCTCGGCTGGGCGGATGAGGCGCGACGCTTGAAAGTTCGCGCCAACGCGGATACTCCGCGCGATGCGCGGATAGCGAGAAACTTCGGGGCTGAAGGAATCGGGCTCTGCCGTACGGAGCACATGTTCTTCGAAGGCGATCGTATTACCGCTATGCGCGAGATGATCGTCGCGCGCGATGAGGGCGGACGACGGCGCGCGCTCGCAAAGCTTCTTCCGATGCAGCGCACAGACTTCGAAGGAATCTTCGAGGCGATGAACGGACTTCCAGTAACAATTCGTCTTCTCGATCCTCCGCTGCACGAGTTTCTGCCTCATGGCGGTGAGGAAAGCAAGCTGCTCGCGCGTACACTTGGTCTCGAGAGATCGGAGCTGGCGCGAATCGTCGAGTCATTGCGGGAGACAAATCCGATGCTGGGGCATCGAGGCTGCCGCCTCGGCATCACATATCCCGAAATCACCGAGATGCAGGCTCGAGCTATTTTCGAGGCGGCCGTTCGCGCAAAGCGACGTGGCATCGATGTGCATCCGGAGATAATGATTCCGCTCGTTGCATCGCTCAACGAATTCGAGAATCAGAAAACAATCATCACCGACATCGCGGAGCAGGTTCTGGGCGTGATGGGTGAGCCGATCGATTATCTGGTCGGCACGATGATCGAGCTGCCGCGAGCTGCATTGACCGCCGACGATATCGCATCGAGCGCTCAGTTTTTCTCCTTTGGAACGAATGACCTGACTCAGACTACGTTCGGCCTGAGTCGGGACGATGCGGGAAGATTCCTTCCCTCATATGTCGAAAAAGGAATTTTCCCGGACGATCCATTCCAGGTACTCGACGGCCAGGGTGTTGGACGACTGATCCGAATTGCAGTCGAGGATGGAAGACGTGTGCGTCCGGGTCTCAAAGTCGGTATTTGCGGCGAGCATGGAGGCGAACCGAAGTCGATAGCGATATGCGACACGCTTGGATTCGACTACGTGTCATGCTCGCCCTTCCGGGTTCCAATAGCCCGCCTCGCCGCCGCGCATGCCGCCCTCAGCGCAGCATAATCTCGCTCGGAAGCTCGAGCTCACGCCTGCCGCGCCATTAATCGCGGTCGAGCCTGCGTTCGCCCGCCCGCTTCGCATCGCTCTCGTAACCGAGTATTACTATCCGCATCTTGGCGGCGTTGTCGAGCATGTTCACTTCTTTGCGCGTGAGGCGCGACGGCTCGGTCATCATGTCGACATTATCACGTCGCACATAAAGGGCGGCGCTGCCGAGCCTCACATCATTCGAGTTGGACACAGCCAGCCGGTTTACGCGAACGGCTCACAGGCGCGCGTGTCACTTGGTGTCGGCCTCAGTCGCAGGCTCAGAAAGATTTTTTCTGAGGGCAAGTACGACATCGTTCACGTACATTCCCCGCTGAGCCCCGTTCTTCCGCTTCTCGCGATCGAAGCAGCCGATTGTCCCGTCGTCGGAACGTTTCACACGTACTTCGACAAGTCGCGGCTGTACGGACTGACACGGTCGCTGCTTCAGAAGAAGCTCAACCGCTTGGCTGCCGCGATTGCTGTATCGCACTCCACTACAATCGCTCTCAATCGTTATTTCGAGGCGAACTGGACGATCGTTCCGAACGGAATCGACCTCGATTTGTTCAATCCTCATGTTCCACCGCCGCCGGGAATGCAAAAGGATATTCCCACGATTCTGTTTCTTGGACGATTCGACCCGCGCAATGGACTGACGACGCTGTTCGACGCCTATCGCAAAGTGAGAGGAAAGAATCGCGAGGCACGCATTGTCGTCGTCGGGGATGGACCGCTTCGCAAGCATTACTATCGAGCCGCCGCGGGAGATCCCGGCATCGAGTTCGTTGGCGCAGTGCTCGGCTCGCGTCCCAGTTACTACGCACATAGCGCGATGTATGCATGTCCAACGACGAAAGCTTCGTTTGGGATAACGCTTCTTGAATCAATGGCTTGTGAGACTCCAGTCGTCTGCTCTGACATTCTCGGATTCCGTGACGTCGTCAAGCACGAGCGTGAGGCATTGATGTTCCCCTGCGGCGACGCCGATGCACTTGCGGATGATCTCGTGCGGTTGCTCGATGACGAGACTCTTCGCGCGCGACTTGGCAAAGCTGGCCGCCAGAATGCCGAGGCATATGGATGGCCTGCCGTGACTTCGGCAGTGCTCGACGTTTATACCGGCGTGCTCGGCGTAAGGAGTCCGGTGTGATTGTACCCGCTGCCGCAATCGGACTCACTCTCCTTGGCGGAGCAGCGCACGGCATGTTCCATCGGAACAGCCGCGTATTCGGTTCTGTGCTCGGCGCACTCCCCGAAGAGGATCACAGTGTCTCGTTGACGTTCGACGACGGCCCGAACCCTGATGCGACACCTCGCATCCTCGATGCCCTTGGCGAGCATGGCGTGAAGGCAACGTTTTTCATTCTCGGTGCGTATGCGGAACGCTGGCCGGAGCTGGTGCGTCGCGTTGTAAACGAAGGACATCAGCTCGGCAACCACGGATACTTTCACAGAAAGCTCCACCTCAAGTCACCGTTCTACGTCCGGCGCGACATCACACTCGGAAAACGCGCCATCGAGCATGCAGGGCTCGAGAGTCCACGATTCTTTCGCGCACCGCATGGTTTCCGAAGCCCGTGGGTGACGCGCATCGCACACTCCCTTGGCGAGCAAACGATTGGATGGTCGCTCGGAGTGTGGGACAGCGACTGTCCCGGAGTGAACGCGATCGTCGAGCGAACTGTATTCGGCGCGAAGCCAGGGTCCATCATCCTGCTTCATGATGGTGATGGATACAATGTGAACGGCGATCGAACACAGACTGCGGCAGCAGTTCCTCTCATCATCAGCGGCTTGCGCGATCGCGGGTTCCAGTTCGCAACACTGCCATCGCGGTGAATCGCGCGGCGGGTAGAACGATTCGCCTGCTGATCACTGCTGCGATCGTTGTATTTCTCGTCATTTTCGCACGTACAGTCGACTGGCATCAGGCATGGCACGCAATCCGTGGCGCGTCGCTGCCACTGCTTGCGCTTGCGTTTGCCGCCAACTTTGCGTCGCTGTTGTTCAAAGGTGTGCGGTGGTGGATGTTCCTGCGCGCTGCAGGTGCCCGCTCGCTGTTTCTGGCGACACGCGCGACCATAGCCGGCGCGGGTTTGAACAATGTTCTCGTCGCAAATGGCGGCGAGGCCGCGCGGGTTGTTTTTATCACCCGCGCAACTGGTCTCGCCAGCGCAACAGTTCTTGCGACGCTCGCTCTTGAGAGGCTGTTCGATCCCGTTGGATTTGTAATTCTGCTCGTATACGGAGCAATGGCCTTCGATCTTCCGCCGGCAATCGACAGATGGAGAGTGCCTGCTCAGATCGCCCTCGGTGTCATCGCTGTTCTCGTGATATGGTTTCTCTACTCGGCACGCAACGCGCAGCCGGACGACCTCGTCGAGGAGCAGGTCGCACACGAGGGATTGTGGTCGCGTATCAAGGGATATCTGGCGGGATTTGCGCTCAGTGCGCGAGCGTTGTCCAGCACGCCTCGCTTTCTCGCCGCGTTGGCTCTTTCAATGCTTTCGTGGATCGGCCAGATCCTGACGTTCAAGTATGCTGCGGCAGCAGCACACGTCCACATGTCGATGGGAGCGAGTCTCGCAACGCTGCTCGCGATCAACCTTGGCCTTTTGATCAGGGCGACGCCGGGTAACGTGGGATTCTTTCAGGTCGTGTTTGCAATCACCGCCGAGCAGTTCGGCATTGCCAGAGAGGATGCGATTGCGGTCTCGCTTCTGATTCAGACCCTTCAGATCATTCCAATCACGCTGCTCGGCGCAGCGCTCGCACCCGAATTTATTTTTCGGAAGCCCGCTGCTTCAGCCGGCGTCGCGGAGGAAAGCGAGGAACTCGCGAGGCTTGCGCGTAAGCCCTGAGAAAGTGCGCACCGTCTTTCCGTTGCTGTCGACGATCGCATACAGAGGAAGTGCAACCGTTCCGAATTGATTCTCCTGGAACTGCTGCTGCTTTTCGTACATCTCCCCGTCACCGTCGGTGTACAGGCGGCTCAACACATAGCGCGATAGAGACTCCGACACATCGGCGCGGGCGAACATGTTCGCTTCCATCCACCGGCAATTGGTGCAGGTGTATCCGGTGAAATCAATGAACACGAGACGATTGGTTTGCGCCGCAGTCTCGAGAGCCTTCGCTTGATCATTCAGAATCCATTGAAGTGA
>DATEDH010000167.1:0-3198 GCA_035281765.1 Gemmatimonadaceae bacterium
CGCGCGGCTCCCGACAGTATCCGGCAACGGGTGCAAAACAGTCAGCTTCATATCGGCAAACCGCGTCATTGGCTGACGACCGAGACGCGCAAGAACATGTCGAATCATGCCGAGTGCAAGCTCATGTTCTCCCATGAAGACAGCATCGACTCTCTCGCGGCGCAGAAGCTCCGCCTCGGAATCACTGTGTGTGCGCGCGACAGTCTCGATCGCCGGATTGAGACGGCGTGCTGTATCGAGCATCGCATGCGTCCGCGCAACATCGGGCGTTGCGATGATGAGTGCTTTCGCTCGCGCCACGTGCGCCTGAATCAATACTGCAGGATCGCTTGCATCCCCTGAAACTGCGAGGAATCCTCCTGCGCGAAGCTGCTCGACAACTTCGCGGTTCTGTTCTGCGACCACGAACGTGATACCCTCGCGATGCAGTGCTTCTCCAATCCGCCGTCCCACGCGTCCGTATCCGACGATCACGACATGATCGGTCATGTGATCGATGGTCACTTCGCTTGGGAGCTGTGCGAGCGGATCGTGTCGTTCTTCCGCGCGCCGCGCGCGCTCCGACCTGCTGCGCACCCACTTCTGCAATGGCTCGACGGCGCGAAACACCAGCGGGTTCAATGCGATCGTTATGAGTGAAGCGCCAAGTATCAGGTTCTGACCTTCTGCCGAAAGAAGTCCAAGCGAGACGCCGAGCGCGGCAACAATGAACGAGAACTCCCCGATCTGGGCGAGGCTCGCTGACACGGTGAGCGCTGTATTCAACGGATATCGAAATGCGCTCACGATCAACGCGGCAGCAGCGGATTTTCCTAATATCACGATCGCGACAACGGCAAGCAGATGCACCGGCTGCTCCAGCAGAATCGCAGGCTTGAACAGCATGCCAACCGATACGAAGAAGAGAACAGAAAACGCGTCGCGTAGAGGAAGGGATTCTTCCGCGGCACGATGACTGAGCGACGATTCACGCAGCACTGCACCGGCGAAGAAAGCACCCAGTGCGAACGAAACGCCGAACAGATACGCGGCTCCATATGCGATGCCGATTCCAACCGCGATCACGGCAAGTGTGAACAGCTCGCGCGAGCCTGCGCCCGCAATCTCCCAGAGAAATCGCGGGAGAAGTTTCCGTCCTGCAATGAGCATCACGAGGACGAACAGCGTCACGCGTCCCACCACGCTTCCAATCTCCATCAGCACACTGCCCGATCCTCCGGGACCGCTTGCCGCTCCGCCGAGTGCGGGAGCGAGCGCCGGCAACAGCACGAGGACGATGACAGTTGCAAGATCTTCGACCACGAGCCAGCCGACCGCGATGCTCCCGTTGAGCGTTTTCAACAGTCCCCGGTCTTCGAGCGCGCGAAGAAGAACCACCGTGCTCGCAACAGAGAGCGACAATCCGAATACGAGTCCGGCCCCGAGCGACCATCCCCACAACTTTGCGACACCCACTCCCAATGCGGTCGCGACAGTGATCTGTGCAACGGCGCCGGGCACGGCGATTTTCTTAACCGCCATCAAGTCGCCTATGGAGAAGTGAAGACCGACGCCGAACATCAGCAGTATGACTCCCACTTCGGCGAGCTGCTGCGCGAGCGATACGTCCGCGACAATTCCGGGGGTCGCGGGACCGATAACGATTCCAGCGATGAGATATCCCACAAGCGGCGGCAGCTTGAGCTTAGCTGCTGCAAAGCCGAGGATAAGTGCGAGCCCGAACCCCGCCGCGAGTGTCGCGAGGAGCTCGGTATTATGGGGCATAACGCGCTTCCTCCGAAGACGATGCAGCGAGAAAGTCGGATTGAGAGAATGAAGGGCGCGGAACGACCATCATCGAGCACCCGAGGCCATCGAACACCGGAGCGGCAGTATTGCCGATGATGTGACGCGAAATACCTTTTCGCTCCGCAGTGCCGATCACCACCAGATCGATTCGATGTCGCTCCGCAAACTGCGGAATCACCGTTTGCGGATCTCCTGCCTCGAGATGGATTTCAAGTGCGCCGACGAGCTCTCGAAACGGCTCGAACGTGCGAGTCACATGATCGCGCGCCTCGGCCAGCGCGAATTCCTGATGCTCGTCGAGCGTTTCGCCGCGAACGCCTGCCCAGCGCATATATCCATCGCTCGCCGACTGCCAGGCGTGAAGCACGTGAACCTCTCCGCCGAGCAGCGCTGCAAATGAAACTGCAGAGTGCATCAGCTCCATGCTGAGTGGGTCCGGCAGATTTTCGGACAGCACGCTCGAGTCGATTGCCGTCAGGATGTGCATACGGCGCCGCCGCTTGACTGGCCTCGCAAAAAGCACCGGACACGGACATTCCTCGATGAGGCTTTGCACCAGTGCGCGTGCATTGGGGCCACGCTGGTTGTGATCGGCGTCGAGAATGAGGAGATCGCATCCCGACTCCTCAACCTCGCGGCGCACCGCTTCAGGTGCGGAGCCGCGACCGATCGATACTCGGGGGTGCAGCCCGAGTCTGCGCATTCTCGTTGCGATGCGCTGCAGGGTCGTTGTCTTTCTGTCACGAACAAGCCTCGGCACATCCCAGTCGCCGGGCAGCTTTCGACTCACATCGTGCTCGAGATTCTCGATGCTGTCTGCGAGTGTCACATTGCTGCCGTTCACAGTCGCAGCAAGCGTTGCAATGCGCGCTGCTGCACTGCGAGTCTCGCTCGGAGCGTACACAAGCAGGTTCTTGAGCCGTGATATGTCGAGGGTATTAGGCGCTGCCAGCGGGCGCGCCTGAGCGTTTCTGGTTTCGTTCATTGTGGCTCCAGGGGAGAAGGTCCGCTCCGCTGGAGCATTCGGCGAAGAGAGTCGCCGATGCCGGACGGAGCTAGGTCAGGCGGGAACCCGGTGGACCTGTGGGATCATGAACGAATGCCGCACTGAAAATGTCTGGAACGTGTCGGGTGACGTTCAGACTGACCTTATGAAATCGCGTCCCGCACTGGTACTCTGGAAGAAGAGAGGGAAGGGGCGGATCGAATCCGCCGACAGGATTGAATGACCCAGACGTGCAGCCATGCTGACGCACTGCGCGACTGGGCAGGGACTGCAGGACCGGGCGCGCTCCGTGGTCTGACGCGATGACCGAAGCCGCGGACGGGGGCGGCGCGACAACCTGAAAAATGCCGGCCATCACGAACAGCATCGACATTGCCGCGCAAACGCGCCTCAATGAAGATCTT
>DATEDH010000168.1:0-6916 GCA_035281765.1 Gemmatimonadaceae bacterium
TACGAAGACCTTCGTACATTGCAAGGGGACTGGTTCGAACTGGCTCCGCCACGCCCGTTCCCGGCCGTCCCGGGAACGTATATTCCCCGAAACACATCCACATCTGATGTCATACAATTTCATTATTGCCGATATCGACCAGGCCGTGATGCGGATTACGCTCAACCGCCCTGATGTCCTCAACAGCTTCAACCTCGATATGTCGCGCGAGCTGCATGAGGCGCTCGACGTTGCACGCGCGGAAAAGGGCGTTCGCGCCGTTCTGCTGACTGGTGCAGGCCGGGGATTTTGCGCGGGCCAGGATCTCTCCGCTGTCCCACAGGAGGGTGATGGCAAGCTCGATCTGGGAACAATCGTGCGGCAGACGTACAACCCGGTGATCATGGCGATCCGCAAGCTCGATATGCCGGTGATCTGCGCCGTGAACGGAGTCGCTGCAGGAGCGGGTGCCAATCTCGCCATCGCGTGCGACATCGTTATCGCCTCCGAGACCGCGTCTTTCATTCAATCGTTCTCGAAAATTGGACTCGTCCCTGATACAGGCGGCACGTTTTTTCTCCCGCGCGCGATCGGCATGCCGATGGCAACAGCGCTCATGATGACCGCGGAAAAAATCACGGCAGCACGAGCGGCAGAGCTTGGGATGATCTATAAAGTCGTGCCTGCCGATCAGCTCGAGAACGAATCGCTCACGCTTGCCCGCACTCTTGCTCAGATGCCGACGAAAGGTCTCGCTCTCACCAAGCGCCTGTTGAATGCGTCGCTCAACAATGATCTGGGCGCACAGCTCGAGCTCGAGGAAGAACACCAGCGTCTCGCTGGTCGAACGCACGATTTTGAAGAAGGCGTTGCAGCTTTCAAGGAAAAGCGCGCGCCGGTGTTCAAGGGAGAATAGGTGACGACGCTTTCACGGGACACAGTCGTTGCAGTCATCGGCGCAGGCGCGATGGGAAGCGGCATTGCGCAGGTTGCCGCTACCTATGGGCACATCGTTCATCTCGTTGACCAGGACGCTGCCGCGCTCGATCGCGCAATGACGTCGATCGAAAAAAATCTCGATCGTGCCGTCGAGAAAAATCGTCTCATGCGCGAAGACGCGGACGTGATTCGATCGCGAATTCTCACAACGGGAGATGTAAAAAAAGCCGGCTTCGTCATCGAGGCCGTTGTCGAAGACATCGAAGTGAAGCGACAGCTCTTTGCGGAGCTGGAAAAATCTGTTGCCCCGGACGCAATTCTTGCGACAAACACTTCGTCGCTATCGGTCACGGCAATCGCACGCGCGTGCGCGAATCCCGAGCGGGTAATCGGCGTGCATTTTTTCAATCCGCCGACAGTTCTTCCGCTTGTTGAAATAGTCCCCGGCCTCGCGACTTCAGACGATGTAACGACTCGCACAAAAAAACTCGTCGATGCGTGGGGCAAGAAAACTGTCCTCGCTTCGGATACCCCCGGCTTCATCGTGAATCGCATCGCCCGGCCTTTCTACGGCGAGGCAATCCGCATCTACGAGGAAGGCATCGCCGACATGGCAACGATCGACTGGGCCATGCGCGAGATCGGCGGATTCAAGATGGGACCGTTCGAGCTTATGGACTTCATCGGGAACGACGTGAACTTCGCTGCAACGAAGAGCGTTTACGAAGCGACGTTTCACGACTCACGCTTCAAGCCGACTCTCACTCAGCAGCGGCTGAACGACGCGGGGTTCCTCGGCAGAAAAACAGGCCGCGGCTATTACGATTACCGCGCGGGCGCGGAAAAGCCGAAACCTGTTGAGGATCGCGACCTCGGAGAGCTCATCTTCCGGCGGATCCTGTCGATGCTGATCAATCAGGCAGCAGACGCGGTTTATCTGCGCATCGCGTCCGCGCGCGACATCGATCTTGCAATGACAATGGGTGTGAACTACCCGAAAGGACTTCTCGCGTGGGCCGACGAGATCGGCATTCCCGAGACAGTCAAATGGCTGAGCGCGCTTCAGGATTTCTATGGAGAAGAGCGCTACCGGCCAAGTCCGCTTTTGAAGACGATGGCGGATGACGGGTTCACCTTCTTCACGACCTGACAGACGCTAGCTTTAGGGTCATGACCGGCACAATAGCTACTAAATCACCGGCCAATATGGCTGTGAATCCCCGCCTCGACTGGAGGCGAATCGCATATCTGATTCTGGCATCACGCGGCCTCGACGACACCGAGGAAAACCGCCTCATGCCGGAGAAGAAAGTCGTCTATCAGTTTTCCGCGCGTGGCCATGATCTCGCGCAGATCATTCTCGGCAGTCTCCTCACAGGAGAACATGATGCGGCCGGCGCGTATTATCGCTCCCGGCCGCTTCTGTTGACGCTCGGCCTTTCACTCGAGGATGCGTTCGCAGGCCCTCTTCGAAAATCCGGTGGATTCTCCGACGGCCGTGACATCGGAGTGGTGTGCAACCTTCCCAATAAAGACGGTGCAATCGTTCTTCCGATGTCGGGCGACGTGGGGTCGCAATACACGCCCTCCGTTGGATGGGCGCAGGCGATCACCTACCATCGCGACGTTCTCAAGGACGAGTCGTGGGATAACTCCATAGCCGTCGTGCTTGGTGGCGAAGCATCGGCCGCGACGAATGGATTCTGGTCCGCGCTTACGATCGCGACGACTCTCAAGCTGCCGATCCTCTTCTATATAGAAGACAATCAATACGGCATCTCAGTGCCGTCCGAATTCCAGACGCCGGGCGGCAACATTGCCGCGAATCTCGCGTCGTTCAAGAATCTCTATATAAAGGAAGGAGACGGGACCGATCCTGCCGCAACGTCTGCGTTGTTCGAGGACGTGATCGCACATGTGCGAAGCGGCAAGGGTCCGGCGATGCTGCGCCTCGAGGTTCCGCGGTTGTGCGGACATTCGGGTCAAGACACCCAGGCGTATAAAACGGAAGACTGCATCGCCGATGAAAAAGCGCGCGATCCACTGCCCAAGCTTCGGAACTATCTCGTGCCGGCAGTCATGTCAGAGGCCGAGTGGAGCGAGCTGGAAGCTCAGGTCGAGCGGGATGTTGCTGCTGCGCTCGAGGGCGCATTGAACCGGCCCGAACCCGATGCGTCGAAGATCACGAAGTATCGCTATTACGAGCAGGGTGAGCCGCAGATTGTCGGCGGTCTCATTGCGGATGGCTACGAGTTTCCGTCGTCAACCGACAAACCTTCACCTGAGCCGCAGCGAACGAACATGCTCACTGCGATTCGTCGCACGCTCGAGCATGAGCTGAGAATCAACCCGCGCGTGCTCGTCTTTGGCGAAGACGTCGGCCCAAAAGGCGGGGTTCACGCAGCGACGATGGGACTGCAGGATACATTCGGCGACAAGCGCGTGTTCGACACGAGTCTCTCCGAAGAGGGAATCATCGGACGCTCAGTCGGTATGGCAATCGCGGGGCTCATGCCTGTCGCCGAGATTCAATTCAGGAAGTATGCGGATCCTGCGACTGAGCAGCTGAATAACTGTGGAACCATGCGATGGAGAACTGCTAATCGATTTGCAGCTCCGATCGTCGTGCGAATGCCAGGAGGATTTGCAAAAGTGGGCGATCCCTGGCACAGCGTGTCGGGCGAAGTGATGTGGGCGCACGCGATTGGATGGCAGATGGCATTTCCGTCTAACGCAGAAGATGCTGTGGGATTATTGAGAGCTGCGCTCCGCAGCAACAATCCAACGATCTTCTTCGAGCACCGTCATCTTCTCGATGGACCGTGGGCACGTCGTCCATACCCAGGCGATGATTTCGTTCTTCCATTCGGAAAGGCGAAGATCACTCAATCGGGCGATGCTCTCACAGTTGTAACGTGGGGTGCGATGGTCGAACGCTGTGAGCTCGCTGCGAAGAAGATTGGCCAATCGATAGAGATCATCGATCTTCGCACGATCGCGCCATGGGACAAGCAGGCAGTGCTCGATTCTGTCGGCCGCACTCGCCGGTGTCTGATAGTTCACGAAGATGGAATCACTGCCGGCTTTGGGGCCGAGGTTGCCGCGACCGTTGCACAGGAAGCGTTCTTCAGTCTCGATGCAGCAATTCAGCGTCTCGCAATTCCCGACGTTCCTGTACCTCACAACTTCGATCTCATGGATGCAGTCGTTCCAACTGTTGAATCGATCGCCGAGCGGATGACTGAGGTGATCGAAGCGTAAATGGCAAAGCTCATCGATGTGATCGTGCCGGTTGGTCAGGCGGAAGGAACTGAATCTGTCGTATCGACGTGGTTCAAGTCGGTTGGTGATGCCGTCGCTGAGAATGAGCCGCTGCTCGAGATCTCTACCGACAAGGTGAACATGGAAGTCGCATCGCCTGGTACCGGCCGGCTTGCTGAGATTCTCAAGAATGACGGTGAGCAGGTGGAGCCAGGCGAAGTGCTCGGCCGCGTGGATGTCGAAGCACTCGCGACCGCGTCTGCGCCAGCGGAGGCTCCACCGCAGCCAACTGCTCAAGCTGACGGGACTGAGAAATCCGCGAGTGCCGCTGGCGGTTCCGGTGAGCTGAGTCCTGCTGTACGGAAGCTGTTGAAGGAACACGGTGTCGATGCGTCTGAAGTAACGGGCACTGGAAAGGGCGGCCGCATAACGGCTGATGATGTGTTAAAACACGTCGAGTCGCGAAAGCCATCGACGGCAAAGAGCGGTGAGCTGAAAGGCCGCATGGTGAAGCACTCGCAGATGCGGCGCAGTATTGCTCAGCACATGGTGCAGAGCGTTGCCACGGCCCCGCACGTTACGAGTGTATTCGATGCCGATCTGTCGCGGATCGTTGCGCATCGCGAAGCGAACAAGGCCGACTTCGAAAGTCGCGGTGCAAAGCTCACTTACACTGCGTACTTCGTCCGTGCATCCGTAATTGCACTTCAGGCAGTCCCGGAAGTGAATTCACGCTGGCATGATGATGCACTCGAGATCTTCGACGACATCAACATCGGGGTTGCGACCGCGCTCGGCGCAGGCGGACTGATCGTGCCTGTTATCACCAAAGCGCAGGATCTCGATCTCTTTGGAATTGCACAGAGACTTCATGATCTGACAGAGCGTGCACGCGGTGAGAAGCTCGATCCGCGCGACGTGCAGAATGGAACGTTCACCATCTCGAATCACGGAGTGAGCGGCAGCCTCATCGCCGCGCCGATCATTATCAATCAGCCCCAGTCCGCGATACTGGGGGTTGGTAAAATGGAACGCAGGGTTGTGCCGATGTCAGAAGTCAGCAGTGAGACAGTCGTGAAGCCGATGTGCTATGTAACGCTCACAATCGATCACCGGGTGCTCGACGGCTTCCAGGCGAACCAGTTCCTGACAAGCTGGGTGAGAGCGCTGAACGAATTTTGATTTCACTCCTTCGTGGAGTTTTCGCCGCCGCGCGTGGACGAGCATTTCTGGCGCTCGCCCTGACCGCGGCGGTTGGTCTTACAGAGGGGATCGCTCTCCTACTTCTTGTTCCACTGCTTCAGATCGCCGGCGTCACCGTCGAAGGATCACTTGGCGGATTGTCGGCGCGGCTTGCAAGTGCATTCGACGCGGTTGGAGTTACTCCAACTTTGCCGGCTGTCCTGATTCTGTACGTTGTTATCACAGTGATGCAGGCTTCACTTGTCAGAGCCCGTTCGCTGGCGGATACAGTCGCGGTGCAGCAGTACACTCTTGGCTTGCGTGCGCGGCTCTATTCTGCGATCGCACGCGCTCGATGGCCTGTCGTTTCCCGCATTCGGTCGTCTGATATCACGTATGCCCTGACGACGGCAATCGATCAGGTCGACAACGGGGCGAACAACGTTCTGTTCCTGATTGCGACTGCAGTTGTTGCTCTTGTCTATGCGCTGTTTGCGCTGCGCGTGTCGCCGTCGATGACACTCATTGTTCTCGGCGCCTCGGCTCTGTTGTTGATGGTCCAGCGTGCAAGAACATTGCTGGGACGAAAGCGCGGTGAGCAGCTGACGACGAGCACGTCAGCGCTGTTTGCGACTGCGGCCGAGCAGCTTGGCGGCCTGAAGACCGCCAAGAGTTACGGGCACGAGGAGCGGCATCTATCGCTCTTTCTCGATATCGGCAGGCAGGTGAACACTGCGCGGATCGGTCTCACTCGCGCGTTCGCGTCACTGCGGTGGCAGATGACAATTGGGTCGGTGCTCGCATTGAGTGTGATCCTGTATTTAGCCATTGGAGTCTTTCATCTTCCGACGGCTTCAATTCTTCTGCTGCTCTTTATTTTTTCGCGGCTCGTTCCCCGTCTCGTGACGATGCAACAGACGACGCAGGAGATTCTAGCAGTAACGCCTGCGCTCGATGCGATCGATAGGTTGATCGCAACATGCGAGAGAGCTCCTGAGCTCACGAGTGATACTCAGCAATCAATCGCTCTCAATAGAGCAATCGAGCTCAACGATGTGTCGTTCAGTTATTCGAGCGACCCAGCCTCGATGCAGCTCGACTCGGTTTCGCTGACCATTTCCGCGGGAAAGACCACCGCGATTGTTGGTCCGTCGGGAGCGGGGAAGAGCACTGTTGCTGATATACTGCTCGGTTTATTGAGCCCGCAGCGCGGTTCAGTTACTGTCGATGGACTGGCTCTCGATGAAGCGCATCTCAAATCATGGCGTGAGCAGATTGGCTACGTTGCGCAGGATACTTTCCTGTTCAACGACACAGTGCGGTTCAATCTGGACTGGGCAGCGCCCGGAGCGAGTGAGGCCGAGATGCGAGCGGCGCTGGAAAGTGCGGCGGCGGATTTTGTCACGTCACTGCCTAGTGGTCTCGACACGGTGATTGGCGAGCGAGGTATCCGTTTATCGGGCGGCGAACGCCAGCGGCTGAGTCTAGCGCGTGCTCTGCTTCGTCATCCGCGCGTGCTCATTCTCGATGAAGCAACGAGCTCGCTCGATGCAGA
>DATEDH010000169.1:0-26979 GCA_035281765.1 Gemmatimonadaceae bacterium
ATCTCAAAGCGAACCCGAGTGGAATACGCCTTCGAAGTGATCAGGATCTGGTCTGCTAAACGTCTAACATCATGCTGAAATGACAAGCGGTCTGTTGTATGCTCGCTTCTCTCGCAAAATATTTAATTCGCTTGCAGTTTAGCCAAAGCGTTAAACGGATAGCCATGACCACAACCTCTCAGTCTAGCCTTTTGCGACTTACGCGCGTTGCATTGTTGTCCATAGTTTATTTCTTGTTGGTTTTCCTCGCGTGGAGGCAGATCGCCGTCTGGATTGTTGAGTATGCTCCAACATCAGTCCCGACAGCTCAAGCTGTCGAGGAATTAAAGTGGTCCGGATTTCTCTTCGTCGTGCTCAATTCTCTCACCTTCGCCGGATCGCTCCTCTGGTTTGCTCGAACGCGGGACTTCTCACCGGTGGCGCGGTACTTGGTTCCAACTGTACTCGCAGTGCTGGTTACGTACATTGTGATGCTCCCTGTGCTAAGGATTGAGACGATAGTGCCGAACCCCGGCGAGTTCTTTGCGCGTACCGGTCTTCTGATCTATTGGATGGATACTGTCGTCCCAGGACTTGCAGCGGCGCAGCTGTTTCGTTTTCCAAGGCCACGAACGATACCTTCACGTAATGATGTGCCAATCACCCAAGCCGTTTAGCACGCGCTGAAGCTAAAGGCGTCAGAGGCGGTCGAGAGTTAATCGAAGGTTAACGTTCGAATAACCTTCTCTTCACCCACCTGCGAAAGATCTCCATAAACTTGAGTCACCCAAAATCTTGAGGTGACAAAATGCGGTATCCCGTCTTATGGGTCTCTGCTTTGTATGTCTCGCTCGCGGTGTTTCCAAGTGCTTCACATGCCCAAAATCAACTTCTAGCGAGAGCCGAACGGCCGATGGAAATGGCGGGCTTATATCGAGTCGAATCGCCTTCGTCCATTGCTCCGCAAAAGATCAGATTCCTGCGACTACTGCCTGATGGCAGAGCCAGATGGGAAACCTTGGTGATCGATGGCAAGAGCTCAACCGTCAAAGCCAGCGTAACTGTCGGGGAGTTCAGCAACCGGCGCTGGCACCTTAAGAATGTAGGAGACGGACGCGCACCACATCTCTGTTATCCAGATATTGCAGGTGAGTCTTGTTATGCGTTCCACGCGGAAACACCAAGAAACGATTTATTGCTCTTTGGTCCTGATGCAAATTGGGGGGAGCCGACAATCATCCTTCGTCGGGAGCAAGCGTCTAACACACGCTGAAGCTGACAAGAGATTGAGTGGTCCTTGCTTCGTTTGCTACTATATGAATGATTCGCGTTGCAGCCTAACCAAGGTGTCAGCCACATCTCATGCGAATGCGTAAGCCAATACTAGTTGCCATCCTGCTGCTGCCGGGTTGCATCGCGTCATCAGCAAGAGCACAGGTTGCGCTTTCGGCCAGCGATTCAGCAAGCATTGCGCTGCTAATCGCGAAACGCGTTGGACCAGATCTTCGATCTGTCAACGGCGCCGACTCAACCAACGCCGTATGCGTCAATGTCGAAGCGAGAAACGGTCACGGAACGTTTCTGCGTGTCCTCGACAGCGCGTTGCGCGCGACGACAGGTGGTGCTGTCGTGGCGCCAATGAGCATCAGCCCACTTCGCGGCATCGTCATCGATACCCTCACGGGCGCTAGCGACGGCGCCTTGGTAAAATGGCGAACCACTGGCGGCGGATTAGCTAAAGGAGAAATGGCCTGGGGTCATCACGAGGAGTGGCGGTTAACTCGGCGGGATTCAACCTGGACTATCGTCAGCCCCAACCGTGTTCTCATGGGTGATGGATACATCCGAAACGATTTGCCAAAACCGCCAGACGCGCCTGGGTGTGATTCCAGTCGATCGCCCATAACCGATACGCTCCTTGTACGCACGCAACAGTGGGTAGATGCGTGGAATGAAAAGGATGTCGGAGCAATGCGCCGGTTGCACGCCGCTGACGTTGGCGACCAACGATACGTTATTGGAAACGACTTCACTACTATGGAGTGGCTCTTGAAAGAGCTGCGCGAGACGAACTTCTGGAACGTAACCTGGTCGATCAGGATGGCGGATGCGAAAGTGCGCATGCTCGGAGCGGAGGCTGGACTCGTTTCATTCCGGCTGACAGGTAGTGAAACTCCGAGCGGTGGTGCCATGCGCCCGTTTTCGGAAGCGTTCACTCTGATCTTTCAACGCATCCGGGGGGAGTGGTTGATTGTTCACGTGCACGACAGTATGCGCCTGGACCCTGGACGTTAAAGACCCACATAACACAGCACGGGCACATCGTTGATCAAACTTGTCTGCGCCACTGGCGCAATCGTGTATTCGCTGGCAATGCCATTGTACCCTCAGGCATCCGCGAACAGGGATCCAATAATTGACATGCACCTGCACGCGGCGACATTGGCAGAGTTTGGTGGAGGCGGACCGGCGTGTATAAATGAAGGCGAGATGGTGCTGCGCGGATGGGATCCAATCGCTCCGTTAACTCCAGACAAATTGGGACGGTGCACGCGCACGGTCGACGCGTCGCGTACCGATGACGCAGTGATGCGCGAAACGATCGACATTCTCAATCGCTACAACATGCGCGGAGTGGTAGCAGGAGAACTGGAAATTGTGCAACGATGGTACGCAGCCTCACCGTCGAGAATCATTGCTGCGGTTCCGTTCACTGACCGCGATATCACCCCTGACGAACTTCGGCGTCTGCATGCGTCAGGAAAGTTCTCGGTGTTTGCGGAAATCACCGCGCAGTACCGTGGACTGACGCTCGATGACCCTCGTTATGAACCGTATTTCGCTCTGGCTGAGGAGCTGGACATCCCGGTCGGTGTGCATCTTGGCGAAGGGCCGCCCGGGGGAGCGCATTTCCTAGGCGAAAATGGATCGCCTTCAAAGTATCGCGTCGGGTCAGGCAGTCCGTTGCAGCTCGAGAGCGTCCTGATCAAGCATCCGCGACTGAGAATGTATGTCATGCACTTCGCGTCACCGTTCGTAGACGAAATGATCGCAATGCTTTATTCGCATCCTCAACTGTACGTCGATATTGCTCAGAACGACTGGGGATTTCCCCGTGCGCATTTTTACAGTCAGTTGAAAAGGTTAATCGATGCCGGGTTTGAAGAGCGAATACTATTCGGGTCCGATCAAATGATTTGGCCGAAGACGATCGAGGTGGCAATCCGCACGATACAGAACGCACCATTCCTGAGCGAAAAGCAGAAGCGCGATATCTTTTACAACAATGCTGCACGATTCCTAAGGTTCAGCGACGAGAAGCGGGCCATCGACCACCGACCAGGGGCGCCTGACACACGGTGAAGCTGACGAGCGGTCTGGGACGGACAAATTACAATCACGCCTCAGGCGCTTCCACAATAACACCGCTACTGTTCTATGAAACGAGTAAACGCACCGAATCTTACTTTAGCTGCTCTCGTCGCCACCTGCTTCATTCAGATCGGTGCGCAGCTGTTCGCACTGGTCGTCGTCGCCGGGACAGTCGCAGCAGCTCCGCCGCGTTCATTCGCCATCCTCACGGGAGACTACGCATATAATAGTAGTGGCTTCTGGAACACCGTTCCGATGATCACATCCGTGCTTTTTCTTGTCGCACTGATCGCGAATTGGAAGACCCGTCGCCGAAAACTTCTATTGTTCGCTTTGAGCCTGTTCGTCATCGGCAGCCTGATCGCGGGGCTTCTGGTGGAGCCGATTTTCAGCGAGATGCTCGCAAGCGGCTATAGCGATCGAGTAGATCCGGCCTTACAAAGTCAGGCGGCTAAATGGTACGCTTTTGACTGGATGCTCTGGGCTGTCGCAGCGAGCTCAGGGCTCGCTCTATTGCTCGCGCTCATCACCCCGACCCGCGAACAGGAAGCCACTGTGCGATGATGACCGGTAATAGCGTCATCATCTGCGTAGCGTTGCTCGGCACATCGGTAATAAGTGCCGCAGCGCAACAGCCAGTACTCTCCGACGCAACAATCAGCGTCGAGCTTTCTCCGCGCGATGGGCACGTGCTTGCCCTTCGCGACTGGAATGGCCGCAAGCTCGCGGGCGCAGAAAGCGACTCGATTGGATTGTGGTCACTCGACCTTGCACCGGGAAGCTCGAATGCAACGATCAACGCCGGACAGGCAAATCATTTTGCCTGGCGGCGCAACGGGGCTCGCACCATCGAGCTCGAGTGGAGCGACTTCACACGCACATCCGCGCCGCAGCTGAAAGTATTTGCGACAGTACGGCTGCGGTCGGACACGACGACAGCGTGGAACATTCGCATCGAAGGAATTCGCGGCGTCGAAGTCGATCGAGTCCGCTATCCGAGATTGACGCACATCGTCACGTCAGGATCCGGTGAAGAGCTTGCAGTTCCATCGTGGATGGGACAGCGCGCGCGAAATCCGGCTGCGATGCTTGCCGGTCGCGACGGGAAAGGACGGCGAATGGAATTCGTCTATCCCGGAGCACTCTCGATGCAGGCGATTGCCCTGTCGAGCGCAAAGCTCGGCGGATTGTACTTCTCGGCCGACGACACGGCCGCATTCAGAAAGAGCTTCGCACTCTGGGGAAGCGCAGATGGATCAGCCGGCTATGACATGGTGCACCTCCTGCCAAATCCGGGAACGCTGGATGTCTTTTCGCCGTCGTATGCATCGATCGTCGGCGTTGTGCACGGAGACTGGTTCAGTGCGGTCGAGCGCTATCGCAAATGGGGAACTGCTCAATACTGGGCGCGAGAGAGCCGGCTTCATACGGGAACAACTCCAGAGTGGCTGCGCGAGACAGGCATCTGGGTCTGGAATCGCGGACACTCGGACGTTGTGCTCGAACCCGCAGCCGCCCTGATGCAGGATGCAAAACTTCCGGTAAGCGTCTTCTGGCATTGGTGGCACAACGGCCCGTACGATACAAGCTTCCCGGATTATCTCCCGCCGCGTGAAGGCGCCCAGCATTTCACGGATGCAGTCAGCACAGCACACAGTAAGGGACTGCACACGATCGTCTACATGAACCAGCGTCTGTGGTGCGTGAATACGCCGAGCTGGACGAAAGAAGGCGCGGAGCGATGGGCTGTTCACGAGAGAGACGGAAGTGTTCGACTCGAGACGTACAACGTGTTCGATCCCAAGCCGTGCGCGACGATGGACATCGCGACTTCGTTCTGGCGCAACAAATACGCTGGCCTCGCTGATACGGTCATTCAACAGTACGGCGTTGACGGCATCTACATGGACCAGGCCGTGCTCAGCCTCGTTGACTGGAGCAAGGATCATGGTCACGATGTTGGCGGCGGCAACTACTGGATGAATGGCTTCCGCGAGCTCGCGAAAGATCTTCGCAGGCGAAAGGGAAATCGCCCCACCGGATTTGCAGGCGAAGGCGGAGGCGAAAGCTGGATGCCGGATCTCGATGCGTTTCTCACGCTTCAGGTGAGCCAGGAGCGTTACGCAGATCCTGCATCAGGATGGGAAGTGATCCCGATGTTTCAGGCGGCGTATCATCCTTATGCGCTGACATACGGCACCTATGGATCGCTCACTCTTCCGCCGTACGACGAGCTATGGCCTATCGAGAAGCGCCCGGCAACCGCAATGGAGCTTCTCGATCCGAAATACGTGCGACAATTCTATCTCGAGCAGGCGCGCATGTTCGTGTGGGGAATGCAGCCGACGATCGCAAACTTTCGCACGAACCAGCTTACAGAGCGCCGCAAGCAGATCGACTACCTCGAGCAGCTTGCGAAGCTTCGTTATGGAATGCGCGACGTCTTCCAGTTCGGCACTTTTCTAACTCCACCAGTCGTCGATGTTCCTTCGGCCGACGTGCTCCTCTCACGTATCTCGATTTACGCAGCGCGACTCGGCGGACCGGTCGAAGCCCATACGACGACACCGGTAGTGCTGTCGAGCGCATGGAGATCTCCGAAGAATCGCGTTGCCATCGCACTCGCAAGCATATCGGACGATTCAGTCGATGCAGTCATCAAACTGCCGGCGCGCGCTTATGGGCTCGGGCCGGCGACTCGCATCGTGCGTCACGACATGACTGGAACGACTCCACTCGGCACACTCGGCACGAAGGCACGGTCGCTCACGATTCCAATGAAGCCGCTCCAGGGAGCTGTAATCGAATTCGTCAACCCGGGCAAATGAGATGAAGAAGATCAGTCGCCGATCCTTTCTGAAAACCGCTGCAGCAATCGGTGCTTCATTCGCATGGGTCGAACCGGCGCGAGCATCGCGCGTTCAATGGCGGGAGCGGCGTGATCTCTTTCCGCAGGGAGTTGCTTCGGGCGATCCCGATTCGCAAAGCGTTATCCTGTGGACGAGGCGTCCTTATGCCGAAGGCACTCGCCAGATGTTGACCGTCGAGGTTGCTGAGGATGAAGCATTCAAACGAGTGATTTCTCACTCGCAGGCACCGGTTTCGAGCGCAGCGGACTGGACTGCACGAGTGTTGATCGGCGGACTCAAACCGGCGCGTACTTACTGGTATCGGTTTACCGACGCCGATGGAAACGGCAGTCGCGTTGGCCGCACGATTACAGCGCCGAAGCCGAACGATTCGCGCACAGTGAACTTCGCATTCGTGAGCTGTCAGGATATCAATGAAGGCAAGCTTAACGGCTATCGCCGGATGATTTACGAAGACGAACGCGCTCCCGCCGCCGCGAAGCTCGACTTCGTTCTGCACCTCGGCGATTTCATCTATGAAGTTGTGCAGTATCCCGACGAAGTAAAAACGCGTTACGACCGCACTATATATGAAGTGACGCGCATCCCGGACGGTCACAAAATCGGCAACTTCCACATACCGCTGACCGTGGAAGGCTATCGCGCAGTTTATAAAGGATATCTTGCCGATCCCGATCTCCAGGACGCACGCGCGCGCTGGCCGTTCGTTGCAATCTGGGACAACCACGAATTCTCGTGGCAGGGTTGGCAAAGCATTGTGAAAGGAGGACCATACGAGCAGCCTGGCCAGACCGTAAAGGTCGCCGCGAATCAGGCGTGGTTCGAATACCTACCCGCGCGTGTTTCTCCGCCGAGCGGTGTGCTCGAGCACTTCGGTCCGCCGACTGTGAAGAATGTCTCCATCAAGGAGTCGTTCGATGAGCACGGCCTCAGCACTGAGCCGAATAACCTGATTGCGATAAACAGTCTCAAGGCATATCGCACTCTGCGTTACGGCAAGCATCTCGATCTGATCATCACCGATCAGCACAGTTATCGAAGTGCAGATCCGTTCAGCGATCCTTCGCTCGGCAAACTCGGTGGCGAGGAGTTCATCGGAATGTTTCCTGAATCGGAGATGCGAGCTCTCGATGGCGGTCGCGTGTTCAACGGCGGCAATCCTCCCCAGGAAATCCATTTCAATGAGGCGCACGTTCCAAATCCGCAGCTGAGCGCGCCGCCGCAGACGATTCTCGGCGCGGAGCAGAAGAAGTGGTTCAAGGACAAGCTCAGCAAGTCGGACGCGGTTTGGAAAATCTGGGCGAACTCGCAAGGCGCGCTGGATTATCGCGCCGATCCGCAAAACCTGCCGGCGGGTCTGACTAACGAGACGTGGCCCGCGAACAGTTATGCGTCAGTAGGTGGCGGTGATTACGGTACCGCGTACGTCGAACGCGCCGAGCTCTACGATCTCGTGCGCGATGCAAAGATCACCGGCTTTGCCATCGTTTCAGGCGACCGTCACAGTTTCTGGGCGGGATATGCGAGCTCGGAGCTTCCGCCTGGAAAATTCGAGCCGGTCGGTTTGAGTTTTGTCGGCGGTTCTCTCGTAAGTCCGGGGGCTATGGAGGCGTACGAGCACAGGCTGCCAAAGGATGCTCCGCTGCGACCATTGTTTCTTGCTGATCGAGCCGGCGCAAAGCCGGATTGGACGTTCAACATGCTTTTGAAGCATGGCGTTCGGTCGTGCCTCGAGTATGCAAAGAGCTTTGATCTAAAGCGTGCCCACTCAATGTCCAATCCGGATCTCGCTCCACATCTCGAGTTCGTCGATCTCGGCGGACATGGTTATGCGAAAGTTCAATTGTCGGCGGATGAGATGCGCACTGAGTTCGTCTGCATTCCGCGTCCGATTACGCGCAGCGAAAGTGCGGACGGTGGACCAATCAGGTATCGCGTATTGCACACCGCTCGGCTATGGAAGAGCGGGAAGAGACCGAAGTTGAAGACATCGGTGCTCGAAGGCGACGTGGGACTGTCAATATGATGATCGCGCGACTTCAATTCTGCGTTTAGCGATGCGATCACCTGCATGGCTGCTCTACGGCATGACGCGCAGCGTCGCCGGTGAGCTGATGCTTACACAAGAGAGAATCCTCTTCGAGACGAGTGACGGCCGTCGAATATTCGACGCACCACTCGGCGAAATCATCGCTGTGAAATTTCCCTGGTATTACTTCGGCGGCGGTATGAAGCTTCGCATCGGAGCGGAGGCTTATCGAGTCTCGTTCGCGCGGCCTGGCAATCTGCCCGACGATTTGGATCAATCCGGTGATATCGGCAGTGCGCGCCGTTCAGGAGCAGAATGGAAAACGGCGCTCACTGCATCGATCAGGAATCGCTGATGCCGTTATTGCTGCTGCGTGCTGCGACTCCACGCTTCCACTCCGCCGCGATACCATAAAACGTTCGTGAACCCGGCGTTGATTGCACGCAGCGCTGCGTTGTATGACATCCAGCAATGTGGCGAGAGGCAATAGAACACCAGCGGTGTGTCCTTTTTACCCTGTGTCGCATCCATCAACATCGCTGTCGCGCGCATCTGCACCTGATCGGTGAATGAACCCGGCTCGGACATCCATGCGCCAGGCATTGCGTTCGGCAGCATGTTCGGGCCGCCGAGCACATCGATGAGCACGTGAGGAATTTGCCGGCGCTGCAAATCCATTACGCCGGCAGTCGTTATAACCTGTCCTCCAGGAATGCTGCTTGGAGTCGGCCCGTGCATGGGCCCATTATGTAATGTGCGCGTTGGTGCGACACCGAAGTCCTCGCGCTCGAGCATCGAGTTTTTGTCAGCCGGCGCGCTTGGCGCATTGCGTGGCGGTGTTCTCTCCGGCGCCGCGACGGTGCCACCGCGCGATGGGTCTGCGGGCGGAGTCGTGGTGCGCTTACCCCCGAAGCTGTCCTGTGCAGCGCTCGCAGTTGAGAACAACGCGAGCAAGGTGACAACGCTGACTGCGCGTATCGACAGCGCGTGTGATGTTGCGCGGGAATTCATCGAATCACCTGCATCTGTGTCGCCTCGATTCCGTACTGGCCGGGGTTGAAGTTGGGATCCTTGGTGAGGATGTACGCGTCCTTGTTCGTGACGCGCCATGCATTGTCATACGTGTGGTCGAGCTGTACAGGGCTGTTGTCCACGGGGTCCATATATGTATTCACACCTCTGATAGCTTCGAGACTGCGACGCTGAATGCGTTCGTCGGTAGACTCGCCAGGATAAATCTCTCCACTGCCCGAGCCACTCGTGGCGCGATCGAATCCTGACATCCGACGGAAGCTTTCGATGTTCGATTTTGTAGCAGCCGCGCCGCCGGCAACGATGATCGCGGCACGTTCACGAGTGCCTTGGGCGGCGATCTGCCCCTGCTGTTGCTGCAACGCGAATAATTTTTCGAGCCACTGTCCGTTTGGCACAATCGAGCGGCGCGCTGCTTCGATGAGATCGAAGTCGAGTTGTCCCTCAGGTGCCGAAGCGCCGAACGTACCCATTGTGGAACCGGAGGCGGAGCGGAACGGAGTGCCACCCATTGGATTCGGTCGCTCCGATGCGAAGAACACAGCCGACACACCTGCCATGCCACGCATCTCAACGCCGTCCTGTGTGTAGGCGAACAGAATTTCACCACCGTCGGCGTGTACGCGAGTGGGCATGCCCATCGAGTTCATCAACTGCTGAGTGCGCTCTGCATACTCAGCCGTGGACTTTGCATATTCGGGACGATCCCGATAGTCGAGGATGCGAGCGCCCTGAAATCCGCGCTGCACAAATGCTTCGAGGTATTCGCGCGCACTGGAGAACGCGGCTTCGACACAGCCTCCGCTGCCGGTGGTGTTTGCGGATGACCACACTTCCGTAGGAAAGATCGCGATCGTCGATCGTCCATCAGGCGATCTGGCCTGCCAGTTTACAGCATAGCCTTCGCTGCACGGACCGTTTTTCGCGACGACACCACCGTTTCCGCGCCAGCCGACTGGCACGAGGACGGTCATCGCCGGTCCGGGGTTAATGACACCGGGATCGTCGATGCTCATGCGCTGCAGCATGATTGCGCCAGAGGGCAGCGGCTTGCTTGGTTGCAACGGCGTGCCGTTGTCTCGATTGGAGTGCGCGCCTTTGTCCGCCGGCGTATCGCCGGGCGAACGCGATTGTGCATCGCCGCTGCTATTGCAGGCGATCAGTGCTGCACAAAAGAGAGACAGGCGACCGAACGATACCAGCGGACGGACATGCGTAAACATGGGCACAGGCACCGGGTTAAAGTGGCTATCTCTGAAAGCGCGATTTTTCGTTGCCAAGGCTCATCGCACGATTATTTCGCGCGCGCGAGCACCGTCGTTAATTCATCGTTTACCTGAACGAATCGGTTTCTGGCGCCGACGCTGCAACGCCTTGCGGACAGCTCGCTCAGCACTTGCGAGTGCCGCAGTCAATGCCGGGCGATATTCGGCGGCCTGATGCTCAGCCACGACGCTTGGCATTCCGCCGAGTACAACCTTGATGCGGCACTGCACATCGACGCCGCCCCTGGGACCATTAACGTCGCGCATTCTCACGGAAACACGCTCGACCGAGCTCGCGTATCGTCCGAGCTTGTCTCCCAGGCGTCGGCGGACATACTCGCGGTCGTCGTCGTCGAGCTCGACGCTGTCGAGACGGATATTCGACGGGATTGCCGTCTTCGCGTTGCGACTGCTCGCGCTTTTCATGGCGCGGGGGATCTGGTCCACGACCGGTTTTCTCTTATTGACCATGGTGCAGTAATGATAGCAAAGCGCAGCAGACTATGCGCCCGGGAGCTTGCTCAGGAATTCCTTCATGTAGCTCTCGACGAGATCCGGGTGCGAAATGAAGATGAGGTGTCTCGCGCCCGGAATGCTTACCATCTCTGAGCCCTTCAGCTCGCGCGACACGAATTGCCGGTGCGCAAGCGCGACAGGGTCATTCGTTCCGGCGAAGATGAAAATCGCTGGCGCGAGAACCTTTGCGAACGGCGTCCGCTCTCCTGCTGCAATTTCCGCAAGCATTTTCGCGGGCACCGGATTGTAGTTGCCGAGGTATGGATTGAATCCCTCGTAGAAATACGATGCGCGGACTGCCTGCTCAGTGTTGTCGGTCAATCCAACTCGCTGCCGGTATGCCCACGCCGCTTTCGGCGAGGCCGAGTCTGCATCTGTCGGCATGATTCTCTGTGGGGATGGCGATGTTGTCGATGTTGGCTGAGCAGCTACTCCGAGAGCTTTTCGAATCGAATCTTCGGCGACTCTGTCGGAACCGGCATCCAGATAGATCAGCCCGATCACGCGGTCGGGATACATCGCACCGAAGTGGGTGAGCTCATAACCGCCGATCGAGTGACCCACTAGAATTGCGCGACGAATATTCATCGAATCCATCACCGCATGGACATCACGCGCGAGAGTGGGCTGATCGTACCCTGTATCAGGGTGTGACGACTCGCCGAATCCGCGCCGGGTAATCGCGATCACATGGTGATCCTTCGTGAAGCGCCGCGCAAAGTCATCCCACACGTGCGCGTTATTTCCTATGCCACTCAGGAAAATCATCGGCGTGTCGGGTCCTCCAAAATCGAGGACGTGAATCTTCACTCCGGGCGCGGTAACTACACCGAATGCACGGTGCGGCGCGGGATCTACCCAGCCATCATCGGGGACGGTGCGCGCCGGGACTGGGGCGACATATCCCAACCCCGTCGGTGAAATTCTCGGGGTCGATGCTGGTGCAGTGCTGCATGCAGCAGCAATGATCGGAACGAAAAAGAAATGTCGAGTTTTCATCGGGTCTGGCTGGCGTTTGTAACTGATCCTGCCCACGATTTGTTTGTAAAGCTTACTTCAATAAGTAGATCGCTGGTGGAGATGACAGCGCTTCGTGGCGTTCTCTCGCGTTTTAATCCATATCTCTGCACCTTAAATCGCTAACCTTCCGGGAGCCACAGATGCGCGGCCGGCAACATACTATATGAGACATCGCGCTCTACTTCTGGTTGCGTTAGCAACAGCTGCAACCACCGCAGCTTGCGCAAAAAATCAATCGTCCGAAGATACGGAACCTCCTGATGCAACGCTGGTCGGCGCATGGCGGTCGAAAATCGTATTTCGAAACGGCGCTCTGGCTGGAGTGAAAGATCTAGAATTCATGTATGCGTACAACGCCGGCGGTACGATGACCGAGTCGTCCAACTACGACGAAGCGGCGAACTCGTCGCCACCGGCGTACGGAATCTGGAAGCAGATCTCCCCGCGAACATTCAAGACGAACTACGTGTTCTTCACAACGAAGGAGCCAGCACCAGGCGCCGGATCACCAAGAGGCGATCGGTGGCCGGCCGGACACGGAGTCCTCACCGAGACCATTGCGCTGTCTGCGGACGGCCAGAGTTATACGTCGACAATAAAGCTGGCGACGTTCGACACAACCGGCGCGCCAGTAGCGGGTGCGGGTGAAGGAACCGGAACGGGAACGCGTATCGTCTTCCAACCGGGTGCAAAATGAAAAACACGAGATCAGCTGGTGCAACGAAATCACGCGCGAAAACCAAGGCCACTCGCGCAACGACTGTCGCCTCCTATCTCGACTCTCTCTCGCCCGAAAAGCGCGCAGTGATAGAAGAGGCAAGCGCCTTCGTCCGCAAACACATCCCCGATGGCTACGCCGAGTTCATGAACTGGGGCGTGATCAACTGGGGGATTCCGCTCGAACAGTTCCCCGATACCTACAACGGCCAGCCGCTCTGCTACATCGGACTCGGCGCACAGAAGAACTACAACTCGCTCTACCTGATGGGCGCATACAGCACGTCGAACGGCGAGTATACGACGCCATTCTCCCAGCAGCGTCTCGTCGACGCATTCAAGAAAGCGGGCAAGCGACTGGACATGGGAAAGTGTTGCCTCCACTTCAAGAAACTCGATGATCTCGAGCTCACTTCTGTCGCTGAGGTGATCGCCATGTCCGCCCCGGAAGAGTACCTCGCATATTACAAGCGCGTGAAAGGACTCAAATAAGCGCGGCCGCAACAAACGGATCGCAATCGTCATGACAGAGCGTCGATATAGTGAAGACGAGGTGCGCGAGATACTGAGTCTCGCTACGACAGGTGATGCGCGCGATCAGTCGCAAGTCGCCGAGTCAGCCGGGCTGACGCTTTATGATCTCAAGCGGATCGGCCAGGAAGTCGGAATCGATCCGGCGCGGATTGCCGATGCGGCATCGAAGCTCGATACGCGAGGGACACCCACAGTTGTGCGGAGGTCCTTCGGAATGCCTGTGGGAATGTCGCGTGTTGTCGATGTTCCGCGTTCGCCGACTGATCGCGAATGGGAGCAGCTGATCTCACTGTTCAGGAGCGCGTTCGGGGTGCCGGGAGTTGCGACGACTTCAGGTGGAATGCGGCAGTGGTCTCACGGCAACTTGCACGTATCGATCGAGCCAACTGAGCGCGGTGAGCAGCTGCGCCTCAGCACACTCAAGGATGACGCGATTCTATTCAACGGTCTCGGAGTTTTGCTCGGCGGAATGGGAATTCTTACCAGCGCAATGGTGGTGGCTTCGGGGAAACCGGAAAAGGCGTTGGCTGCAGGCGGCATGTTCGGAGGTATGGCGGTGTTTTCCTTCCTGGCGAATGTGCTGCGATTGCCGGGATGGGCGCGCGCGCGCCAGCGGCAGCTGGAGGAAGTAGCCCAGCATACGGTGAAGCTCCTATCCAGCGCGTCCGATACTGGAAATAGTACCACTTAGGTACTATTTCCTTCGATGCACGGATGCGGCCCGGTGGCGACGGCCCGAACCGTTCACCCGGCATCCCTTCCGTAACGGGCGACGGGCCATTGCGCCACATTTAACTGCATGAGCGACCAGCTCGCCCGCATTACGAGCGCACTTTCAGATCGTTACCGTATCGAGCGCGAGCTCGGTGCCGGTGGCATGGCTACGGTCTATCTCGCCGAAGACCTGAAGCACAATCGCATGGTCGCAGTGAAGGTTCTGAAGCCCGAGCTCGCAGTCGCTATCGGCGCAGACCGGTTTCTTGCAGAGATCAAAACCACTGCGAACCTGCAGCACCCGCACATACTCGCGCTGCACGATTCGGGAGAGATCAACGGCACTGTCTTTTACGTGATGCCGTACGTCGAGGGCGAGTCGTTGCGAGACCGTCTCGACCGCGAGAAGCAGCTTCCTGTTGACGATGCGTTGCGAATTGCAGGCGAAGTCGCTGACGCTCTGCAATACGCGCACGAGCGCGGAGTGATTCACCGCGACATAAAGCCCGAAAATATTCTCCTGCAGCGTGGGCACGCCGTAGTCGCGGATTTCGGAATCGCGCTCGCTGCATCGAAGACCGGCGGGGCGCGGATGACCGAAACAGGAATGTCGCTCGGTACGCCGACCTACATGAGCCCGGAACAGGCAATGGGCTCACGCGAAGTCGATGCACGAACCGACATCTACTCACTCGGCTGCGTTCTCTACGAGATGCTCGCTGGTGAACCGCCTTTCGTCGGTCCGACTGCGCAGTCGATCGTCGCGAAGGTGATTACCGAAAAGCCGAAGAGTCTCACTGCGCAGCGTCACACAGTTCCCCCACACGTCGATGATGTAGTTCAAACGGCACTCGAGAAACTCGCGGCGGATCGCTTTGCATCGGCTACAATGTTCGCCGATGCGCTTCGTAAAACAGGATCTGCGAGACATGTGTCGAGTCATCGGAGTGCTCGTGCCGCATCAGGTCCAGCGACTTTCACGGAAATCGCAAGGCGATGGGCAATCCCGGGAATCGCCGCGCTGGTTCTCATTGCCGGTGCATACATGCTCGGTCGCCGGTCAACTACGGGCAGCTCGGCGGCCGGACTGGCGATGGATCAGAAGACCTACGGAACACAGGTGATATTCACCGCGCGGTATACAACGAGCGGTGATGCCGTGGTTTACAGCGCAGCGCAGGGTGGTTCCTCTCCGTCGATTTACACCCTTACGTCTGCATATCCGCTGCCTCGCGCGATAACCGGCGCGGCAACGCAGCTTCTGTCAGTTTCATCGCGTGACGAAATGGCCGTGCTGGTTGGCGCGGTGCTCGGCCACCACCGTGTATTCACAGGAACGCTCGCGCGCATGCCTGTTGGCGGCGGAACGCCGCGCGAGCTGCTCACCGACGTGCACGATGCTGACTGGTCTCCCGATGCAGCGCAGCTTGCGGTCGTTCACGAGGTGAATGGCAAGGATCGACTGGAATATCCAATCGGGACCGTGCTTTACGAATTGTCAGGGTCATTGAGCGACCTGCGTTTTGCTCCCGATGGAAAGCATATAGCGTTCAACGAGCATCCGGACCGTGGAGATGATCGCGGTACCGTTGCCGTGATCGACTTGAAAGGGAACCACAAGATCCTCACCCCACAATACCTCTCGCTCGAGGGTCTGGCGTGGACCCCGGATTCGAAGAGACTGGTATACAGTGCCTCACAGCTTGGCGGCATCTACAGCGTCAACGATGTCGCTCTCACTGGCGGGATCACTCTGGGCGTTCCTGGCGTTGGCAACGCGATAATCCAGGACATCGGCCGCAATGGCAACCGTCTCATTTCTCGCGAGGACTTGTTCAAGCGCGTGTGGATCAAACGCGCATCCGACAATTCGCCTACCGATGTGTCATGGCTCGACGTCAGCTTCTTCCCGAATATCTCCAGCGATGGGACTCTGCTTGCGTACGGTGATGGATCGAGCGTTTCGGGAGAGAACTATGCGACGATGTTGCAGCGTACCGATGGATCGCCGGCGGTAAGGATCGGCGATGGCGCCATCATGGCACTTTCGAGCGATAACAAGTCGGTGCTGACCGCACTGCCCACGAGTCCGATGCAGCTGATGAATTACCCAACGGGACCCGGCTCCCCTCGCCGTATCGATACCGGAAGCATTGCTGTCATTTCTTCTGCGACATTCCTCGGTACCGATGGTGACGTACTCATATGCGGAAGCGAATTGAAACGATCTGTTCGATGTTATGTCAGATCGAGCAAGGGAGGCCCGCTGCGCGCCGTGACACCGGAAGGAACGGGAAAGGGAATCTCTTCCCCCGATGGTAAATCGATAATTGCATCGGGCGCAGATGGATACCGCATGTTCGCGGTGGCCGATGGCACGCCGCAAACGATTCGCGGTTTAGTTGCAGACGACCGGATTCTGAGATTCAGCCCTGACTCCAAAGCGCTCTGGGTCAGACGAGGTGTATCACAGCCTGTGCACATCGACCGGCTTGAGCTCGCGAGCGGCGCGCGCACGCCGCTCATTCCCGATTTCAGTCCGCGACGCCCTGGTGTGCTGAATACACTGGAAGTGTCACTCGCAGATGATCCGCGCACTTATGCATACATGGAGCGTGAGGTATCGAGTTTCCTGTTCGAGCTGAAAGGAATCAAGAAATGAGGCTGACCTTCACGCGCGCGCTGGGGCTGGTATTATTTGCCGCACTTGCATTCGAATCCTTGAGATTCGTCATGCGCGATCCGCTGCACTATCTCGCACGGCCGACGCCGGAGAGCTTTGGATCACACTACTGGCCGCACCGCTATCTGCTCGTGATGCATATCGTCGGCGGTCTGACTGCCCTGGTTACAGGACCTTTCCAGCTTTGGTCAGGACTTCGTCGGCGCGCACTACGGGTGCATCGCCTCTCGGGTTATGCATACATCGCAGGTGTGGGAATGGCAGGCGCTGCAGCGTTCCCCCTCGCCTGGTATGCTGAACCCCGGGACTTCGGTGTCGCGCTCGCTGCACTTGCAATCGCGTGGTGGACTTGCGTGAGCATGGCGTTCGTCGCGATCCGCGGGCGACGAATCGATCAACATCGGCAATGGATGATACGAGGCTACGTCGTCACGCTGGCTTTTACGAACTTTCGTTTCTCCATCGACCTGCCAATCTGGAATTCTATCGGGGCCGCCGCGCCGGCAACTGCTGTCTGGCTCACGTGGGTGCTGCCACTGTTGTTCACCGAAGTAATGTTGCAGTGGCGTCACGCAGTTGCAGCACGCGCAGTTTAACATCGCTACTACCGGAACGAGTATGTCGTCACGTACAAAACAGATTGCCGGCCTGATTGCGTGGCTTCTCGTCAGTTATGCGGCTGCAGCGATCGGTGGCGCAGCATCGATCAACGCCGGCCCTTTCTACGCACAGCTGACTCGACCTGACTGGGCGCCTCCCTCGTCGATCTTCGGGCCGGTTTGGTCAACGCTGTACACGCTGATCGCCATTGCAGCGTGGCTGGTATGGCGCCGTGAACATTCTCCTGCGCGACGACTGGCGCTCACGCTGTTTCTCGTGCAGCTGGCATTCAATGCGCTCTGGAGCTGGCTCTTCTTTGGCTGGCACCGTGGTGCACTCGCGTTCGCCGACATCATCCTGCTGTTGATCTTGATCATCGCAACCATTGCTGCCTTCTGGAAGACCAGTCGGCCGGCGGCGGCATTGATGATCCCATACCTCTTATGGGTCACATTCGCATCCGGATTGAATTACACGGTGTGGCAGCTCAATCCACAGATCCTCGGGTGACGGCCATATCTCCATCAAGTTCATACGATAATTCTGTTTGAAGAGGGACTCATGTCGAAGGTGATAGCAATAATGTCGATGTCGCTCGACGGATTCGTAGCCGACCCTGACGATGGCGTAGGCGAAGTGTTCGACTGGTATTTCAACTCCGGTAGTGTCGAAATAAAAACCGGCGGCTCTGATCCGATGACCTTTAAAGTCTCCGAGCCGAGCGCGGAGCATATCCGCGGTCTCTTCTCCGAGCTTGGCGCAGTTATCACCGGTCGCCGCACGTTTGAAGTCGCTCACGGCTGGAACGGAAATCACGGCTGGGGACCAGCATTCATACTCACGCACGAAATCCCCGAAGGGTGGCCGAGACCTGGTTCGACTGTGCACTTCGTGACAGACGGAATCGAAAGCGCAGTCACACAGGCGAAGGCCGCGGCCAATGGAAAGTCAGTAGGTGTGCACGGTGCAGATACGATTCAGCAACTGCTTAACGCTGGGCTGCTCGACGAAATCAGCGTGGACATCGCAGCGCTTTTGCTGGGCTCAGGAGTTCGGCTTTTTGAATGCCTCACCAATGTACCGGCCGCACTTGGCAATCCGACAGTGATCACCGGCGTCGGCGTGACACATCTGCGTTATCCAGTGATCAAGGCTTAATCCGCTTCACTCATCTTCGTCAACATCGAGCCAACCATGACTTCTATCGTTCATTCACAGACAGCAGACATTCCGGCAAACATGACGACGACCACCTTCGACATCCCGGGATTCAAGATCGTTGATTCCCTCGGAGTCGTTCGAGGTGTTGTGGTCCGGTCGCGCTCGGTGTTCGGCACGGTGGGCGCCGGATTGCAATCGCTCGTCGGCGGCAATGTCACATTATTCACCGAGCTTGCTGAACGAACACGCAGACAGGCATTCGACACGATGCTCGTTCAGGCGCACGAAGCAGGCGCTGACGCGGTGATTGGAATTCGCTATGACGCGAACGAGATCATGAAAGGCGTAACAGAAGTGCTCTGCTACGGTACCGCAGTCCGTGTAGAGCCGATCGACGTCTGAGCTGATTCGTTAGGAATACCGTCGCTCTATCGCGTCCTCTACTTCCTGCTCAGCTTCTGCCAGCCGCTTGACCTCTTCGCCGATCTGATAGGCTTCCTCCATCAGTGTGGTCAGCGGCTTCAAGTCGCTCGCGCCTCCGTGCAGCTTCAGCAGGTCGAGCCTGATGCGCTCGAGTGCGCCGACACTGCTCGCAAGGTTTGTGGATGCAGCACTGCGTCTTCGCTCGAGCACTGCCATATCATCGGAACCCGGTTTAGCGAGCGCCTCGACGACATCGATCTCGGCGCGCGCTTCCGCGGCGCGAGCCTCGAGTGCTGAAATAATCGACGGAAGCTCGAGCAGCTCGATGCGATAAGGTTCGGGCAGTGCCGCAAAAATCTCCGACGCTGCAACACTGAGCACTGCCTCGGTTGGACGGAAAACACCGCCACCAACAGCCTGCGACTGCTCGGGTGCTTTCATCTTGCGCGCGAGCCATTCTCCAAATCTGCTCTTCCAGATGCGGTCTCGAAGTCCGCCTTGCAGCCACTTTCGGACTCTTGTCGGAATGAACTGCAGATCGAGTGCGTTGCTCACTGCGCCGAAAGCCATCGTGCTCAGTATAGGCGCAAAAATCCACGCGATGTTTGTCCTGTTCTCGTGAATCACATTAGCCATCAGCAACCCGACAGTGATCGCAAGCCAGCCAGCGGACACTATGGTTGCGAGCTGCAGCGACTTGAGAGCGACGCTTCGTTCCTTGTCACGCGTCCACGCTTCACTTTCATCGCGTTCCTTTTGCGCAATCCCGAGCGCCGATCGAAGGTCGGCAAGTGTGTAACCGGCGCGAAACTGCTTATTGGCCTGGTTGATGTGAAACCCGACAATCGGGAAGATCGGCAGGGACGCGAGCACGCCGAGAATGACAACGTCCGTGGGCTTCGAGCCGGGGTTGCCGACGATGTTTGCATACAGATTTCCCATCGTCAGGACACTGAACCCTGCTGACCAGCCGAGATAAGGAACAGTCAAAGGATTCTTTGCCATGAGCCAGGCGCGCAGCGATGCCGGCAGCGTCGTCCGCGCGTCAGGCGGCGGTGCGAGAGCGGCCGCCAATGCTTCGCCATCGGGAAACCGCGCATCGGGATCACGATTCAAACAGCGATCGATCGCTGCCGCGAGTGCTGAAGGCACACCGGGCGCGACGCTCATCAAGCCCGGCGGCGTATCGATCGACTGTCTCGCTATGAGAGCGGGCACACTCGCTTCCTCGAACGGAAGTCTGCCGCTGACTGCGAGATATCCGACGACGCCGAGCGAGTAGATGTCACTGCGTCCGTCGACTGGCTTGTTCATGCCCTGCTCGGGACTCATGAAGTGCGCTGTCCCCATGATCTTCCCGGCATCGAGCAGCGCGCTTTGCCCACCGCCATGGGCAATCCCGAAATCAGTGACCATCGCGCGGCCCGTTCCGGACTCGAGCAGGATGTTGTCGGGCTTGACGTCGCGATGCACTACACCACGACCGTGCGCGTATGCGAGCGCCCATGCGACTTCGCGCAATACGCGCGCGGCATCGGCGGGTGGAAGTGGACCCTGGGTTCTGAGCCGTTCACCCAGAGTCTCGCCCTCGACATAGCTCATTACGAAGAAAACGAATCCGTCTGCCTCGCCAACGCGATGGATCGGAACGATGTGTGGATGTGACAGCCCTGCGGCGGTGCGCGCCTCCTGCACGAAGCGCTCGCGCGCGGTGGTGAGCCGCGCGAGGTGAGAGGGAAGAACCTTGATTGCGACATCGCGATCGAGCTGGACTTCCCGGGCGAGATAGACTATTCCCATTCCACCGCGGCCGATTTCTCGCTGGAGCGAGTACTCTCCGGCAAGTGCTGCCTGGAGCTCGAGCATTTCGGGGGACGGCTGTGTCATGGATGCAGCGAATTTGCGGGAAGCCTGTCGGTTGGACTAAAGTCTATCACATCGGCGTCAGTACTTCTCAAAGTACTTTATGCCGCAAAGATAGGGAAGCCGATAATGGCAACGGTCCGGATAAAGGGAGAGCTCAATGATCAATCGCCGTGACTTCATAGCCGCGACTGCCGGCATACTCGCGGTGCCGGGCTGGCTGGCATCGCTCCATGCGATGCAGCAGAACAGGACTCGCCTGATTCTGCTTGGCACCGGCGGCGGGCCGCGGCCACGGAAGGCGGTGGCTGCATCCTCACAGGTGATTGTCTGCAACAATGCAGCTTATGTCATCGACTGCGGTGACGGAGTCGCGCGACAAATGGTTTCCGCCGGAATACCTGTCACCACACTGCGAAGTGTCTTCATCACGCACCATCACTCTGACCACAACGCTGACTACGGCACCCTGCTGCTGCTCGCGTGGGCCTCAGGGCTGCGCACGCACGTCGATACCTGGGGTCCGCCGCCAATTCAGCGCATGACGCAGCTGTTTTTCGAGATGAACGCAACGGATATCGACACGCGAATGAAGGATGAGGGACACATACCCATCGTGCCTCTGATCACCGCTCACGATATAACAAAAGCCGGAGCCGTCATGGATGACGGTAACGTCAAAGTCACAGCAGCAGTCGTTTCACATCCGCTCGTCGAACATGCGCTGGCATATCGTTTCGACAGCGCCGATCGATCGATTGTTATCTCGGGCGACACTGTGCCATCCGACAATCTGATCGCTCTTGCAAAGGGTGCTGACGTTCTCGTTCACGAGGCGCTTTACGTTCCTGGCATCGACCGCATGGTCGCACGAACCCCGGGGCCCGCGAAGCTCAAGGAACACATTCTCGCCAGTCACACAACCGCTGAAGACGCAGGACGAATTGCTCAGGCCGCAGGCGTCAAGCACCTCGTACTCTCTCACCTGGTTCCAGCGGATGACCCGGAGGTCACTGACAAGAACTGGATCGATGGAGCGAGTGTGCATTTCCGCGGAAAAATCACCGTCGGCAAAGACCTGATGGAAATTTGAGCCGCATGAGCCTGCCTGATTCCCGCGTAACGATCCACATGGCGGCGAGCCTCGACGGATTCATCGCGCGAAAGGACGGACGCGTCGACTGGCTCGAAACGTCCGACGTATTCGAAGGCGGGGAAACAATGGATCCGGAATTCGTCTCCGCCTTTCTCGCGTCCATCGATTGCTACGTAATGGGCTCGCGAACCTACGAGACCGCTCTTCGTTTTGAATCGCAGGGACTTGGATGGGCTTACGGTGACAAACCCACGTATGTGCTGACGACTCGCGAGCTGTCGCGAACCCGTGACACGGTCGAGTTCCATTCGGGCGATCTTGCACAATTCGTCAACAATCGCCTTCGACATGCATATCGAAGCATCTGGTTTGTTGGCGGAGGCAGCGTTTGCTCCGAATGCCTTAGACTCGGCCTCGCCGATGAAGTGCGTTATTCGATTCTGCCGGTTCTGATTGGCGAAGGCATTCCGTTTTTCGGGAAACTCGACAATGACATTGCGCTTCACTTGTCAGAGGCGAAACCTTACCGTAACGGTACCCTGGCGCTCTGTTATGAAGTGCGCAGGCCGGCAGCTTGACCGCTGATATTCCATTAGAGGTGATGATATGACAAAAGTTCTCGTACTCGGATATACGATCTCCCTCGATGGCTACGGCGCAGGTCCAAATCAGACACGCGAAGAGCCCCTCGGCGTCAACGGCGAAAGCCTTCACGAGTGGCTGGTAACTACTCCGACTTTCAAAGGCACTCACGGCAGCGAGCTGGAGCCAGGCAGCTACAGTGACATCGATGAACAGTTCGCTGCGCGATCGATGCGCGGAATGGGCGCATGGATCATGGGCCGCAACATGTTCGGGCCGGTGCGTGGACCATGGCCTGATGATTCATGGCGCGGATGGTGGGGAAAAAACCCTCCATATCACGTACCCACATATGTGCTGACGAATTACAGGCGCGACCCGATCGAAATGGAAGGCGGGACGGTTTTTCATTTTGTCACAGATGGAATCGAGGCTGCGCTCGAGCTCGCGCGAAAGGCAGCCGGGGACAAGGACATACGAATCGGTGGCGGCGCCGACACCGTGCGTCAGTATTTGAAGGCACGCCTCGTAGACGAGCTGCATATCGCAGTATCGCCGATGCTTCTCGGTTCCGGAGAGCCGTTATATACAGGGATCGACCTGCTCGAGCTCGGCTATACTTGCACCGACTGGATAGCGAGCGCGAAAGCGACGCACTACACCATCAAGAAGACATAGAGGCGATGGGGTAGCGACAGGCGAATTCTCTCAGCAGGTTATCCGGCATCGATTCACCTGCTGAGGAATAGTCCGTGCGCGTGTTCCCCCTCATACGTTCCGTCCTCGTTGTGTCATGTGTCACCGCGTTTGCATCAGACGCGCAGGCACAGGCGCTAGTCAGCCTTTCATCGGAAATGCACTGGCGCCACATCGGTCCCTATCGTGGTGGCCGGGGACGCGCTGCGACTGGTGTGCCGTCACAGCCGAACCTTTTCTACATCACGTTCGACAATGGCGGTGTGTGGCGCTCCACCGATTACGGCGCAAACTGGGTTCCGCTATTCGATGACCAAAGCACAGGATCTATTGGCGCAATCGCGGTTCCGGCTTCCGCGCCCAATACTATATATGTAGGAACCGGCGCGGGAATCATTCGCCCCGACCTCGCGACGGGCGATGGCATTTACAAGTCCACCGATGCCGGCAAGACGTGGACGAACCTCGGCCTTCGTGATACGCAGATGATCGCGTACATCGACGTCGACCCAAAAAATCCAGACCGGCTCTTTGTCGCCGCACTTGGCCATCCATACGGGCAGAACGAAGAGCGCGGAATCTTTCGATCGACTGACGGTGGAAAGACTTTCCAGAAAGTTCTCTATAAAGACGAGTACACGAGCGGCAATGATGTCCGCATCGATCCGTCAAATCCAACTACTGTCTACGCCGCGCTATGGCAGCAGCAGCAGAGCTTCATAGAAGGGCAGGGATTTGGCGGCACCAGCGGGGGCGTATTCAAGTCGACCGATGGCGGCACAACGTGGAAGCAGCTGGCGAATGGACTTCCGGACGTGATCGAGGCAAACCTTGCAATTGCGCCGAGTAACACGAAAGTCCTGTATTCGATGACGGCTGTCGCTACGCCGACGAACAGTGTGACGGGCACTGTGAATCTCTACAAAAGCGTCGACGCAGGTGAGCATTGGACGCAGGTTGTGCCGGCGGCGGGTGAGGCTGATCCACGGCCGCTCGCCAGAATCGGCGGCGGTGATCTGCCGACGATCGTCGTCGACCCAAAGAATGAGAATGTTATCTACAGTGCGTCGACGGTGATGTGGCGCTCCGAAGATGGTGGAGTGACGTGGACTGCAGTGCGCGGCTCGCCAGGTGGCGATGATTACCAGCGAATCTGGATCAACCCGAACGATCCGAACATTCTGCTCGCGATTGCCGATCAGGGCGGGACTGTCTCATCGAATCGCGGCTTGTCGTGGAGCAGCTGGTATACGCAGCCGACTGCGGCGATGTACCACGTGTCGACGGACATGGATTTTCCATATCGTGTGTGCAGCGGCCAGCAGGACTCCGGGTCTGCATGCGTTGACAGCTGGTCGCCGGATGGAATGATCACCTTCCACGACTGGCATCCGGTGAACATCCAGGAGTATGGCGTCGCTGCTGCGGATCCCGATGATCCCGACAAGGTTTATGCGAGCGCGCGCACGAACGTATCGCTGTACGATCGCGAGACATCGCAAACGGCGTTCGTCGGACCGGATATGAGTCAGAAGGGTCCGAACGGCGAGAGCTACAATCGAAACGTGCGCACGATGCCGGTGCTGTGGTCGCCGCTCGATTCGAAGACGATGTACTACGCCTCGAACGCGGTGTGGAAGACGATGAACGGCGGGCGTACGTGGACGCGGATCAGTCCTGACCTCGCCCGCCAGTCGTGGGATGTGCCCGCCAATACAGGCAAGTACGCAAGTGGCGTAAAGCCCGCGCCTGCGGGAGCGATCACCGCGTTGTCCGCATCACCGCGCGATGTGAACATCATCTGGGCTGGAACTGATGACGGCAACATTCAGGTGACGACTGACGGCGGAGCGAAATGGACGAACGTCACTCCGCCTCAGATCAAGCCGTGGACCCGCATCTTCAACATCGAGGCAGGTCACTTCGACTACGCAACGGCGTACGCTGCGGCGAATACGCTTCGCGTCCATGACATGAATCCGCATTTCTGGCGCACGCACGATGGCGGAAAGACCTGGACCGAGATCAATAACGGCATCGCTCCCGGCGCAGTGGCCAATTCGATTCGGGAAGATCCGCGAGTGAAGGGACTGTTATACGGCAGCACCGACACTCAGGTGTGGGTGTCTTATGACGATGGAGATCACTGGGAATCGCTCCGCATCAACATGCCTGCGATCTCGGTGCGCGATCTTCAGCTCAAGGACGATTCGAAGTGCATGTGCTCCGATCTCATCGCGGGCACGCATGGCCGCGGCTTCTGGATTCTTGACGATGTAACTCCGCTGCGCGCAATGGCGACGCGGCGCGACAGCAAGACGTCCTATCTCGTAAAACCGGTGACTGCAGTTCGCATGCGCTTCGCGAATAACGATCCAACTCCGTGGCCGCCGGAAGTTCCAGCGGGTGAGAATCCGCCGCCGGGAGCGATCCTCAACTATTTCCTTGTCACGAACGCGAAAGAAGTGAAGATCGAGATTCTCGATGCAAAGGGAAAAGCGATTCGCACATACTCGAGCACTGATTCCGTGCTCGCTCCGGATCCAGGTCTCGAGCCCGAGGCATACAATAGAGTATGCATGCGTAATCCCAATGCACCGCATTGTTCTGTTCCTTTGTACTGGGCGGCGCCCAACATCGCTCTCTCGTCAACGGCGGGAATGCATCGTTTCATCTGGGACATGCGGTATGATCCGATTCAGGGAATGACGAGCGAGTCCGAGGCGAATGCGGTTCCGCACCGCACGTACTTCGCTGCGACCGCGCCGTTTGCGCCACCCGGCACATACACGGTGAGACTCACTGCCGATGGAACGACATCGACGCAGCCGTTGACGCTCGTGCTCGATCCCCGCGTGAAGACTTCGTCTGCGACAATGACAACGATCGCAACGCTTACTCGCGAGCTGTATGACAATGCGCAGGCCGTTCATGCTGCCTATGTCGATGCGCGGAAAATGTCCGACCGCTTGACTGGTGCGTCCGATGCGCAGATCAAGGCACTCGTTGACTCGATCGCGCCGCCGCCGTCGCGACCTGTGCGTCGATTCGGTTCTCAGGCGCCAGCTACGCCGACACTGCAAAGTGTACAGACTTCGTTGATGGCTGCCGCTATGTCGATGCAGGCGGCTGATGTGACTCCAACGGCACGACAGATTGCCGCAGTGGAGCAGGCGAGAGCGCAGTTCAAGGATGTGATGGCACGGTGGCAACAGCTTCGAGATCGAAAGAGCTGAGCCACCGATGATGGTCGGGCTGATCAGGACATCAACAGTGCTCGGCGCGATGCTTCTTTCCGCATCGTCGCTTTGTGCGCAGTCTGATCAACCGGCGGCCCGTGTCGTTTCTGCTCCGCTGCTCACTCCGGCAGAGATGCGGACGGATTTCGATGTACTGAGACACGCGCTCGAGGAAGCGCATGGCGGCTACGACCGATTCACGACGCGCCCGGAGATCGATCGTCGAATGGACGCGCATCGTGCGCGGTTGAATGAGCCGATGAGCAGAGCTGCGTTTTCAGGAATACTGGCTGAGGCAATCGCGGCGATCGGCGATGGTCACGCGCGCCTGGAGCTTGATTCGGTCACGAGTGACGCGCTTGCAAATGCCCGGGTATTTCCGTTTCGAGTTGAGCTCGATTCGGACAAATTGATCGTTCAATTCAACGACTCTCCTGTCGATTCAACGATCCGGCCAGGAATGGAGCTGTTGCAAATCAACGGTCGGCCCGTCGCCGGGATTGTCCGGGAGCTCATGCCCAAAGTCTCGCGGGATGGATTCATCGAGACTGGCAGGCGAAGACGTATCGCGCGCACTTTCCCGTCACT
>DATEDH010000170.1:0-2555 GCA_035281765.1 Gemmatimonadaceae bacterium
TTTCGCGTTCGAAAGCCCGGCTGCTCTGAACTTATCATGTGATGTATCGACGATTCGTTTCGGCGCGCCTTCGCCATCGCCGATGAGCTCGAGCACGCGTCCATGAATTGTTGCCGCCGCTTTTCCCGAAAGCTGCTGGTATACGATCGACCGCAGCAGCGCATCGAAGTGAGTCCATTCGGTTCGCGGCGTGAGGGTACATTTGCCGACGGCCTTTATCACCTCCGCCATTACGGGGTCGATCGACTTGAGGTGCGTAATTGCTTTTCGATGTGAGACGGGACTCATCGTATTAGTATCATTAGGTTACTAAATTTGGTCCGTTCCGGCTGCAGGCTGCAGGCGAGATTGGAACCGAAATCCAAGCCGGGTATATTACTATCGGCATTCCGTCACAAACATCAGGTCCCTAATTCCCCCGCCGTAAAGTCATGCTGCACGGCCAAATCCGTGCATTTGCACCCACCAAGCAGGAGCAAGTTGATGAAAGCTTTCAGTTACCGTGTTCTGGCCGCTGCTACTATAGTAAGCGCGGTTCCGGCATTTGCGCAGAACCCCGCGCCGGCACCCGCGCCAGCCTCAACCGAAGCCCAGTGCGAGATCGACCAGAACAAGCCCAAGGAAGTCGCCCGCGCAACGCTCTCGATCACAAAAGCCAACGCGGCAATGAAGGGCGGAGATCCCACCAAGGATCTCAAGGACGTCATCTCCACCCTTACCAACCCCGGCCTCAAGAACGAGAATCCCGTCGGTCGCGCATATCTCCTCGCGTCGGCCTACGTCATTCTCCTCGAGCAGCCCGGCATCGAAGCTGTGATGCCCCGCTCGGCAGTCGGTATCGCTGAGAACCCGACCGCCCCGATCGACCTCTTCGCTGCTGCAGATTCGGCAATCACCATCGTCGAGAACAGCTCGCCCGCATGCGCGGTGCAGATGGCGCCGTTCCGCCAGCAGAAGGCGTGGCTCAACGTCACCAACGCCGCAATCAACGCGCTCAACGCAAACAAGCTCGACTCGGCTGAGATCTACGCCAAGCGCTCACTCACTCTCGAGCGCAAGTCGCCGTACCCGTACACTGTGCTTGCCAGCGTTGCCAAGGCTCGCAAGAACTACCCGGCGATGGTCGAGTATTCGAGACAGGTCATCACCACGGCAGGTGAAGACACCGCATACGCCGACGTGAAGCAGCGCGCTCAGTATGAGCTCGCGGCAACTCTCGTCGAGCGTGTCAAAACTGCCACGGGTCCTGAGAAGAAGACACTCGCTAAGGAAGCAATCGCGGCGTGGATTCCAATCTCTCACTCGCAGGATAACGTCGAAGGCACCGTCGCCGTTCGCACGCTCGAAGAGATGTACAAGGCGGCAGGCGACAGCGCGCAGATCAACAAGATCTACGCTGACATGATCGCTGATCCCGCGAAGTACGGTGAAGGCGCGCTGCTCCAGGCGGGTGTCGTTGCTTCAACGTTCAAGCGCCCCGACGATGCGGCACTTCTGTTCGAGGCCGTCGTCAAGAAGAACCCGTACTCGCGCGATGCGCTCAACAACATCGCGGCAAGCCTTCTCCAGGCCGGCGAGAATGACAAGGCCGGTCCGTACATCGCAAAGCTGATCGAGATGGATCCGAACAATCCCGACAACTACATGCTGTACGCATTCCAGTATGCCGGAAAGCTGAAGGGCAAAGTCGATGCGAAGACACAGAAGGTCTACAACGATTCGCTCGTGTACTGGAACAACAAGTCGGAGAAGATGCCCGTAAAGGTTGCCTTCACCGAGTTCTCGCGTAACAGCGAAGGCACCACGCTCGCTGGCGACATCGAGAACCGGGGCACAACGGCAAAGACTTTTACACTGACTGTCGACTTCCTCGGCAGCGATGGCTCAGTTCTCTTCACCGAGACTGCGAACGTCGGCCCGGTTGCTCCGAAGGCAAAGAAGGAATTCCGCATTCATAATGCAAAGACCGGAGTTTACGGCTACCGCTACAAGCCGATTCTCTAAGTAGAGCAGGGTCAAACGCGCCGCCTGTTACACGACAGGCGGCGCGTTTTTTTATTCCACCGGCAGTTTGATCGGCTCAATCGGGATGATCGCTCCATAGATCCAGAAAACCCCTCCATCGAACCAGAATATCGCGATCTGCTCCCACCTCTTCGCGATTTCGATCACTCGATCGAACTTTATTTCGAGAGCGAGACTGCACTCGCAGTGCGATTTGTCCGGAGAACACGCATCGATCTTCACGAATGAAACTCCGAGGCTGGCAAGCTCCGCCTCGAGCTCTTTCATCCGGCGATCATTTTCATCCTGACTGATCGTCTCACCGCGCGGGTTGAAGGCCGTAAGTACGCCGAACTCTCCAGGGAGTCCAAGAGCCGCAAATGAATTCCTGACCGATGCTTCGACAGGAACTCTCAGGTCCACCATTGCACCCGGAAAATGCAGTACCGTCTCCGGGTAGCTCGACCATCTCTCGTCCAGTCCCTTCTTTTTCTCTGTCATAGACAGAAACTAACAAAACCATTTAACAGGGAGCGCAGTGAGCACAGTGA
>DATEDH010000171.1:0-6484 GCA_035281765.1 Gemmatimonadaceae bacterium
TCGCGTCCTGACTTCACGAATTGCGCGCCTGATCAAGCATCATGGCGTGGATCCGACACGCATCCTCGCTGTCACTTTCACCAACAAGGCCGCAGGCGAAATGCGCGAGCGCATTGCCCGGCTTGTCGATTCAGATCTCAAGGGAATGTGGTGCGGGACGTTCCACGCAATCGGCGCGCGACTGCTGCGGTCGCACGCAGCAGCGGTCGGGCGAACTCCGAGCTTCACCATCTACGATGAAGATGACACGCTCGGCGTGATGAAACGGATCATGGAACGCGTCGGGATCTCGCCGAAACAATGGACACCGAAGTCGATCTCATCGCTGATATCGGACGCCAAGAACGCTCTCGTGACTCCGTCGGAGTATCAGGCGGTGGCAATGGATCCGCTGTCACGTGCAGCTGCGGCAGTTTACATGGAGCTCGAGGGAACGCTGCGCGCTGCAAATGCGGTGACGTTCGACGATCTCCTCGTGCTGCCCGTTCAGATCCTTCGCGAGAATTCGGATATTCATGAGAGATACTCGAGGAAATTTCAGTTCATCCTCGTCGATGAGTATCAGGACACCAATCGCGCGCAGTTTCAGTTCATCAAGCTACTCGGCAACGCGCACGCGAATGTCTGCGTAGTCGGCGATGACGATCAGTCGATTTACGGCTGGCGCGGAGCTGACATCCGCAACATTCTCGATTTCGAGAAGGAATTCCCGGCCGCGAGAGTAGTTCGCCTCGAAGAGAACTATCGCTCTACGCCGGGCATTCTCGAAGTTGCGAACGCCGCAATCAGCGCGAACATCGGTCGTCGCGGCAAGACGCTTCGTCCCACGCGTCCTGCTGGCGAGCCGGTTACGCTGTACGCGACGCTCGATGAGCGCGACGAAGGCGACATGGTTGTCGATGAGATCCGCGGACGTCAGACCAGCCAGAAGCTCGAGCTGCGTGATTTCGCGATTCTGTATCGCACGAACTCGCAGAGCCGCGCAATCGAAGACGCGTTGCGCAAGAATGCAATTCCATACCGTATCGTCGGCGCGGTCCGGTTCTACGACCGCAAGGAAATCCGCGACTTGATGAGCTATCTCAAGCTCATCGCGAATCCCAACGACAACGAAGCGTTCCGCCGGGCGGTATCCGTCCCGCGACGAAAGCTGGGCGATACGACTGTCGAAGCACTTTCCGAAATCGCACGCCGCGCGAAGGTCTCCATGCTCGAGGCCGCGTCGCGCCCTGATCTGCTCGAAGGAATGCGTGGCGCGCAGCAGTCGGGACTCTCGGATTTTGCGGCGCTCATCACTCGCTTCAGGGAGCGCGCGAAGGATTCCAGTGTCGACGAGCTGCTGCGAGAGCTGATCGACGCGATCCGTTATGGAGACTATCTCCAGGCAGATTCACCGGAGACCGCGCGCGACAGAAGCGAGAACGTAAGCGCGCTCATCGATGGAGCGGCTGAAACGGTCGTCGAGGAGGGAGGTGAAGTCGGGCTCACTCCGCTCGATCACTTTCTTCAGCGCGCGATGCTCATCGCCGGCGTCGACAGTCTCGATCCCAACGCCGATGCCGTGACGTTGATGACACTGCACAATGCAAAGGGGCTCGAGTTCCCGGTTGTGTTCATCACCGGTCTGGAAGATGGGCTCTTTCCGCTTTCGCAGGCGTTCGACGATCCGGAGAAGCTCGAGGAGGAACGCCGGCTTTTCTACGTCGGGATCACTCGTGCCGAGCGCAAGCTTTTCATGTCGTTCACCGAGACACGACGCAGAAACGGCGAGCTCATGATGTCGATCAAGTCGAGATTCCTGAAGGAGATTCCGCCGGGTATGCTCGAGGAGCGAAAGACAATCAAGGTCCGCGCATCAGGGCGGAGCTCGTTTGCCCGCGACTCCGGGCACTCGAGCGGCTTTGGTCAGACTTCATGGCGCGGGACGCCGACGCGGAAGATGCATGATGTTCCCGCATGGAAAGGTGGCGCGCCGGATGTAGAAGCGGATTCAGGCTCGGGTTACGTTACCGGCGAGCGCATTCGGCACAAGCTGTTTGGATCCGGGAAAATTGCGGAGCTCTCGGGCACCGGGCGTGACGTAAAAGCCGTGATCGATTTTGACGATGCGGAAGTCGGAAGGAAAACAATCAAGCTCGCGTACACAACTCTCGAGAAAGGACAGGGTTGATGGCAGTGAATCACGATGACGTGCGTCACGTTGCAGCACTCGCACGACTTGCGGTCGATGACGAAAAACTGGATCACCTCGTGGCCGAGCTGAACGGCATACTCGGTCATATGGACGTCCTGTCGAAGGTCGACACAACGCAGGTCGAGGACGCGAAGTTCGCTCCTGTTGAGAGCACGCCGGTGCGCGTCGACGGCAGCGGTCCAATCAAGATGTACTCACCGCTCTCATCGTTCGCTCCCGCCGTCAAGGACGGTTTCATCATCGTTCATCGCCTGGCAACTCACGACGACAGCGCAGACCGCGCTCCATGACGATTCCCGATTTCGATTCACTCTCTGCCGTCGCGATCTCTGCCCGCGTCGGATCGGGCGACTTGTCGCCGGCGGAAACCGTCGAAGCAAGCTACGATCAGGCCCGGAAGGCGGGCGCGGGACGCGATTCGCTCAACATCATGTTGTGGGACGATCACGATCTCGCACTGCGTGACGCAAAAAGCCTGAGCGATGGAATGGGCAAAGCGGGAAGCGGCGGCAGGCTCGCCGGTGTTCCCATCGCGGTAAAGGACAACATCGCGACGCTCGGGCTGCCAACAACGTGCGCATCGAAAATACTTGCGGGCTATGTGAGCCCGTACGAAGCGACCGCGATCATACGACTGCGTGAGCAAGGTGCAGTTGTAGTAGGAAAGACCAACATGGACGAGTTCGCGATGGGCTCATCCACCGAGAACAGTGCGTATGGTCCGACGCGCAATCCGCACGACATCCGTCGTGTAACAGGCGGCTCATCCGGCGGCAGTGCGGCAGCGGTTGCAACAGGCATTGTACCGATTGCTCTCGGCTCTGAAACCGGCGGCTCTGTGAGACAGCCGGCCGCGTTCTGCGGAGTAGTTGGAGTGAAGCCAACTTACGGACGCATCAGTCGACATGGTCTGGTGGCGTTCGCGTCGTCGCTCGATCAGATCGGCCCGTTCGCGCGCACGGTCGATGATGCTGCGCTCGCGATGGAGATCATGGCGGGCTACGATCCGCTCGACTCAACGAGCTCGCAGAAGGAAGTCGGATCTTATCGCGACCAGTTCATGTCGATCGCAACAAATCCGGCGCCGCTCGAAGGCATGCGAATCGGAGTGCCTGAAGAGTATTTCCCGGAAAATCTCGATAAAGGCATTCGCGATCTTTGCCTGCGCTCAGTGGACGCTCTCAAGTCGCTTGGCGCTGAGGTTGTCGACGTGACGATGCCGCACTCGCCGCTCGCGATCCCCGTGTACTACATAATCGCGCCGGCTGAAGCATCGTCGAACCTGGCGAGATTTGACGGCGTGCGATACGGATATCGTGCCGAGCATGCGAGCAGTCTTGCGGAGCTGTACTCGATTACGCGATCAGAGGGTTTCGGCCCCGAAGTCACGCGCAGGATCCTGCTGGGTACATATGTGCTTTCCGCCGGATACTACGATGCCTACTACAAGAAAGCGCAGGCAGTGCGCGCGCTCATCACGCGCGATTTCGGGGCGGTGTTCGGCGATGGCGTGCATGCGCTCTTCACACCGACGACACCAACGACTGCGTTTCCAATCGGCGGGATCACTGACCCATACGAGATGTACCTAAGCGACATCTTCACCGTGACTGCAAATCTTGCAGGCGTGCCCGCAATGTCTCTTCCGATTGGCCGCGTCGCCGGACTTCCCGTGGGCGGACAGATCATCGCTCCTCATTTCGGCGAAGCAGCAATGTTCAGAATTGCATACGCGCTCGAAGCTGCGCTTGGAAGGGAGGCGCACCAGTGAGCACCGATCGCTATGAGATGGTGGTTGGTCTCGAAGTGCACGTGCAGCTCAAGACCAAGAGCAAAGCGTTCTGCGGATGCTCTGCCGATTTCGGCGCGCCGCCGAACACGAACACGTGTCCCGTGTGTCTGGCTTTGCCCGGTGCGCTTCCAGTGCTCAATGAGATGGCAGTCGAGCTGGCATCGCGCGCTGCAGTTGCGCTCGGATGCAAGTTGCATCCTGTCTCTGTCTTTGCGCGGAAGAATTATTTCTATCCCGATCTTCCGAAAGGTTACCAGATATCGCAGTTCGATCAGCCGCTCGCGACGAAAGGAACTCTTGCGATCGAGACTGCGGATGGGAAAAAAGACATCGGCATCACTCGCGTGCACATGGAGGAAGACGCCGGAAAGTCACTGCATGATCGATATCCCGGAGAAACGGCAATCGATCTCAATCGCTCTGGTGTGCCGCTCATCGAGATTGTGAGCGAGCCGGACATGCGATCTTCCGCAGAAGCCGGCGCTTATCTGCGTGCACTGCGACAGATCCTTCATTACCTGCGTGTCAGCGACGTCAGCATGGAGGAGGGAAGTCTTCGTGTAGATGCAAACGTGAGCGCGCGGCTGAACGGCGAGAAGACCCTCGGCACGAAAACCGAAGTGAAGAACATGAACTCGTTCTCCGGTGTCGAGCGGGCTCTCGATTTCGAATTTGCGAGACAGTGCGCGATTCTCGACCGCGGTGAGAAGGTCTCGCAGCAGACGCTTTTGTGGGATGCTGCAAAGGGAGAGGCACGCGTCAGCCGCACGAAGGAAGGCTCACACGATTACAGATATTTCCCCGAGCCCGACCTCCTTCCGCTCGTCCTGGATCCGAAGTGGATCAACGCAATCAAGGCAGGGATTCCCGAGCTGCCTGCGGATCGAAAAAAGCGATTCGCTGAAGAGTACAGGATCTCCGCCGACGAAATCGAGCAGCTCACGGATACTCCCGAGCTTTCTGATTATTTCGAGAACACGGCTCGCGATTCTGAAGATCCCAAGGCTTCGGCAAACTGGGTGATGGGCGAAGTGCAGGCCGCGCTGAACTCGACTGGACTTCCCCTCGATCAGCTGCGCGTTCGTCCTGCGGATCTCGCGGGATTGATCAAGCTCATTCGCGATGGACTAGTGAGTCATGCTGCGGGAAAGAAAATCTTTGGCGTAATGCTCGAGACGGGAAAGCCTGCCGCGCAGGTCGCTCATGATGAATCGCTGCTCAAAGTTGGAGACGATTCCGCGCTGTCAGGATGGATCGATGAGGTCATGCAGGAGCATCCCGAGGAGGCCGGCCGCTACATCGCTGGAGAGAAAAAACTTCAGGGCGTGCTCGTCGGGTTTGTCATGAAGAAATCCGGCGGCAAGGCAGACCCCAAGCGCGTCAATCAGCTGCTTGCGTCGCGGTCCGGCGGAGGGTAAACCGGCTCGCCGAGCCGGCGCGAATAATCGAGGCGGGATTCGGGCATTCCGAATCTCGCCTTCGCGTTTTCAATGACAGCGGTCTCATCGCGCGAGCGTATCGCTGCACGCCTGACACGCTTCGCTTCACGAAGCGCGCTCAGTCCTGCGGGATCGAGCGCGAACGTCTCTGCAGAGTCGAAGCGGTTGAACAGGTCGACGATGTATTCGTATGACCTGACCATGTATGCGCCGACTTCGTTGTTGGCCAGATCCCATCGGCTCTTTTCTGAAACGAGCTGAAAGATTCTCTGCCATGACTCAGTGTCCGTCACATAGACCATCCCGCGAAAGATTCTACGGTTGGTCGGCGTGCTGAAAATTGTCGGACTCAGAATGCGATCCAGATGTCCGTCGGATTCAGAGTGATCGAGCAGGATGATTTCGCGTGCGCGCCGTGGAAACCGCTCTCCGAGATGCGTCTCTATCCTGCTTTCCCAGTAGCTATGGCCAAGCGCGCTGGTCGTCGACGTGATCGCGAGCTGGTGTGGCACGAAGTAGTTGTGCGCGACAGTATCAGCCGCGAGATGCGCGAGATAACCAAGTCCAAACGCGCGCATCGGCTCAGGCTTCGCCTGCTCGTAGATCTCGAGACCGATATTCCACGAGTGACAATGGCGCCCGGCCGCCGCGTACTTCTTCGCGATGCTCGTGTCCGCGGCAATGCTACCGTACAGGAAATCATACGGAAACGCAGCGATGAGCTCCGCGATGGGGCGGGGAATCAAAGCGAGCGAGCGAAGTATCGACTCGCCGAGGAAGATGTGAGTGCCGGGAGTCCATGCATATGCATCGGAAGGCGTGGCAGCGATCGCGATGATCGCGATGCATACCACGCCTATAACTGCAATGAATGGCTGTCCCCGGGACAGCCGCGCAATCAAGCTAAATCCCGATGCGCTTCCGCTGCCGGCGCACTGCCTTGCGCAGGTCGTTCATCTCGGAGCGGACGACGTCATTGATCGCTTCCTTCGCACCGTCGACGTATTCGCGCACTGAGTCGGCGATGTCATCGACTGGAATCGATTCGACGAGATCCTC
>DATEDH010000172.1:0-3210 GCA_035281765.1 Gemmatimonadaceae bacterium
CGCCGATATCCCTTCATCGGAATCCCGATGACATCAGCCTGGATGTCGCCGACCTTCGAGAGATACCGCGCCAGCTCGCCAGGCGTCAAACCATATCGGAGCGGGACATTGTGAAGACCAGTAAATGATCTGAACCGCTTCTCGATCAAACCTCCTTCAGCCACATCAGCGCGAATCGGGTCAGGACGATCAGCAACGATGAACTTTTTTCCCGCTTTCCTTGCAGCCTCCGCCGCAAGCGTCATCGTCCACACATAAGTGTACATTCGCGCACCGACATCCTGGATGTCGTATACCAGAACATCGACATCGTCGAGCATGCGCGGTGTCGGTGTCCTGGTCTCTCCGTACAACGAGTAGATCCGGACGCCAGTCTTATCGTCGACGCCGGAAGCGATTGTCGCACCTCCGCGTGCCGAGCCTCTCAGTCCGTGCTCGGGCGCAAACAGCGCGGTGAGTCGCACTCCCGGCGAATTGTACAGAAGGTCGATTGCGCTCGTGCCTTTTTCGTCGCGACCTGTATGATTCGTAATCAGCCCAACCCGCTTGCCTCTTACGAGATGAGCGGAATCTTTCAGCAGCACAGAAATCCCCGGTGTGACCTGAGCGTCCAGATCACCGGATAGAACAAGCGCGAGTGAAGCGAGGAGAAAAGCTCTCATGGCAAACGCCAACCTCAAAACGAAAAAGACTCAGGCCAGTGTATCCAAGTTCATCGACGGCATCGCAGATGAAAAGCGGCGGAAAGACTGTCGTCGTGTTCTGGACATCATGAAGAAGGCCACAAGCGCCGAGCCGAAGATGTGGGGCTCGAGCGTTGTGGGGTTTGGGGATTACCACTACAAATACGAAAGTGGTCGAGAGAATGATTGGTTTGTCACCGGCTTCTCACCGCGGAAGGATGCCATCACCCTGTACTTCATGACAGGCATCGAGCGGTACAAGGAGATACTCGCGCGCCTCGGGAAGCATAAAACCGGGAAGGGCTGTCTCTACATCAAGAGTCTGGATGATGTAAACGTGAAGACTCTCCAGGAGCTGGTAAATACTTCTGCCCGCGACCTCAAGCAGCCTAGGGCGAAGTAGTGCTCAGTCGATACAGGAAGAGGGACGCGCGCTTGATAAGAGGACCAAACATTCTCAGGTCTGCTGTTTCCTTGTCGGTATGGTCATCCCATCCAGCCAGGCCGATCGCATCCAGCGCCATCGGGACATACGGAGCAGCAAACGATACGTCAGCGGCACCCGCGCGCAGCGGATCGACTGCAACTACCGGCCACATTCCGAGATCGCGGCTAACCTTGTCGTAGACAGCGAGCAGCTTCCGGTTTCCATCGGTTGGCGCAAGTGGCGGATACCCGTCGTCGAACTTGATCTCTGATGTGGTATGTGGAAGGGAAGACTTCGTGATCGATGTCATTGTCGCCTTCGCTTTTACCAGCTGCTCCGGTGAGAGCGCGCGAATGTCTCCGTACACTGTCATCGCCTTCGATACGACATTCGACTTTCCGTAGGCAAGACCACCTGGCTGTGTTGAATCGATCTGCACATCAGTGCCGCCGATCGCATAGCCAGGATTGAATGTGAGATACTGCTCGGAGCTGAGCTGCGTGCGGAACTGATCCAGCACTCGAGCCGATTCGAAAATGGCGCCCGCGCCAACGTCAGATCTGAAGATCTGCGATGAGTGCGCAGGAGTGCCTGTCGACGTAAGCGTCCACGATGTCGCCCCGCGACGTGAAATCACCGCGGTGTGAGGATCTCCTGATCCATCCTCGAATCCGATCGCATACTTGGACTTTTTGGCTGCCGCAGTCAGCTCTCTACGCGCGAGCTCGAGAGGACGCCCGGCCGACTCTTCATCACCGGAGAACACTGCAGTAATGCTCATCTGTTTCAGCACGCCGGCTTTCTGAAGAGCCTTGAATGCCTGCACCATGATCACGTCGCCGCCCTTCATGTCGATAACGCCAGGCCCACGCGCCGTAGTGTCACTGATTTTCTCGTACTTCTGAAATGGACTCGTTGGCTCGAAGACCGTGTCGAGATGTCCGATCAACAGCATTCTCGGACCACGGCCATCCCGCTCGGCAATCAGGTGTCCTGCGCGACCAAACGCTGCGCCGCTCACCCATCGCACGCGAAAACCGAGAGCTTCGAGCTCGGCGCGCAAAGCTTCTGCGACCTGACGCACTCCGGCGAAGTTCATCGTCCCGCTGTTGATGTTTACGAGCCGCTCGAGAAGCGCGAGTCCCTCCGGAACGTCGCGGTCCACGCCGGAGACAATACGCTGTTCCGTTTTCGTGAGAGACTGCGGCTTCTGCTGACCATGCGCCGCATTGAGCGCGAGCAGCGGGACAAGAAAAACCGGGGCGAGACGCAGGCGGATGGAAGTCATGCAGTGAATATCACGGATGGCAATGCGCATCGCGAGATTGGCGGTAACTTTTTCCGTCCATGCAATCTGGTGAAGCAGATGTAATCGTCATCGGTGCCGGGCTCGCCGGCCTTGTTGCGACTGCCGAGCTGGCCGCGGCGGGCAGGCACGTGATTCTTCTCGAGCAGGAACCTCCGCAAAGCCTCGGCGGCCAGGCATTCTGGTCACTCGGCGGACTTTTCCTGGTGAATTCTCCCGAACAGCGCCGCCTGCGAATTCATGATTCGTTCGACCTCGCGTGGCAGGACTGGCTGGGCACTGCGGGATTTGACCGCGAAGAAGACCATTGGCCTCGCAAGTGGGCAGAGGCGTATGTGGCTTTCGCCTCCGGGGAAAAGCGCGCGTATCTGCACGAGCGCGGCCTGAAATTTTTTCCTGTTGTTGGATGGGCAGAGCGCGGCGGATATGGAGCATCAGGCCCAGGGAATTCAGTTCCGCGTTTTCATGTTACATGGGGAACGGGCCCAGGCGTGCTCGAGCCGTTCGTGAATAGCGTGAAACTGGCCGCGGGCCGTGGACTCGTAGCGATGAGATTCAGACATCGCGTCACTGAGCTGATCACGACAGATGGAGCGGTTACTGGGGCGCGAGGGCAGATACTCGAGCCAAGCGACGTGGAGCGCGGCGTAAAGAGCACCGACAATATCGTTGGAGACTTCGAAGTCAGTGCGCAGGCGGTGATAGTGACCTCGGGCGGAATTGGAGGAAATCACGAACTGGTAAGACAGAACTGGCCGACGCGACTCGGATCTCCTCCGCATCGCATGCTGTCA
>DATEDH010000173.1:0-7279 GCA_035281765.1 Gemmatimonadaceae bacterium
TCGAGGATACCTGCGCGAGGTGCTTTTATTTCGCGGGGCCTCCCGACGATCGCACGAGGAGCTGCCTCAGCCGCCGCACCTGAAGCTTAGAATCAGATAAGCGTCAAACGCCGGCGTACCATTCGTATCCGCGGTCGCTCCAGTAACCGCCGTTCCTCGCGGGCAGGAACATGATCCGCGTCAGATACTTCGTGTTCTTGTATCCGAGCTTGACCGGAGAGTAGAGACGCGCAGGCGCACCATGCGCCGGGCCGAGCAGATGACCGTCAAGACCGTACGCGATCAAAGTCTGCGGATGCATCGCGCTCTCTATGTCCCAGCTCTCGTGGTATCCATCGTCGAATGATTCGAAGTCGACATACTTCGCGCCTTTGTGCGCGCCAACGAATTGCGCGAGCTCACTGAGGCGCACGCCGGTCCACTGCTCCACTGCCGTCCATCCTTCGACACAGTAGTGGTTCACCCGTTGATGAATGCGGGGCAAATCCATGAGCTGCTGTAACGACAGGCTCAGCGGCCGGTCTACCATTCCGCCGATCTCGAGCGACCACGGTCCGCTCACAGCATCCGACCACATAGGAACGGTCTTCGAGATGAAATAGCTTGGCAACGCACTGCCGGCGAGCTTCGATCCCTCGATGGTGGCGTCCATCGATGTATGACGGAAGAGCCGGCGCTCGAGGCTTTCGTTTTTTCGCTCTGCATACTTCAGCAGTTTTTCAGCGGCTTTAGGTCCTCGCGAGTTACATGATGCGAGGATGGCTGCAGCGACAGACGATCCAGTGATTGTTATGAACCGGCGACGGTCGATGCTCATGTTTCGCTCTTCGCCTTCTGGAATCTTCTCGGAAAAAGATTGATGAACGGGCGCGCATTTCGCTTTTCCGGACTGTTCTCAGGATTGTATCCGCCGGTGACAATCGACCGCAGCGAGTATGGATCGACAGCGAACACCATGAAGATGTGAATGAAGCTCAAGGCAACGAGAACCAGCATGGCGACGAAGTGCCAGTATCGCGCCCACACATATCCGCCAAAGAGATCGGTGAGCGGAGCAAGCTGCACCGGTTTCCAGATTGCGATTCCCGTGAGCACGGCAAGCAATCCAACCCAGGGAAGGATGAAGTACGTGCCTTTCTGAAGGGCATTGTGCTTACCCTGCACTGGATGGTCGCGACGCGCAAACAAGTAAAACTTCATCATCTCCCATGCATCACGAAAATATCCGCGGCGCGGAACAAGATCGCGCCATTCACCGTGCAGATAGATGAATCCGAGATAGACCAGTCCATTCACCACCAGCACCCACATCATTGCGAAATGCCAGTTCCGTGCGCCTGCCAGCCAGCCGCCGAATGTGAGCTTTGCAGGGATTGCGTGGCCTTCCCATGGCCAGCAACAGAATGTCCCACCGCGACGGGCAAACCGGGGATACGCGTTGAATATGCGAAGGCCGCTGCCGACCATGATGGTCAGCGCGACAAAGTTCACCCAGTGAGTGACGCGGACAATCCAGTGATGACGACGGGTGACAGCCATTGATCCTCTGACTACGCCAGAGACGACAAATCGGATCTATTCGGCTCGCGGATGCGCCTTTCGATAAACTTCCTTGAGCCGCTCGACACTAGTATGCGTATATATCTGCGTCGTCGAAATAGATGCGTGACCGAGCAGCTCCTGAACCGCCCTCAGGTCGGCACCAGCGTCGAGAAGATGAGTCGCAAATGTATGGCGAAGTGAGTGCGTGGAAAGGCCCGCGTCCTCATCGATTCTGTCGAGAAACCCCGTCACCGCGCTTTGAATCGCGGTGAGCGAGATACGCTTGCCTCGATTCGAGAGGAAGAACGCCGTTCTGTCTGCTCCCTTGATTCCCTGGCGTATCAGGTCATCGCGCCTGGATTCATAATTTCTGAGCGCGAGAGACGCATGATCCCCCACAGGAATGATCCGCTCCTTCCTTCCTTTCCCGCGTACCTTCACCTGCTGCGATAGAAGATCGATGTCCGATCGATTGATTCCTCTCAGCTCCGAAAGGCGCATACCCGTGGAGTAAAAAAGCTCGAGGATCGCGTTATTGCGCACGTCCGTGAACTTTCCATCCTGTGCATGCAGCGCCGCGCTTTGAAACAACAAGTCGATCTGCGCGCGATCGAGATAACCTGGAAGATATTTCTCGAGCTTGGGACTGCTGACACCTCTCGCAGGATTGGATTCAACGATCTCGTTGCGATTCATGAAACCGTAGAAGCTCCGCACCGCAGACAACGCTCGCGATATCGATCGCTTGCTCAGGTTCCGCCGGTTCAAGTGAGCGAGGAATCCTCGCAGCGCGAGGCGATCGACTCCCTGCCAGCTCCATTCACGCTCGCCATAGTACTTTGAGAGAAACGCAACGAGCTCACCAAGATCCCGCTTGTACGCTTTTAAAGTGTGGGTCGAAACGTTACGCTCTTTCTCGAGATGATCGAGAAATTCGTCGAGCTCCGTCACGTCGCGACAGCCGAGATGCTGGCGCTCCAGTCTGTCATGGCGGAAAGAGCGCGCTCCGCGAACTTCTCCCGCTTCAATTTCTTGTCCCTGATCTTTTCCGGCAGGTCATCCAGCAGTCCGAAGTTGGCGTTCATCGGCTGGAAGTGACGCGGATCAGCTTCGCGGAGATATCGATACAGCGCACCGAGCATCGTCGTCGGTGGCGGCAATTCGGCAGCAAGTCCGCTCAGCATTCTCGACAGATTGATTCCGGCAACGAGACCAGTCGCGGACGACTCGGTATAACCTTCCACTCCCGTGAGCTGGCCGGCGAAGAGAATGGTCTCATCATCGCGGGCGGAAAGATGCGGAGTTAGCGCGCCAGGAGAGTTTAGATACGAATTCCTGTGAATCGATCCGTATCGCAGAAATTCTGCATCTGCCAGTCCCGGAATCATGCGCAGCACTCGCTGCTGCTCCGGGATTCTAAGGCGCGTCTGGAAACCGACGACGTTCCACATATTGCCGTTCCTGTCTTCGCGTCGCAGCTGAACGACTGCCCATGGTCTTTTCCCAGTCCGAGGATCGACAAGACCAACAGGCTTCATGGGCCCGAATCTCAGAGTGTCAGCACCGCGCTTCGCAGCCACTTCGACGGGCATGCACCCTTCGAAGTAGGGTACCTCGTCGAATTCGTGACCGTGGAACTGGTCTGCAGCGGTAAGTGCCTCGATGAATGCTTCATACTCCTCGCGATTCATCGGGCAGTTCAGATACGCGCCGTCTTCCGACGCGTCCGCCATTGTTTCGCGATCGTAGCGCGACGCAGTGAACGCGATTGACTCGTCGATGGATTCCCGCGAGACGATCGGAGCGATTGCGTCGTAGAATGCGAGCGCTCCTGTGCCGAGGCGGCTGCGAACTGCTTCGGCAAGTGCATCGGATGTAAGTGGACCGGTCGCGATCACACACGGACCGGATACAGCGGTCACTTCTTCGCGATGAATCTCGATGTTGGGATGCGATTCGATCCGGCGAGTGACTGCGCTCGAGAAAACATCGCGATCGACTGCCAGCGCGCTCCCTGCCTGAACACGCGCCTCATCGGCGCACTCGAGGATCATCGAACCAAGCACGCGCATCTCCGCCTTCAACAGTCCGTGCGCGTTGGAGGTCTCGGTGCTCTTGAACGTGTTCGAGCAGACGAGCTCGGCGAAACGATCAGTGTGATGCGCGGGTGTCTGCTTTACCGGCCGCATCTCATACAGCGCGACGTTGTGACCGCGCTCGGCGAGCTGCCAGGCCGCTTCCGATCCGGCAAGCCCTCCCCCTACAATGGTTACTCTATCGGCCACCCTGTTTCCTCTGTGCCTCTGCGTCTCTGTGCCTCTCTGCGTCTCTGCGTCCTCTGTCAGGCGCTTAAGACGCGAAGCGTGTTAAGCCGCCCTCTGTGTTCTCGCCGGCGGCTTCAACCAGCCAGCGCTTCGACAGGAGCCTCCGCCGCCGGCTCCCATTCGTTCGCGCAGTTGATGCAGCGGCGGTATTCGCCGCGCGTCTTGTTGGATTTCATCTCCGCGCCGACGTATCCGCATTCAGGACACTGTTCGGGAACCGGTTTGTCCCAGATGACGAAATCGCAGGCAGGATAATTCGCGCAGCCGTAGAATGCCTTGCCGCGCTTCTTCGATCTGCGCACTGCAATGTCGCCGCCATCTTTCGGGCATTTCACGCCCGTCGGCATCGACCGCGTTCCACGACACTTTGGGAATCTGCTGCATCCAAGAAATTCACCGGAGCGTCCGTGACGAATAACCATCGGCGCGCCGCACTCGTGACAAATCTGATCGGTGACCTGCGCAGCTTTGCGCTCGCCGCGCAGTGGACGCGTGTACTTGCAGGTCTTCGGATGATTCTCACATGCGATGAAAGGCCCGAAGAATCCTCCACGCGCAACGAGCTTACCTCCGCAAACCGGACAGCGCTCCGTCTCGATCGCTGAAAGATCATGCGCTTCGGCGATGAGGTCTTCGATATCCGCATTTTTTAACGAAAGCGCGAACGGCCCGTAAAAATCCTCGAGCATCTGTCGCCAGTTGACGTCCCCTTCCTCGACTTTGTCGAGATCGGACTCCATGTGCGACGTGAACTGCACGTTGAAGACATCGGGGAACGACTTCACCATCACGCGCTCTACCTGGTCGCCCAGCTCCGTCGGGAAGAACCGGCGATTCTCAAGCTGCGCATAGCGGCGATCGACAAGAGTCGAAATGATCGACGCGTACGTGGACGGACGGCCAATGCCAAGACGCTCCAGCTCTTTCACGAGACTCGCTTCCGAGTAACGCGGAGGCGGCTCCGTAAAGTGCTGCGACGGAGTGACCTGTTTGACGGGCACATCCTCGCCGACTTCCATCGAGGGCAGCGGCTGCTCCTCTTCGAGTGCCTTGCCGCGCTCTCCCTGCTCGCGTGTCTCGCGATAGACCTTCTGATAGCCCTCGAACTTCATCACGCTTCCAGTCGACCGGAAGAAATACGGAAGCGAAACGCGAGCGAGATCGAAGTCGACAGTTGTCGTATCGAACCGCGCCGGAGCCATCTGCGATGCGGTGAAGCGCTGCCATATCAGCTCATAAAGGCGGAATTGATCGGGCTTGAGATATTTCTTGACGTGCTCGGGCCGCCGCGTGGGATCAGTCGGGCGGATTGCTTCGTGCGCGTCCTGCGTATTTCGCGCTTTCCCATCGCCATAGAGTTGTAGAGCGGCCGACTGAAATTCCGGCCCGTACATCATTGCTACGTAATCGCGTGCCTGCTGCGCACTCACTTCCGAGACGCGAGTTGAATCCGTACGCATGTACGTGATCAGGCCAACAGACCCTTCGCTGCCAAGCTCGATGCCCTCGTAGAGATCCTGCGCAAGGCGCATGGTTCTCTTGGACCCGAAGCTCAGCTTTTTCGCCGCTTCCTGCTGCAGCGTGCTCGTTGTGAACGGAGGCGCGGGATTCTTGCGGCGCTCGCGACGCTTTACCTCAGTGACACCGAACGTCTTGAGTGGCGCGAGGTCAGAAAGAATTTTCTGCGCAGCCGCTTCATCGGGAATGCTCGCCTTCTTGTCATTGATATGATGAAGCTTCGCGACAAACTCGCGTCCTTCCTTTTCGAGAATTGCTTCGACTGTCCAATACTCGACGGGCTTGAACGCCTTGATCTCGCGCTCGCGCTCGACAAGAAGCCGCAGCGCAACCGTCTGAACACGACCTGCTGAGATTCCCTTCTTTACAGTCTTCCAGAGAACAGGGCTCGCTTTATATCCAACAAGCCGGTCGAGAACACGCCGAGCCTGCTGAGCATCTACTTTCTTTTCGTCGATCTGCCCGGCGTTCGAGATTGCAGTCTGGACAGCGTCCTTTGTTATCTCGTGAAAGAGAACTCTCCTGATCGGCGCGCCGTTCTTGCGACGCACCTGACTTGCAACGTGCCAGGCAATCGCCTCGCCTTCGCGATCAGGGTCTGTCGCGAGAAGAATCTCACGCGATTCCTTTGCAGCGTTCTTGAGCTCAGAAAGTGTTTTTTCCTTTCCGGGAATCGTCACGTACTCCGGCTCGAAACCATTCTCGATATCGATGCCGATTTTCTTTTCAGGCAAATCGCGAACGTGACCGATGGTTGCGCGAACGCGATAGCCGCGGCCGAGATATTTGCCGATGGTCTTTGCCTTTGCGGGGGACTCGACGATGACGAGCGAAGTCGTTCCCGGCTCGGGCGGCGGACCTTCATCTATGACCTCGGCCTTTTTGGTCCGAGGCTTTGCCGCTTTTTTGGCGGTCGTTTTTTTTGCGGTGCTTTTTTTAGCGGTGGCCATTATTCAATGAACTGTCTGATTGTCGGCCGCCCCGCCCGTATCCTCGAGACCCGACCCTTCGAGAAGACTCCTGAGATCCTCGAGCGCGATCCTGCCGTCTATCTGCATCAGGGCGCGCTCGATGATATGCTCGAGCTCCATCGGATTGATAGCGCCGGAGCCGCTCAGAGACAGGAGATGCCCCCAGGCTTCCGGGGCAAACCGGCCCCTTTCATGGGGTCCCATCACTCTGAATGTCATAGGCAGCGGCAGGCGATCATCCATTTCGTTAGACCTGTTTCCGGGCAAAAAGGGTGGCACTAAGGGCGGAGTGGCTGTTATTCAGACAGCGCATACCGCCGAACCTGTTCTATAAGTTGTTTTCTGTCAAAGACTTCTGTATCCAGCACGAGGTCGGCCTCTTCGTACAGGGCACGCCTCGCCTCCAGCATTGTAGTCAGCCTGTCCAGTGGGTCAGGCACCTCCAGGAGCGGCCGGCGAACCCTTGCCGTGGCCAGGCGAGTCACCAGCGTCTCGGGGGCCGCTCTAAGGTATATGATACGCCCCGTCGAGCGCAAAAGTGCCACTGACTCCCGGTTGGTGACCCATCCACCTCCTGCAGACATAATGGTTCCATTGCAGGTAACAAGCTCACGGGTAAGATCCTGCTCCAGCCCGCGAAAAAAATCCTCACCGAACCTTTCGAATATCTGGTGAACCGACATGTGCTGCCGGTGCTCGATCTCGGTGTCGAAATCGATGAACGGCCAGTGAAGCTCGCGAGCTGCAGCGCGACCGATTACCGTCTTACCGCTTCCGGAAAGCCCGACGAGGATGATGTTAGGTCTTTTTTCGTCCACGCCTCTCCGCCAGCCGCTCGAGATATCCATCCATGTTGTGCTTCATCTCGCGCAGCGAATCACCGCCGAATTTTTCAACGGCTGCCTCCGCGACAACGAACGCAAG
>DATEDH010000174.1:0-6944 GCA_035281765.1 Gemmatimonadaceae bacterium
CCAGCGCTCCTTCCATGCGCTCCTCGATCAATCGCGCCGCATGCACGATCGAGAAAGCAAGATTGGATGCATTACCGGTAACAGTGGCTCCGTCAGCTTGATTCATGTATGAATAATACAGATCTCTAGCTGAATAATCAAGTCCCATTCCCCTTACGGCCACCAGTCGTCGCACTTATCACATTTCTAATATCGGCAGCCCAACCCGCAGCATCATCCGGCGGCTCGAAGGACCAGATCTCCTCCGAACGACCGCGGCCGGAGCGAATTCGAATGCGCCCCCCGCTCCGCTCCACCGCTAAATCCCGCCGCGTTCGAGGCGTGATCTCGAGGCCGAGTTTCTCATTCTTGTGAATCAGCACTGTCGTGGCGGTCACGATGATCGATGCGCGACGGTCCTCCCTGCGCTCATCGCGCCCACCGGGATCACGCGTGTACCGAAAAACAACGTCGTTCGCCTGGCGCTTGATGCCTTCTGACTGGAACTGAGCCTGTTGAGCAGCGCTCAGCTTCGACGTCGACGTATCACAGGCGCCGAACAACAGCAGCAAGGCAATGGCGGGCAGAGATTTTCTCATGGAGACAAATTACGACAGGTCTATCGGCCGCACCAAACCGGCTGTTCGCGTGCCAAATGACCCCGTTCGCCACAATAATGTAGGTACCGCTTCATTTCGGTCTTAGCTTCGCGCCCTGATGACTGCGGGCAGACTTCATAGAGCACATGTCGACAGCGGGAAGACTTACCAGCCGGTAAGCCGCCGCCACACACGAGTCCTTTCGCCTGGCATTATGAGATCTTTAGCCGACCCGCCGCCCGCAACGATTCCCCTGAGCCTGCGACTCCGGCGGGAACGCGCCGAGCGCATCATGAACGGCCTGCGCGCTGCGATTCTCGTTCTGCTTGGCGCGGCTGCACTTGCCTATGCCCCGGCGCTCGCGCCTGAGCTCGATCGCGTGAACGCGATACTCCTCATACCGCTCATTTCCTGGACTGTCGGCCAGTATCTCCTGTGGTATCGAAACGAGCATCTGCCTCAATGGCTGCCGATTGCAAATGCGATGGTCGACGTGACTGCGGTCACAGCAATCATGGCAGGCTATTCCATAAGCGGATCAGGCAACATGGCGCTCCGCACGCCGATCTTCATGATGTATTTCGTGATCCTCGCAGCGCGGCCAGTTGCATCGTCGGTTCGCAAGACCGGCGTCGTCGCCGCAATGACGGTTCTCGAGTACGCGGGGCTTTTCACATGGCTGCTTCTCACCGGTAAGATCAATCCGATTGTCAGTCCGGTCGATGCAGTCACGCTCGGCAGACTGTCCTGGCTCGACGAAGGTGCCAAGATTCTGATTCTGGCTGTCGCCGGAGGGGTAGCGACATATGCAACATCATGGGTCGAGCGTCTTGTGCTCGAGTCGGTGACAGAATCCGAGGAGCGTCAGAAAGTCGAAACTCAGCTCGCGCGGGCGCAGCTCGATACACTTCGCCTGCAGCTCAGCCCTCACTTCCTTTTCAACGCTCTGAACGGCGCAATGGCGCTGATCGGCAGCGATGCACGTGCTGCAGAGCGAATGCTCTCCTCCATCAGCGAGTTTCTGCGGATGATCCTGCGCAGCTCCGCCGAGCCCAAAGTCACCGTCGAGCGCGAGCTCGCACTCCTGCATCATTACATCGAGATCCAGCGCGTGCGTTTTGGAGACAAGCTCAAGGTGAACATCGAAGTCGCTGATGAGCTAGCATCGGCAACGGTGCCAAGTCTTCTGCTTCAGCCACTGGTGGAGAATTCGATTCGTCACGGCATCAGCCCTCGCGCGTCTGGTGGGTCGGTGACGGTGCGCATGCGGGCTGATGGCGACATGCTTCGCATCGAAGTCGAAGACAACGGAGTGGGACCTAATGCTGCGAAGCGCAGCAAGCAGAAAGGAACTGGTCTCGGATTGTCCAACACCGCAACGCGGCTCAATCATTTGTACGGTGAGCGCTATTCATTCGAAACATCGACCTCGCCTGCCGGCGGGTTCCGTGTAAATCTTTCGCTTCCACTCGAGCATTGGCGCGAGCCGTCGAGTGCGGAGCATGAACTTCTGGAGGTACAGTCGTGACTGCGACTCCTGCAAATTCGCAGATTCGCCTTCTCGTCGTCGATGACGAGGATCTTGCCAGGCAGCGCGTCATGTCGCTGCTGGCCCGGCGGTCGGACGTCGTTGTCGTCGGTGAATGCGCAACCGGCGCTGAAGCCGTCAAGTCGATTCGCTCACTCAAGCCCGATTGCGTTCTGCTCGATGTCCAGATGCCCGAGCTCGACGGTTTCGACGTCATAAGTGAAATCGGCGCGCAGAACATGCCGATCGTCATCTTCGCCACCGCGTTCGACGATTACGCAATCGACGCGTTCGAGGTTGGAGCAGTCGATTATCTGCTCAAGCCCGTTGACGAGGAGCGGTTGAACCGCACGCTCGACCGTGCAGCGCGCCGCGTTCGTGAATCGGGCGAAGACACCGCTGTCGCTCAAATGACCGCGCTGCTGCGCCGCATGAACACGATGAGCGCGTCAACCGGTCGATTCGCGGTAAAAGTTCACGGGAAGATTCTTTTCCTCGATCCGGCCGAGATTTACTGGATCCAGGCCCGCGATGATATCGCCCGCGTTCACCTTGCCGATTCAGCCTATGACGTGAGAGAGCCGCTCACGCATCTCGAGGCGCGTTTGCCTGGTAACACATTCCTCCGTGTACATCGCTCTGTCATCGTGAACACTTCGCACATCCGCGCAGCAGAGCCATTCGACCAGGGCGATCAGATGCTGATTCTCCGGAACGGCAAGCGGCTCACCACGGGACGCAGCTATCGAAAAGTCGTGCAGGAGTTCCTTCGTGGGGCGACTTGACACAAAGCGCTGACTCTCGAGCTCAATCACCACGCGGGTTCCGGTGATTTCCAGGCAATAAGGGCATAGCGTGTGCTCTCTCTTCTCCAGACGTACAATTGAAGAGAGGCACCTATGGCAACACAACAAACGATTGACAACGAACGTCTTCTGCCGGTGAGGCGCGGGCCGGCTCGCGCACCGAGAATACCGGAGAAGTTCGCAGACAGAGAAGTAAAACCGGCTCCATGGCATTCAAGTGACTTCGTCGCCTCTGAAAAAGATCCGGTAACGAATTTCCTCGGCTGGTTCAGCATCGGGCTCGGGCTCGCTGAAGTATTCGCGCCGCACGCAGTGGCGAGATTGATCGGGATCGACGACGAAGAGCATAAAACACTTCTCCGCGCCTACGGAGTCCGCGAGCTGGCCGCAGGCGTTGGAATTCTCACGCGACCGAAACCCACGTACTGGATGTGGAACCGCGTGATCGGCGACGCGATCGATCTGCGATCGCTTTCGAACGCGATGAACACAAGAGGGAGCGACCGCTCACGACTCAAGATGGCCGCGCTCGCGGTTGCTGGAGTGACAGCACTCGACATCGTGAGCAGTATGCGTCTCACGAGTGAGGCGTCTCCTGCGGCGGGAGAAGATCCCGGAAGCTACAAGACTGCAGACACAGACAGCGACAACGTTCTCGCGGCTGTGGTCACCGTGAACAAGCCGATCGAGGAAGTCTACAATTTCTGGAAGGATCCGCGGAACTACGCGCAGTTCATGGATCAGATCGAGTCCGTGCATCCGACAACGGGCGGACTCTCCCGCTGGAAGGTAAAGGCGCCGGCAGGGCTCGCAGTCGAGTTCAATGCAAAGGTTGTCAACGATATTCCCAACGAGTTGATACGATGGACATCGGTCGACAGCGAGAACGTGGACAGCACTGGCACCGTGAGGTTCAAAGCTGCGCCCGGTAATCGCGGGACAGTGGTCACGCTCGAGATCGAGTACAAGCCAAAGGGCGGACGCCTTGGGGCCAAGGTCGCGAAGATGTTCGCAGCAATTCCAAAGACGCAGCTCAAGAATGATCTCCGCCGTTTCAAGCAGATCATGGAGATAGGAGAAGTGATGAAGTCCGATTCGACCGCGGTACCAGGAATGCATCCGGCTCAGCCGCCTTCGCGAAAGCAAATGGAGGCACGATCATGAGAGCGAACACTTGGCAGGCGCCGAAACACCTTGCAGTTGAGAACGTGCCCGATCCGAAGATTCTCAACTCGAACGATGCAATTGTGAAAATCACATCGACGGCGATATGCGGATCCGATCTGCATCTCTACAACGGTTTCATGCCGACAATGGAAAAGGGCGATATCCTCGGGCATGAATTCATGGGAGAGGTCGTCGAAGTTGGAAAGACTGTGAAGAACGTCAAGGTCGGTGATCGTGTTGTGGTTCCCTTCCCGATCGCCTGCGGCAACTGCTGGAACTGTCAGCACGACATGTGGTCGCTTTGCGAAAACTCGAATCCGAACGCGTGGATGCAGGAGAAAATGATGGGACATCATTGCTCCGGTGTCTTCGGATACTCGCATCTGCTCGGCGGCTTTGCCGGCGGTCAGGCAGAGTATGCGCGCGTTCCGTTTGCCGATGTGGGACCGCTGCGCATTCCTGAAGGACTCACAGACGAACAGGTTCTTTTCCTCAGCGACATCTTCCCGACCGGTTACATGGGCGCAGAGATGTGTGACATCGCTCCTGGTGACACTATTGCTGTCTGGGGCTGCGGACCTGTTGGCCAGTTCGCCATCGCAAGTGCAAAGCTCCTCGGCGCCGAGCGCGTGATTGCGATCGATCGATTTCCCTATCGGCTGAAGATCGCCCGCGAGCGAGCGGGCGCAGACGTAACGATCAACTACGAGGAGACGAACGTACTCGAGGCGCTCAAGGAGCTCACAGGCGGTGTCGGACCGGATGGTTGTGTCGATGCGGTCGGGCTTGAATCACACGCGCCGGGAATCGAAGGCTGGTACGATAAGGCAAAGCAGTCGATGCGCTGGGAGAATGATCGGCCGATTGCGCTGCGACACGCGATCATGTCGTGCCGAAACGGCCGCACTGTTTCGGTCATCGGCGTATATAGCGGGTTCATCGACAAATTCCCCATCGGGCCGCTGATGAACAGGTCTCTTACCATCAAGAGCGGACAGTGTCACGTGCACCGATACATGAAGCCGCTGCTTCAGCACATCATGGATGGTAAGATCGATCCGAGCTTTGTGATAACGCATCGAATGTCCCTCGACGATGCGCCGGTTGGCTACGACATCTTCAACAAAAAGGAAGACGAGTGCCTGAAGGTCGTGCTCAGCGCAGCGTAGTTACTCGACCGGAAATATCTCCAGCCCGCGCTCGAGGGTTTGTTTGACGGGACATCGATCGGCGATCTCGACGAGGCGTTTGCGCTGCGCTTCGTCGAGGTCGCCCTCGAGCTCGATACGCCGCTCGATCCTGCCGATCCCAACCTTGTGATCGGCGCATTCCTCACAGTCTTTCTCGTGAGATCTCGCTGACCTGAGCTGCACCGTCGCGCCGTCGAGCGGCCAACCTTTGCGATCTGCATAGACACGAAGGGTCATCGCGGTGCATGAGCCGAGCGCAGACAGCAGAAGCTCGTAAGGTGTGGGTCCGCGGTCCGACCCGCCGACGGACTGCGGCTCGTCGGCGACAAGATGATGCGCGCCGCTGTGTACGTTGGTGTGAAATCCGCTTTTGCCGATTCGTGAAGTGACCCAGCGTGCGTTGTCAGTCATGTTGTTTTGAATGTGCGAGTCAGGATGAAACGCGAATCACGAGCTTCCCGGTCGTCCTGCGTCCTTCGAGTGCATCGTGAGCATTCGCTACTTCTTCGAGCGGATACTCTCCCCCGATGCGAACGTCGAGCTTTCCTCTCTCGACCCAGTTGAAGAGCTCAGTCGATCTCCACAACAGCTCTTCGCGAGTCAGCGCATAGTGCGCAAGTGTTGGACGAGTGAGAAACAGTGATCCCTTCTGATTCAGAATCTGCGGATCCAGCGGGCCAACCGCGCCACTCGATTGTCCGAAGAGCGCCATTGTTCCTCTCGGTCCGAGCACATCGAGGCCACCCATGAAAGTCGTCGCACCAACTGAGTCATAAACGACGTTCACGCCAGAGCCGTTGGTTATTCGCTTCACCTCTGCAACGAAATCCTGCTTCGTGTACACGATCATGTGATCGGCGCCCGCGTTTCTCGCGAGGTCCGCCTTCTCTTCTGAACCTGCGGTCCCGATCACCGTCGCACCGCGCATCTTCGCGATCTGAACAAGGAGAAGACCAACTCCGCCTGCAGCGGCGTGAACTAGACATGTATCTCCTTCCTTCAACGGATACGTCGATGTCGCCAGATAGTGTGCCGTCATGCCTTGCAGCATGATCGCTGCTGCAAGCTGCGCTGACACATTCGCTGGGATCGGGACAAGCCGGTCAGCACGCACCACCGCATAGTCGGCATATGCACCTGTAACGAGCGCCCATGCAACGCGATCACCGGGCTTGATCTCATTCACATCGTCGCCAACAGCAACGACAGCCCCTGCTCCTTCTTCGCCGAGCGTCGTGGGAAGCGGGATCTTGTACATGCCTGTCCGCTTGTAGACGTCGATGAAGTTCACTCCCGCCGCCTCGACGCGAACGAGCGCTTGTCCGGGGCCGGGAGAGGGAACGGGGATATTGTCGACGCGTAATTCGTCCGATCCACCGGACTTATGAACGCGCACCGCTCGCATTGTCTGCGGAATCACCGTCATTTTCCCTTTCGATTCTTGCGATCATTGTTGAAGCGGTCGCGACTCACTGTGACGCGCTGCCCGCGAATCTTCGCACCTTCGAGCACGTCGATCACGGCGTCTGCAGAGGTCTCGGGAATCTCGACGAGAGAAAATCCGTTGCGCATCTCGATGTTGCCGATGTCCTTTCCGGAAATCCCCGCCTCGTTTGCGATTGCGCCAACGAGATCCGCGGGGCGAACGCCCGACATTCTTCCGAAGCCGATGCGG
>DATEDH010000175.1:0-8627 GCA_035281765.1 Gemmatimonadaceae bacterium
CGGCACACGGACATTCGCTCCTGAAATCGCTGACGTCGCATCCGACATCGACGGTGTAGAAATCGCGGGATTCGTCGAGAATATGGATCGCGGGAAGTGCTCGGAGACCCTTGAAGGTCTCCCGGTCCACTGGGTCGACGACATTGCTGCGATGCGCGATTCGCATCTTGCTGTGTGCGCACTCGGAACGACGTCTCGCAGCAGGTTCATCGATCAGGTTGAGTCAATGGGATTTCGTTTCGCGACGCTCGTTCATCCAACAGCACGCATCTCGAGAAACAGCACAGTCGGTGAAGGTTCTGTCGTCTGTCCGGGCGTGATCGTCGCGACGCGCACGACCATCGGACGTCATGTCATTCTCAATCGCGGCGCGATGATCGGGCATCACACCTCGATTGGCGATTATTGCAGCGTCATGCCCGGTGCGAACGTTGCCGGGGCATGCAGCATCGGCACGTCTACATATATAGGAATGGGCGCGCTCGTTCTCGATCACCGCACTGTTGGATCGCACTCGGTTGTTGGAGCGGGATCGATTGTTACACGGGACGCTCCCGACAACGTTCAGGTAATTGGCTCACCAGCAAGAGTCGTCAAGGAAAACATCGAAGGCAGATGATGTCATTCAAGCCGCTCATAATAAATCTTGCTCCGACGGGGATGGTGCCGCGCACATCGGACAACCCGTCTGTGCCTGTTGCTGCGGAGCTGATTGCAGATGACTGCGCCGACTGCTGCAGAATTGGCGCGACAATGTTTCACCTGCACGCGCGCGATGAAAGCGAAGACCCCGCATGGCGGTCGTCGATCTACAAGTCGATCATTCTCGCGGTTCGTGCCAAATGTCCGGACGCAGTCATCGTTGTGTCGACGAGCGGCAGGACACACGGCGCATTCGAGCAGCGGTCTGACGTATTGAATCTCGACGGCGATGCGAAACCCGACATGGCGTCGCTCACGCTTGGCTCGCTGAATTTCCCAAAACAGGCGTCGATCAACGAGCCGTCGATGATTCGTCGTCTTGCAGACGCGATGGCCGAGCGTTCGATCGTTCCTGAGCTCGAAGTGTTCGACTTCGGGATGCTCGATTATGCGAAGTATCTCATCGAGCGGCGCGTTCTCCGCGAGCCATTCTACTTCAACCTTCTGCTCGGCTCACTCGGCACTGTGAGCGCGACTCCGTTCAATCTCGCGTCTCTCGTGATGCAGCTTCCCGCCGGCGCTGTGTGGGCAGCGGCAGGCATCGGGCGGTTTCAGCTCGCGATGAATTCACTTGCGATTGTCACCGGCGGCAACGTGCGCGTGGGACTCGAGGACAATCTTTACCTCGATGAAGAGAAAACTCAGCCTGCAACGAACGTCGCACTTGTAGAACGGCTGGTGCGCGTGGCGGAGGCGATCGGGCGACCGGTTGCAACCATTGCTCAGACGCGTGAGATGATTGGTGTGCATAGGTCAGTAGACCGTGATAGCCGCTGACCCTACATTCGAGTCATGCCAGACTCGCCGGTAACCGGACGCAAGTTCAACGACGAAGAAGTCGCGCTCATCATCAAGCGCGCCGCGGAGCTTCAGCAGACCGAGCAGACCGCGGATGATACTTCGAGCGCAATGTCGCTCGCCGAGATCGAGCAGATTGCGAAGGAGGCGGGAATCGATCCCGCGCTCATTCGCCGCGCGGCTCAATCACTCGACAGGCCGGGAGAGTCCAATCGTCCATCGCCATGGGTAGGCGCGCCTACGAAGCTTGTCTTCGAGCGCGTGGTCGACGGGGAGATATCGAACGATGAGCACGAGGCCCTGATCGACACCGTTCGTCGCACAATCGGTGATAACGGTATGCCGAGTGTGCTTGGCCGCACCCTTTCGTGGAGCTCGAGCTATCAGGGCGGAAGACGCCGCAATCGCGGCAGACGCGTGGATGTAACCGTTGTGGCCCGGGGCGGAGTCACGACGATTCGTGTCGAGGAAGAGCTGCGCGATGTTGCGGGCGCTTTGATTGGCGGACTTGTTGGCGGCGGAGGTGGCGGAACAACCGGCATAACAGTTGGCATCGGCATGAGCCAGTTTCATTCGGCGCCGATCGCCTTGATGCTGTGGCTTGGAGCCGCAACCGGTTTTTATCTTCTCGCGCGCACGATCTTCGGAAACATTTCAGAGAAGCGCGAGAAGCAGCTGAAGGGACTTGCTGATAGACTCGAGTCGGAGGTTACTGAAGCGATCGAGTCAAAGCGCGCTCAAATAGGAGCGAGCACTCCGCGCTCACTCGCAGCAGCCACCGAGCCGCCGACAACCGGCTGACGCGCGGCCCACGCGGCAAGCGCTTCTTCCTCGCTCCACGGCTTGAGATTGATCGCTGCAAGATCCTTCGACATCTCGAGAACGCTCGCATAACGATCGTCCTGCTTTTTCGCGAGACACTTCAGAATCATGGTCTCGAGCGGACGTGGTATGTCGACGTTTCCTCTTACTGACGGCGGCACCGGCTCACTGCGCAGGTGATTCGCAATCATCTGGAATGCGTTCGATGCGTCGAACACGAGCTTGCCTGTGAGCAGGTAATATCCCACGCAGCCGAGCGCATAGATGTCGGCCCGCGAATCGATAGTCTCACTCAGCATCATTTCAGGTGCCATGTACGCCGGCGTTCCCGGCGTGCGTCCTACTGCGGTTGCGAGTGAATCTCCCATCGGTTCCTGTTTCACCGATTTCACGAGACCGAAGTCGAGCACTTTCACGTGATCGCGACGCACACCTGCCTTGCCAAGGTGAATGTTGGCCGGTTTGATGTCGCGGTGTACGAGGCCGCTTTCATGCGCCTCAGCGAGTGACTCGCAAACCTGCCGGAGAATGTGAATCACACGACGTGGCGGGAGTGGTCCGCCTTCGCGCACGAGAGTTTCGAGATCCACTCCATCGAGCAGCTCCATGACGAAATACAGTGTGTTGTCTTCGGTCACGCCGAAATCGAACAGCTCGACAGTATGTGGTGAGCGAAGATTCGCCGCTGCTTCGGCCTCACGCTTGAATCGCTTGATTGCAAGCTCAGCGGTCTCACCGTCGGCACCGCCAAGCATCTCGGGCCTGATGAGCTTGATTGCTGCGGGACGTGCAAGCATGCGATGTGTCGCCTTGTAGATCTCCCCCATTCCACCGCGCTTGATCAGCTCGCCGAGCTGATAGCTGCCCATCTCGCGTGCCTTGCTTACCTGTTTGCCGAGTCGAGTGACAACTGCCGCGACGCCGACAGAAGCAAACGCAATCAGAAAATCCGGATAGTGCATCAGCATGCCGGCCTTGAATGCTTCAATCGCCGAGAGACCGTGAACGTGGGTGATGATCATGGTCAGCGGGCTCATGAATGCCGCGGCGAGACCCGCCACAAGCATCACTTTCGGTTCTGTCGGCAGCAGTGCCGCGAACATGAGGATCACCACGCCAACCCAGCTGATCTGCACCATCATCATCTCGCTCTCAGGCAGGCCCCAGTGCATTACCATGCCGACTGAGAAGCAGCTGAGGATCATGTACGCGAGACCGATCTTCAGAAATACTTCGGGCTCCCACTTCTGCCTTCTGATGAGGAGCCAGACGAGGAATGACGCAATACCGCTCGCGTAGCCGAGCCATTCAGATGCCTTGATGCCTGGCCATGTCTGTCCCGGGTGCAGCGAAGGCCACGTGACGTGCCACAGGATCGTCGCTGCAATCCATAGAATAGCCGCCATGAGACACATGATTGCCAGGCGCTGCGATGCTTCGCGCAGGAGATCCTGCGGAATCGCGCGCTTTCTGGATCTCGCTGTGGTGACGAGTCCAGGGGTGCTCGGTTGAGGGCCTATTAAAACAGGTGACGGCATCTAGTGGCGAAGCGAGTGCTCCACACTAGACGCGTTTCACTCCTGTGGCAAGGATTGGCGCAGCTTGAGCCGCCAGCTGAGGAAAAACAATCCGGCGACAAGTGCCAGCGGTCCCGCGATGAAAACAATCCAGAGCGGGCGCTCGACAGTTGTGACTGCATAGAAAATTGTGAGCGCGGCGAAAACGAGAGACGCGATTCCGTCGCGTTTCCATCCAATGATCACCGTCGCGAGAACGATCGCAGCGGGAAGCAGGCCCATGGCGAAGGCGACAATGGTGCCTGCAATCCCTCGCGCCTCGCTGAACGCATCGAGTGCAAACAGGCTGAGAAAGAATGCCAGTCCGAGTCCGACAATTCGGGGCGCCCAAAGAGTGAGTTCGCGGCGCGTAAGACGCATTCTGTCCACGGTATCGATATTCACTCTGGAACGTTCAGTGTACTACCTGTTATTGTCTGTAGGTTAACTCACCCGGCGTTGTAGGCATTTCCCCCGACGGGATTAACCAGTAGCTGGAGGCGGCATGATTCTGAGTCGTTGGTTTGCAGTCGCAGGTCCTGCTGTTGTGGTCGGCGGTGGTGCCGATGCAATCGGAGTTTTCCGAGTAATTCTTCAGGCGTCGCAAAAGCACTGACGCCGTTGAAAGCGATAGCTCTACTTCTTTTCTGCGCAGCCCAGGCATCTGCGCAGACGCCGCAGCGCCTTCCCTCCGAACTTCAGATCGCGACCGTCAACGTCGCGATCGGCGCGGTGACGGCTGGAGTCTGGCGCGCTGTCACGCACCGTCCCGTTCTCGGCGGCGCTGCGCGAGGGGCAGCTGCTGGAGCAGCCATATTTGCGGGCAGGCGCGTCATCACGAACGCGCGGCCGGCTTACTGGTGGATTGGCCGGGAGATCGCCGCGATTGCGAGCTCCGAGATCTCTAACGCCGCTCAGGATCGTCCGATTCTGGAGCGCGCGACACTACCCGTCGGTCCGATTCGCATTCACATCGATCGCTCTGCAAAACGAAAGATTCAGCCCAGATTCGATCTCGTCTCGGCTATTGTTGCAGGTGTCGTGGCAACGCGCGACGGTAATTCGTTTGCGCTCAACGAGTCGCTCGCTACCGGAACTCTTGTATTTCTTTCGCCTGAAACTTCAGATGAGCTCGGGCAGAGCATTGCCGGAGTGATGACGATCAGCGACCTGATTCCCGATGGATCGTTCCCCGGACTCCAGAGCAAGCGCCGCGTGATGTCGCACGAGCTGATTCACACGACACAGCAGGATTTTGTATTCAACGCGTGGAGCGACGCTGCACAGACCGCAATCGCCGCGAAGAATCCGTTGATGCGAAGTCTGACGCGATACGTTGATTTCAACTTGACACTGCCCGTTCAGGTAATCGCAAATTCAATCATCGAGTACCAGAACCGCCCGTGGGAAAAGGAGGCAAAGAAACTTGCGCAGCGCACTCCTTAGAATTGCAGTTGGAGCAACAGCAATGTTGTCGAGTAGTGCGTGCCTCGACACTATCGAGCCGACAGCCACATCGCCCGCTGTCGCCATCACGACCGTAAGCGCTGACGGACGGGAGCTCGATCAGCGGAGACTCGTGGGTGCCGGATTTGCCATCGAGAACACGGGCACGCGTCGCATTTACATCGACCGCAATTATTTCCGGCTCGAAAAACTGGTGAATCAGCGGTGGGAGCTCGCCGCACAAGATATTGGCCCGTTCAGTCCCGGCTTGGCAGGTCTAGCCCCTGGTCGAACAACATTCACGAGCAAGAACTTCATTCACGATCCCGCAGGAGTGACACCGTTGCCGATGATCGAGCACGTTCGCGGGCTTTATCGAATGGGGTTCAGGATCTCATTTGCTCCCGACGGTACGGACCTCCTGCCTGCCGACGAATCGTACTCGCAACCCTTCGGCGTGACCTGTTGCTAATTGCAGGGAAGTCCGAGGTGGCTTGCGAAACAGGGCGGATCCGTTTCACTCGCAGTTGAATCGCGCGCGCTGTCAGCGCGCATGCTGTCGGAGCTGGCAATTGCAGAATCCGTCCTCACACGTGGCTTCTCCGCCGAGCATGCGGATGCAATCAGCAGCACGCAAGCAACAACCGCGGTTCGCATTGCACAAAGAAAAAGAAAGAGTGCAGGATGCGTAACTCCGCACCCTGCACGCTAATGATTTCTTAATCTCTGCGTTTCTCTGTGTCTCTGCGCCCTCTGTATGGCGCGCGAAGCGCCGCCCTCTGCGCCCTCGCGATCTCGACATATAACGATCGCGTACGCGATCGTTATATGTCGAGATTGCTCACGAACTTGGCATTCTGCTCGATAAACAATCTTCGCGGCTCGACTTCGTCACCCATGAGCGTGGTGAAAGTCGTGTCGGCAAGAACTGCATCTTCCATTGTCACCTTGAGAATGGTGCGAGTCTCCGGGTCCATCGTGGTTGCCCACAGCTGACCAGGATTCATTTCGCCGAGACCCTTGTAGCGCTGCACGTTGACTGAGCCCTTGCCTTCGCCGTTGCCGAGTCGCGAGATGTAATCGTCGCGCTCCTTCTCGTCGTATGCGTAGTACTCGTCCTTGCCCTTTGCCACGCGATAAAGAGGCGGCTGCGCAATGTAGATGTAGCCCGCTTCGATGAGCTCCGGCATCTGACGATAGAAAAATGTCAGCAGCAGCGTGCGGATATGCGCGCCGTCGACATCTGCGTCGGTCATGAGAATGACCTTGTGATATCTCACGCTCTCGACGGAGAACTCATCCTTGATGCCTGCTCCAATCGCAGTGACGATGGTGCGGATTTCCTCGTTGCCGAGAATCTTGTCGATGCGCGCTCTCTCGACGTTGAGGATTTTTCCGCGCAGCGGAAGAATCGCCTGAAATGCGCGATTGCGTCCCTGTTTCGCCGATCCTCCTGCCGAGTCGCCCTCTACGAGATAGATCTCGCAAAGTGCTGGATCGCTGAGCGAGCAGTCAGCGAGCTTGCCGGGAAGATTTCCAATATCGAGCGCGGATTTCTTGCGGGTGAGATCGCGTGCCTTTCGCGCAGCTTCGCGCGCACGCGCAGCCGATACCGCCTTCTCGATGACGATGTTGGCGACGCGCGGATGCTCCTCGAGATACGAGCCGAGCATCTCGTTGACGACGGATTTTACAGCGCCTTCAACCTCGGAGTTGCCAAGCTTTGTCTTGGTCTGGCCTTCGAACTGCGGCTCGCGAACTTTCACCGAGAGAACTGCAGTGAGCCCCTCGCGAACATCGTCGCCGGAAAGAGTGACGTCGCCGCCCTTCTTGCCGGAATTCTTCGATGCGTACGCGTTGATGGTTCGCGTGAGCGCAGACTTGAAGCCGGTGAGGTGCGTTCCGCCTTCGTGAGTGTTGATGTTGTTCACAAAGGAGAAAACGTTCTCGTTGTATCCATCGTTGTACTGAAACGCGAGCTCGATCTCGACGTCGTCGCGCTCTGTCTCGATGTACACGACCTCATTATGGAGCGGCTTTCTCGCGGAGTTGAGGAACTGCACCATCTCCTTGAGTCCGCCTTTCGCAAAGAACGTCTCGCTCTTTTCCTGGCCTTCACGCTCGTCGTGAATTTTGATCTCGATTCCCTTGTTCAGGAACGAAAGCTCGCGGAGGCGGTTGGCGAGAGTGTCGTAATCGTACCGCAGCTCGGTGAAGATTTCCGGATCGGGCCGGAACCATGTCTTTGTTCCGGTCTCGCGGCCTGCCTTGCCGAGAACCTTGAGCTTCGTCGTGGTGTTGCCGCGAACGAAGTCCATGTAGTGCTCCTTGCCGTCGCGCTTGACCCAGACCTTCACCTGCTCGGATAGCGCGTTGACGACTGAAACACCAACACCGTGCAGACCGCCGGAGACTTTATAAGTGTTCTTGTCGAACTTTCCGCCGGCATGGAGAACCGTCATTGCGAGCTCGACGCCCGGAATTTTTTCAACCGGGTGAATGTCGACGGGAATTCCGCGTCCGTCGTCACTGACGGTGATCGAGTCATCCTTGTGAATAGTGACTTCGATCTTCTTGGCGTGGCCGGCAAGCGCCTCGTCGATGGAGTTGTCGACGACTTCGTAGACCAGGTGGTGAAGACCACGCGACGATGTCGATCCGATGTACATACCGGGCCGTTTGCGTACGGCTTCGAGCCCCTTGAGTACCTGAATTTGGCCCGCGTCGTAACGCGTCTCGCTCGCAGTTGCAGTCTTCGCCATGTGCTTGATTCTGGAGTGCAAAGGTGGGTCCGAACAGATACCGAAGACGGACTGTTCAGCAGATTGAATAATCTAACGTCTTCGGGGCTTTTTCGCAATGAAAAAGAGTGCGCGTAAGCGCAGGCGCCGGAACGACTTAGCGGTCCAGCCGGTACCTGATTTTCCGGATCCTGTCGCGGCCCTTTCGGGAGTTCAGAGCGGCGAGCAGTTCCGGCTCCATGAGCGACAGCTCGGTCATCCACGCATTCGTCGTGACCGCGACGAAAAGAATCCCGTCCGGGGTGATCGAGAGCGCTTTTGTGACCGCCGCAATCTTGTCTCCGACGACGTTCGGCCAGTCGTCGATAGCAGTGGCCTGGTCGACTCTTTTTTCGAGTCCGCTGCCCTTTAGAAACGCGGCAAGTGCGTCGGCAATCGGTACCGGCCTCTTCTTCTCAGACATGTTTTCGCTGACAAAGCATCTGACGACCTAGACACGGAGCTACGGAGAAACGGAGTACCCCCGGAGAACTGCGTTTTTTTGTTTTTTTTCTGCAGGTAG
>DATEDH010000176.1:0-6209 GCA_035281765.1 Gemmatimonadaceae bacterium
GCAGCTGGTCTGTGCGTTCTGCTGGGCCTGCGGAACAGATCCAGGCGTGCAGTCGCGGGCGAGAAGCCCGCTGAGAGTTGGAACGAGCGATGCGGCCTTTGCATAGTTCACCGCGATCATCTGAGTGATGAGCGGCTCCGAAGCCTGCTTCGCAACGATGTTCTTGTAGCTGTCGACCGTGATGATGCCTGAGCTTCCGTCTTCGGAAGCGGCGAGTCCCTGTCCCTGCAGGATCGCGCGAAGTGCGACATCCCACGGCTGGTTCTTGATTTCTGCAGTAACTGTTCCCTGCACGTCCTTGCCGACCACGATGGTGCGACCCGAGAACGCCGCGAACGCCGCGATCACATCGCGGATGTCGGCATCCTGGTAGGTAACCGTGATACGCGGCTGATCCGAGACTGCGGCAGCCGAGGAGAACTTGAGAGGCGCAGCTTCAGCCGCATCGAGATCTTCCGCGTCAACATCGTCGCTTGAGATATCAGAGCTTGGCGATACTGTTGAATAGTCGGAGACCGGCGCCGCGGCCTGATATGATGGAGCGGCTTCAGTCTTCTGCGCTGGTGCTGTCTGCGCAGTCGTCGGCGCACTCTTGCTCGCAACCGGCTTATACGAGGCGTCGCTATACCATGAAGAGAAATTCGATGCGCCGCCGTTTACGGAAACTCGAACTTCACCATTCTTGCGACTTACTTCATATGTATGTGCGCCATCCATCTCGATGACGACGCGCACCACATTCGGCTTGAACTGCGCGGCACGAACGTTGACTACGCCGCCGCGCTGCTGACGATCGTACGTCGGCCGCATGCCAAGCACTGCGCCCTTGAGATCGACCACCACGCGATGGGGTGACTCCAGTGCGAAATCGTCCACGTCAACGGACGCATCGACGCCGATTACAATCTCGGCGCGGCCTGCAGCCGGCACTACGCTCACCGACCGTACCGCCGGGGCGTTCAGGGTTTCATAGCCTGTAACCATTCTACCCGCGCCGATTGCCGCTGCCTGAAGACTTCCGGCAGCAGGGATTAGCGCGAGAGCGGCGCAGGCCGCCAGGAACTGCCTCATTGCGTCCTCACTTTGGTTGAATCCACTGTCATTGCCAGCGACTCCTGCCGGCTGTAGCCAAACTCCTCGATACCGAACACCACACTTTTCGCCTTGATAGAGGCGACGCGCATGCGGCCGAGCTCCTGCCCGACCTTCACGCGGTACTGCTCCTTGGTCGACAGATCACGAAGAACCGCAACCGAGTTGCGGCCAGTCGGATCGAACGCCACTGCAACGAGCTTGAGATCGTTGAACAGCGGGCGAAGCTCTTCGGTATTCATGAGCGAGACGAACGGGTCGCGACGTCCTGTCGCTCCGTAGTTGAACGTTTCGCGATTGATGAGCAGGTCGCTCGCTGCAGGCTTCTCAGCCGCCGCGGGCGCCGGCGCAGCAACGGCCGGAGCAGGTGCAGAAGGCGTTTTGTCGTTGCCGCTGGTGTTCGAGGCAACGCGCACCACTTTATTCTGCTTTGGTGTCTGCGCGCCGGCGATCATCGTCGCGGCAGCGACGGTGACTCCTGCAAGCGCGAAAAGCACTGCGAGTGATTTGCGTGTGATCATTGATTTGTCTCCGGCGGCATCACGTCACTCGTCGCGTTCGACGGATGAGCGATGTAAGTCTGGATCTGAAAATCCGTATCGAGCGCGGATTCGCCTTCCTTTGTACGAACGTTCTTTTTCCCTTGCACAGACTGTTGCTTGAGGTCCAGCGCAACAGGAGCGATGATCCGGTTGAGGGATCCAACGTTCGTCAGGAACCCGGCAACCGCGTGATAACCGCCTTTAACCGAGAGCTTGTACCGGTAAGTGTCGAACTGCTCGCCGACGATCACAGGCATCGGTTCCACCGAAGCGAGGTCGAGCCCGACTCTTCGTGCCGCGGTCGAGACGTTCTCGAGAAGGCCTGGGACTTCGTTCGTTGTGGGAACGAGCTGCTGCAGCGCCTTGAGGCTTGCTTCGTACTCAGTCGCCTGCTCCTTGAGCTTGGCAACGCTTCCATTTGCAAGGTCAGCCTTTGCCTGCTGATTCTTCTTGTCGAGCACATCGACATGCTGCTCGAGAGTTGCGAGCTCCGCACGCTTGGGGATGTACAGGAAATACCCGTACGCCCCGGCGAGGGCGATAGTGAGTACGGCGACCGAGATCAGGATCTGGTCGCGCTTGCTGAGATTTGCTCCGATTGCCATGTCAGTTATCTCCCACGTTCATTGCAACCGTTTTCACGATAAACGGAGGCGGCTTCTGTGATTCCGCTTCAAGCTGGAATTCGGTGACTTCCTTTCCATCGACGAGGGCGATGTCCGATCTCGTGAGCTGCACGTTCTGAATGAACGGCGACGCCTCGAGAGTCTTCATGAAAAGAGTGAGTGCCTGGATATCGACGGTGTGCCCCACGATGCGGAACTTTGTCGCGCGGGAAGCCGCGGCGAGCACCGAGTCCGCACGAGCTTTACGCTGCGCAGCGCTCGATTTCTTTTCGCTGTCGTTTGCAGGTGCGCTTGGCTTCCGAAGCGTATCCTGGACTGCTGAGCTTGGTGGAGTGCTGGTCTGCTTGACCGATGTCAGCCACGTGTATTGAGGAAGTGAATTGCTGATTTCCTCCATAAGGTGTGGCCAGAGGTAGCGGCTGTCGTCGATCGACCGGATGATCGCAACCTGCTGGTATAATGAGTCACGCTTTGCTTCGGCCTTGGCCTTGGCTTCGAGCACCACTTTATACCGCGCAGAATCCTGCATCGCGCGCTCTTCGCGCTCGTTCAGCGTCCGCTGGCGGGACGACTGCCCGACGAACAGGAAGCCGACAGTCAGAACGGTGGCTGCAACTGTTGCCACAGTGCCGAGTAGATATTTGTCCGAGATGCTCGACGCCGCTCCGGAAACAATGCCGGAGAGGTTGAAGTCGCGACCCTGCGACTTTTTGGACGAGCCCGGAAGAAGATTGACCTGGATCATGAATGGTGTCCGGTGCGGGCTACTGGCGAAGCGCCAGACCGATGGGGAGCATGAGAAGCGGCGCGACCTCATCGGTCGTGAGCGACTCGAGCGCGCCCTCGCGAATGTTCAGGCGCTGAAGCGGGTTTGCATGCTGTACCGGAATCTTGAGCCGGTCACCCAGCATCTCTGCGAGACCAGGCGTACGTGAGCCGCCACCGCAGATGTAGACAGCGCGGAGCTGCGCAGCATTTCTGGAATTGGCCACGAACCCTGCAGCGCGCTCCACTCCGAGCGCGATCTCTTCGACGCGCGTGCCCAGAACCGTATCGAGCTGCGGCGAGCGATCGTAGCCGCGAATGAGATTCTCCGCATCACGTGCAGCGAGTCCATGCTGACGCTGCAGGTCTTCACTGAATCGGCGCGTGCCAAGCGGCAGATCGCGAGTGAGAATCGGAACACCGTTGTCCATGATGTTCACGTTGGTCACTTCGTTGCCGACGTTAACAAGAGCAACGAAACCTTTCATTGCTTCCGGATAATTCACTTCAAACGCGTTGTGCAGCGCAAAAGCATCCACATCCACAATGCTCGGCGTCACACCAGCGTCAGCGAGAATGCGTATTTTTGCGTCGACCAGATCGTGCTTCGCTGCGACGAGAAGGACATTCATCTCGTCACCCGCTTTGCCGTCATCGAGAATCTGGAAATCCAGCTCGACTGATTCGACATCAGGCACATGCTGCTCGGCTTCCCAGCGCATCAGCTCACGAGCCTGCTTTTCCTTCACGCGCTCGGTCTGGATTTTCTTGATCATGACATCGCGTCCGCCTACAGCAGTCACGATGTGCTTGCTGCTTATGCCGGCATTGTCGAGCGCGGCGCGGATCGCATCCGAGACAATACCCGGATCCATCACTTCGCCTTCGACAATTGCGTCAGGCTGCAGTTTGGTGATCGCGACTTTCACGAGCTCGGGCGTACCCTTGCCATGATCGATTACCGCGATCTTTATGAGGCCCGATCCAACATCGAGACCTACTGTCGTTTTACGTCGGCCGAAGAGCGCCATGTTGTCCTGGGGTAGGAGACATCGGTTGACTGCACGCTAGACACGATTCAAACGGCGCTGAGGTAACGCGACTATTGCATTTTGCAACGGAAAGATTTCGCTACGGGGGATACACAGGCGTCCAGAACTCGCGCGAGAGAGGAACGGCGTGAATGACGCCGAGGGAGTCGGTCGAAGTAGTGACGACAATCGAAACCCGGCGACTCAAGGGGAGCGCTGCGGATTCGGATCTTGCTTCGCCTGTCACGAGATAAACCGCGCTGTCGAGACGCGTGATGTACACTGTGCCCTCGAGCGGCGGCAAAGCAGCTGTATTACGGATAATGACTGATCCGGCCGGCAAAAGGTCACACGTACTGCAGGTCCAGTCAGCCGCAGCGGCAAGGGCGACCTGTTCGGCGTATGCAAATGCCTTTGCATCGATCATTTCAGCGGAAGTTGCGCGACTTTCCTGAGCGGTCGCGAACAACGCTGCCGTTACGAGAAATCCGATCAAGACGAGTGCGGCGATTGCCGATGCGATCGCAAACCCCGGTCTCGATCTCATCGCTCTGTATTACGCGGCGCGACGCTGACAACCACCGAGTCGCGCCACGAATGTTTCCTGTCACCCGAGAAAGCGACATGCGTACGCGATTCACCCCGAAGCACGATCTCGATGCGTGCGACTCGAGATGATTGTGAAGCGTCGGCCAGCTCTGCACCCAACCTGTCGTAGTACCTGAACGACATTCCGGGCTCACTCCCGCTTTGCAGCCTGCGATACGGGCCGCTGACTGGCTGGATGGCGCTGCAGGAATTGGGTGGCGTAATCGAGCAGCGCCGATAGCCGAGGTACCATTCACCGTCGGAAGATTTATAGAGACTGTATCGTGCGCGGCGAAGAAAGTGGACCGGAGCTCCCTTTCTCACACTGGTCGAAGGATTGGACGCGAGTGTGAGGAGAAATGCAGGGCTGCTCGAAATCGCGTCTGTCGCGTCTGTGAATCCAGTGGCCGGTGAACAAGTCGTTGTGACCGACCGGGACGTGAACGATGCAATGCGGTGTGTCTCCCATTCACCCGAATCCGGAGATGGACCCGCGCCAAATAGCAGTGCGAAGTCGCCGGTGTCTGGTTGAGCGAGCAGCGACGTAAGTGTGTGACCTGCTGCCAGGGTCGTTGGAGGGAGCTCGATCGCGGCACCGGCTGGGGCTGTGCACGCGACTGACCCACCGATGATCGAGATCATTTCGACGGCGGTGTCAGTCATTACGGGCAACCCGAAGGTTGCGATAGCGGCCGAGCGCAGATCGTTCACCAGCACATCCGCTCCATCGCGGAGCTCGGCTCGAACGCCGAGGACTTCAGCTGCGCCGGAGTAAAAGCGCTGCTGGCGGACAACTGTCACGGTCATGAAAGCAGCTGCGACACCCGCAATCGCCGTCGCAATCAGCAGCTCGACGAGCGTAAATCCGCGAGGCTTCACCTGCAGAGCACCGATGACTGCACGCGATCAGTGCGCACCCCGCCCTGCCCCGCGCGTTGAACGGTTTGATCGAGTGTCGCAACGGTTCCGCCAATAACAGTCCAGTCGGATTTGATTCCGTCTTTTGTCTCGCTGCCGCTTGAAAGATCTGCGCATCCTGCCGCTATTGCGCTCTCTGATCTGTTGCGGGCCGCGAATGACGCGCGCGACCTCAGATTATTAACGCTGATCTGTCGCGCAACGAATGCACTGGTTGCTGCGAGGCCGAGTGCTCCCGTGCTGAAGAGGAGCATCGCAACAATTACTTCGACGAGTGTGAGCCCTGGGCGCGATCTGATTCGCATGGCTCCATCCTATCGTTCGGCTGTCCACTCGACGCATCGTTTCACCAACTGTCAAACCAATTGACGGCGTTTTAGAAATGGCGCCAAACTCCAAAAAAAAACAGCCACGCATTTGCGTGGCTGCTTTTAGTGCACTGCGGAATGATCAGGTGCAGGTAATGAGGCCTTCAGCGGAAGACGCGCAGGTCTTGTCGGTCAGCGCGTGCGTTGCACTTGCTGTCCAGCTGGCGGGCGGGCCTGCATCCGGGCTCGCTTCGACCGTGACATTCTGCGAAGGACGGAAACCAGCTGCCGTCATTGCATCGGTGTCGCCGTACGTGCCTGAGCTGTCTGCAGCGTAGC
>DATEDH010000177.1:0-6373 GCA_035281765.1 Gemmatimonadaceae bacterium
ACCCGATCCTGCCGCTCTCATTACGCGGGGCTACGTGAGGGGCGATTTCGTCAGAGGGTGGGAATTCTTCGGCCCTGACGAAAAAGTTCTTCTGTCAGACGGATTCGCATCGACCCACTGCTTTCGCGCGCTTCGGGACAAGAACAAACCCGCGCTGATTGGTGTCTCGTTCCGCCCCGTGCCAAAGCGGTCGCAATCCGACATTGAGGGTGTGATCTGGGTCGATCAGCAATCTTCAGAGCTCCGGGAGATCAACTTCAACTTCGTCAACGCGAGTGAGATAACACGATTCCGGCCGGGCGGATATTCACGATTTACGCGACTTCCTTCCGGAACATGGATCGTCAGCGACTGGAGCCTTCTCATGCCGCGTCTCGTCGAAGCACGCGGTGCAATCGCGACGATAACTGCATCAGGGTTTGTAGAGACCGGAGGGCGCGTGGTGATGACCGACGATGCTGCGGCGAATGGGCGCGCTCAGATTACGGGAACCGTGTTCGACAGTCTCAGCTCACGTCCGTTGAGCGGGGCACGGGTCATGATCGGATCAATCACAGTTGAGACTGATCGCGAGGGACAATTCAGATTTGCTGATGTCGGCAGAGGCACGGCGATGATCTCGATTGCGCATCCAGCAATCGAGGAGCTGGGCCTCCCCGCGTTAGTGCAACCGATTGAGATAGTCGGCGACAGTGCGCGCTTCTCGCTATCGACGCCGTCCCGACGCACTGCCTGGACGAGAATCTGCGGGTCCGCCCCCGACTCCTCATTCGAGAACACGAGAGGAATCGTGCATGGTTATGTCCGCGACGAATCAGGCAATGCAGTGGGCAATGCGACCATCACAATTTCCTTCACGGAATACAAGCCGATGCCGACAACGACGGAAGCGCCATATCCGCTAAGCGTAAAAGTGGACACCGGCTCGGACGGTCACTATGCAGTATGCAGGCTCAAGCGAATGAGTGTGGGTAACGTATCAGCGACCTCTCAGACCACGGCTTCACCGCGAGCCGAATTCAACTTCGACAAGTCACTCATTGCACGACGGGATTTAATCGTGAAGAAAAAGTAGAAGGCGGCGCTAGTTCTTCTTCACAACTGTAAACGCACCGCCCGGTCCTTGCTCGAGCGACCATCCCGGCGAGAGCTCGAGCTTCCATCCGTCGCCTTTCACGGTTCCACCATCGATAGTTGGGTGCGCAACGATTGCGCTACCCGGATTCCCTGCCCCGTCGCGCGTTATGAGGACGGTTCCATTCTCCGCGTCGAGTATCCCCCACGCGTCTGTAATTCGCGCACCGTTGTAAACTGTGCCGAGTGATTGAATCGGGAGAACGGCGTTGGGGTTGAACGAGAAGCTGAAGGCGCCCGCACTCGGCAGCGTCAGTCGGGCTCCTGACGTGAACATCGCGCGCAGCTGGTTTTCTCTTGCAAGTCGCTTTGTCTCCTTTGCGCGCTCATCGGCGACCATGCGTTCGCCGAGATAACGGCTAACCAGCTTGTCTGCGTTTCTGGAGTCCAGAGCAGTTATTCCATATGCGTTCTGTGCGAGCGTCGAAATGTCGCTCGACGATGAAAGACGCTTGCGCCATGCGTGGCCGGTGTCGTCGAGGAGCAAGCCATATGCAGGCCCTGATGCATATGCAAACGAGCGGGAGAAACTCTCACCACTTTCGGCTTGGGCGAGTTGAACTGCAACTCGATCGTGCAACGCTGACTTGGGCAGCCCGCTCAAAACGAGACCCGTGTATTCGGCAAGACCTTCGTTCAGCTCGAGCTGTCGCTCTTCCTCCTTCGCGGCTGGAGCGGACGAGCTGCGTCGCGCACGAAACGTGAGCGCATCTGTCAACGCCTGCTTTCGCGCAGCTCCCGTGTGAAGCAATGCTTCCGTAAGTGCGCGCCATTCGAGTCGAGTCCAAATGCGTGACTCCGCCGAAACCATGTGCGCATTTCCGGGATTGAATGCAGGCAGAGCGAGTGAGTCCTGGATACGATGAAAGGATTCATGCATGAGCAGGCGGCCGCGCGCGTATTTACTGTCAGTAAGCGGCCAGATGATCATCGAGAAAATGCGGCCCCCGACATTCTGGGCGGTATTCGCAACGCTGATCTCCGGCGGAAGCTTGCCAATCCACAAACCATTCTCCAGGCGCAATAGACCCTTGGCGTCGGCTTGATTGGCAACGACGGTTCGTGAAGCCGGATCTGCGAACATCATTGGCCCGGCGACGCGGCGGCCCCATAGTTTTCCGCCGTCTATCGAGTCGAGCTGGCTCAGCTCGGTGAAGTATGCGCGTGCTTGTGACAGGTCGATCCCAGTCTGCGCCCGGGCTGTGGTGGCAGAAATCAAAAGCGCCGTGATCGCCAGCGTGCGCCTCATCGGATCGCAGCGGAACGCGGAATCCATGCAATGGCGTTTTTATCCGCATCGAATGCGACAGCGACTGCAACCGATCCGTCATCTCCCAGGAGACGAATCGAATCCCGCCCGGCTACGATGCGATTGCGATCGAGCCGCTTGCTGTTAATGGTCGCTTCAACCGCACGGCCATCGACGATGGTAATCGTGAACGGGCCAGACGGATCGCTCGCGCTGAAGTCGATACGCGACGGCACAGGATGACTGATGTCACTCACGATCAAAGTCGTCGTAACCATCGCAGCCGCGGTGAGCATCATGAGCGCGGAGCGATGTGCATGTTGCGACTCGAGTCGCATTCTCAGGCCCGAGATACAGAGATCGGCCGCTTCCTGGACCGTCGCGGCCAATGAAACGTCGGCCCCGCGAGCATGAAAGACATCGCGCATCTCATCGGCATGCCGCGCGCGGAAATCGTTTGGGAATGCGCGCAGGCCGAGATTGAACAACCGGTCGGTGAGCCGGATCATATAGCGCTCCGCGGGATCAGCTTCTTTGCGGATGCAACGCGCACGAGCTGAGCAAGTCTCCTCGCCTCTGCCTTTGCTGCTGTTTTGCCTTTTTCCGTAAGCCGATAGTAGCGGCGGCGCGCGTCGTCGCCCGGCCCGCGGGATTCGCCGATGAGACCGTCCTCGAGGAGGCGGTGAAGAGCGAGGTACATGCTTCCGGTGTTCGGCCGCATCTCACCATCGGTGATGCGCTCGATCTCCTTGATTATCGCGTAGCCGTGGCTTGCGCCATCAGCAAGCGCGAAGAGGATCCCTGCAGAGAGCGGTGTCAGTGACTCAGGTGGTTTTGGCATCGGGACAGGAAAAAAGAATCGGGTGCAACTGTATTGCTGAGCAATATAGTTGCACCCGATATAGTTCCTGTCAAGACTGACGTCTAGCGACTATTGCGCGCCAGCACCCTTGATGCAGTTCCGATCGCCGCGGCCAGCAGGACGAAGACAAACCCAAAAACGGCCGCCGGTGGAAAGCTTGCTTGATGGACAGCGACTGGCGCTGAAGCATTGACGAGAGGTGCCACTGAAGGCTCGACTCGGACTGGCTCGATCACAGGAGCAGGCTCCTGAGCAATGCGCTTCATCGCATACGCCTGGTATTCTGCGGGGAAAACAGCAACGTGATAGTGTGGAGGATGTTTCTCTCGCGTTACATCCAGTACACGTGAGTTCTCGAGACCAAGCAGAGCATTCTCGAGCCATGCACGGCCCTTCGCATCGGAAGGAACGCGAAAATCGACGGCCATCCCAGCGGGATGCACTGAAAGCTTATGCGCGTTGCGAGGCTGCTTGTCTTCCGGTCGCGTCAGACTCGTCACGACAAGGCGAGTGCCGAGATCGGCGTGATACTGCGACGCGAGCCGCTCGATGAAGAGAACGATCTCCGGACGCGCATAAGGAAACGATACGCCGCTCAGCGCATAGTCAGCGTTGCCCTTCACTTCCACGAGCTCCCCGCTATCCACGAGCTTGCCAATCTCGGCGGCTTTTTCTGCGAAAGTGAGATCCTCGTGCACAGCAACCTGATGCTGCTGCTCCATGGAAGACGGAGAGCCGCGTAGAGTTCCTGCGTATGCGGACGACGATATTGTCACGGCAGCAGCGAGAACAGCCGCTCCGATCAATGATTTACGTGTCATTTCATGCGCTCCAATGCTGCTGGATGGGCGAGTTACGGCCCGATGTCTACTACCCCGAAGCAACCCCGAATGTTGCAGCGGAAACCGCGGGAACCGTGATCCCGTACGGCAAATCATGGCCGCCCTCTGCCTGTTCTATTTCATCTCAGTCGGGACGTTCGTCGGAGCAGCAGCATTGCTGCTCGAGACGGCGCTGCCGGCGCGCGTGCCGCGAAGAGGCATCTGGGTGGGATCGATGCTTCTGTCTCTCTTTCTCCCGCCGATTCTCTCGACAAAGCATTCGTCGTCAGTCATCGACGTTCTGGGTGTAAAGGTCGCAACGCTTCCGACATCGCATCAGGCAGCGTCGATGCCGCATCAGCTCGGACGCAACCTCATGGAGTGCGGCGCGCCACTCGGCCAGATATTCCTGCGAATCTGGCTGGTTGCAACGGTTGGTCTGTTGGTGCTGGGACTCGCGAATGCTGTGCGAATCTGGATGGCTTCACGAAACTCGACGATATCCGAGATCGACGGCACCACAGTCGTCGTTACTGAATCGATCGGACCTGCAAGCTCAGGACTATTCCGTTCGAAGATTTACATCCCTCGATGGGTGCTTGCGCTTCCGCCTTCGGAGCGCAGTTACGTCGTGAGACATGAGGCCGAGCATAAGCGGTCGCACGATTCGCGGCTTTTGACTGTGATGTCGATTTTCGTCGCTCTCTGGCCGTGGAACCTGGCGCTGTGGTGGCAGCTCTACCGGCTGCATCTCGCGATCGAGATGGATTGCGACAACCGGGTAGTCGGCTCACTCGGCGACGCGCCCGCTTATGGCGAGCTTCTTCTAAAGGTTGCCGAGGCGGGCAATCGGGGGATGAGGATGCAGCCGGCATTTGCGAATGACACCGGCATGCTCGAGCGCCGTTTGACCGCCCTGCTGGCTCCCAGGTCTCAACAGCTTCTGAAGCGCGCGATCGCGCCGGTGCTTGCCGCCGGCCTGATGTACCTGGTCTTTTCGGTCCCTCATCCGCAGCTCGAGCGGCATCAATCCGAGTTCCACTCACAATCCGCTCACAACTAGAAACTTAGTTATATGACCCTCCGTAGGCCCCTCTGACGAGCTGAATAACTAAAAACTTAGTCAGGGAGGAGTTGATGCGGCTCACGCTGGTGATCCACATCGTGGCCGGCTCGATCGGCCTCATAACCGGGTTCATTGCCCTGTTCGTTGTCAAAGGCGCGACCGTCCATCGAAGAGCGGGAATCTTGTTCGTGTATTCGATGCTGGCGATGGCGCTGGCGGGCGGCACGATGGCGATCGTAAGGAACGTCGGTGTGAAAGTGAACATTCCATCCGCAGTTCTTGCTACCTATCTCGTGCTGACTTCCCTGGTTGCAGTGAGGGCTCCAACCGCGCGCACCCGCTTGTTCACGATTGGAGCGATGCTCGCCGTAGTGCCGGTTGCCGTGTTCGACTTCATAATCACGGCGGACCTTCTTGCCGATGAAAAGAACCGCGGTTTCGCAATTCCCTTCTTTGCATTCGGGGTGCTCGGCCTACTCGCAATTGCAGGTGACATCCGGGTAATCCGTTTTGGACCCCTGACGGGATCGAAACGAATCGCACGCCACCTGTGGCGAATGTGCTTCGCCCTGCTCATTGCGTGTCTCTCCTTTTTTATCGGACAGGCGAAGGTCATTCCCAAGCCGATCCGCATCATGCCTCTCCTCGCGATGCCGATGTTGATCGTGACGATCGCAATGATCTACTGGCTGTGGCGAGTGCGATTGCGCCAGAGAATGCGAGGACTCGTGGTGCGCTCGCCATCGTCAATTGGGGAAGTTCACGCATGACTACTCCAAACAACGATGCTGCGATGGTTCAACGGCGATACGCGCGTATAGCCGGAGCGGCTTACATCGCCAATTATGCGACCGCGGTTCTCGGAACAATGCTCCCGATGTGGATAACGGGTGACGGATCGTTCAGCGAGAGAGCCAGCAGAGTTGTAGAAGGCGAATCGCTCTACAGATGGTCAATGGTAAGCATGAGTGTGAGCTGGATTCTCATCGTCGTGCTCGCTTATTCACTCTACGTAACTCTCGCGCCAGTCAACAAGCGTCTCGCACAAATGGCGCTCTTCATGGAAACGTGTCAGGCAGCGATTGGCGCGATGAGCGTCGTGTTCAGCTTTGCGTCGCTCAAGCTATACGCGGCCGCACGCCTTTCATTGACGGATATCGCGGTAAATGAATCCGTAAACGCGGCACTCCAGGCAGCAGCAGGATCCGGATTCCAGATCGGAATGATGTTCCTGGGAGTTG
>DATEDH010000178.1:0-20382 GCA_035281765.1 Gemmatimonadaceae bacterium
GTCGATGAGCTCAAGAAGCTCCGCAACATTGCATACCACGACATGCCCGTCTCGATCTACGGCGGCATGGTAAATCTGCCGTTGATCGTGACGCGACCAGATGGCGCTCGATACTTCGAGCACGACGTTCGAGATCAGCTGACAGACGGTAGATACTGGGTCGAGTTCGACGGGGAACACAGCGGCATTGGATCAACCGAGCGTGAGCTGCGCGAGCACTGCTTTGGCGAAGACAACTGGGCTAGACTCGATCCGGGTACGCGCACGTTCATCGCTACGGCCGAGAAGCTCTATCGTGATCATCGAAACGATGTTTCGTTTGATTTCTCTCCAGTGGTGATCGACTTCGCAAAAGCGTTTGAGGTCCAGACGAACATTCTCCTCAGGAACGCACTGATGCGACTGAAGCCGCTCGATCGAACTGTAAACCTCGACGGCCGGAGCACCGATCTCGCCAAAGCGGGTCCCTATTCACTCGGCACACTTGCACTCATACTCGGCGAAATGAACACGGTGAACATGCTGTTGAAGCGGCAATTCGCCTCAGGAGGTGAGTGGTTTACGGCAAGCTTGCCGGCGATTCTCAAGGATCTTGCCGCGGCGCGTAACCCAGCGGCGCATTCGTCCTCACTGGATCGCGAAACCGTGCGGACGCTGAGGAACCACTACCTGGGAATTGGCTGCGAAGGGGATTTTATCAAGCTCGCTAAGGTGCGTGGCCCTAGCGGCTGAATTGTGGCGCGCATCTCCAGCCCCATTAAGCCGGTACCCAGAGATGCAAGTAAACTCGCTCTTCTTTTGTTTGCCAAGGTGGTCTATACTAGCGCCACTTCGCAGCGCTCTTTGGGTGCCTTAGAGGCGGAGGCTACTTGGGTCGTTCGCGCTCGGTAGTACACAAACTTATCATAGCACTCATCCTGACCGGTTGTGGTGGGGATAAGTCCACGGGTCCGGGGCCTGTTCCCGTAACTCCAGGCGCTAAGCACGTCCTGACAACCGCAACTTCAAGCGGAGTTATTGGAAATCCCGTAGCCGGCACTCAGGAACTTGAGGCCGGTACCAACGTCAATTACTCCTACTCTGTTGCTGCCGGGTTCGAGCATCTCGAGGTTCTGCTCGATGGCGCGAAGGTCCCCGCGTCTGGACAGATCATGATGGACAAGCCGCACACCCTAGTTGCTGCCGCCGATAGTCGCCAGACGCTGACAGCCACTGACTCAACTTTGGTGCAGCAGATTACACGGTCATTAGTAGAGTCTACTCCCGCAGATCTCAATCGAACTCTTCGAGCCTCGTATGAGACACTTCTTACACGATTGTCTCCAGAAGCTGCAGCTCAGAGCCTGAGCCGCGATTTCGCATTAGCCGTTGTTCCTGAAAGGGACGCACAAAAGGTCAGTCAAGCGTTACAGCTCGATCCCATGGCGATGTCTGTCAGTGCTCCGAGCTTATCGAACTTCTCCGCGGCGACCACACTGACACACACGAAGATCATCTATGTAAATGGAATGCTCACGCAGCCTGATGAGGCAGAGCTTGCCTGGCGAGGTGCGCTTTCTCCACTTGCCGAACGAAATGGCATCGGTAGCACTCGAGGCTTTCTGGTCAGCGGGTTTTACGACCCCACCTTCGTTTTTGACGACACCAGAATTGAGAAATTCTTTACGTGCCTCAAGCTCAAGGCGGCGCAGTTTGGTATTGGAATCAGTAGCGCAATTCTCACTCTGTCCGCATGTATTCCGGATGGCGGGCTCGCAATCGGACAAATCGTTTTTAGCGCATCCGATGTCGTTGAGGCAGCGATCCAAGTCGTCACTCTGGCCTTCAAGGCCTCGCCTTTTGTCACGCCTAATGCACGAACACTTGCCGATTTAATGCTGGCGTCACGCCAACGCGGTGAAAGAATCGTGTTGGTCACTCACTCTCGAGGAAATCTCCTCGCCGAGGAAGCGCTGCTGCACCTGTCGACTATTGGCACATGGACGGAAAAAGATCGCGCGTGTACAGGATGGGTAGCTATAGCGCCACCAATTGAACCGGCTCAGAATCTCACAAGCATTCCTCCATCGGCGATGATCGTGCGGGGCGATCCATCCGTTGACATCTTGGAGAAAATCTTCGCGGTAACGCGACACAATATTGTGGACGGCCGCCCGAATGAGCTCTCCGCCGACTTCGATGCAATGGCATGGCTGTGGAGAGTCTACTACAGCCGTGCGGGAATTGGATCTGGTATCACGCTGCATTCCGCAGTGCAGAGTTACTTTGGCATGCCCACCAGCGAAGGGCACATCAAGACGGCACTCTTCAAACAGATCGACGCACTCGACACCAGATGTGAGTCACCAACAGCGACCATTCGTGTTAACAGCAATGAATCCGCAGCATGGACACTCGGTCCAGGCGACATCACTCGCAGCGGAAGTCAAGCACTCACCGTTCGAGCAGCCCGGCAGGGCACACAGTTTACGCTGACGCCGGCGACTATTGCCGGAAAGACAGTATCAGTGTCGAATTCCGGTGGCACTGGAAACACCCTCGCGTTAATGCCCGGTGAAGACCGGACATTTACGATTACGTATTCCTCCGTCGGAAACACGGCGAGTGCAACGCTAACGGCAAGTCCGCAAAGCGTTACTCCTGGTCAAGCGTCGACCCTCACGTGGACATCGTCGAATACTAATTCATGCAGCGCTTCATGGACTTCAAGCACATCAACATCCGGTTCGGCAACGGTAACTCCGAATGCAAGCACTACTTATGGAATAACATGTACTGGAGCTACAGGATCGGCCTCGGCTCAGGCGACCGTTACTGTGTCCGGACCATCGGTGCCCTCAGCACCTACGAACTTGTCCGCAAGTCCGGCAGCCGGGCTGATATCACTCGCGTGGTCTGACAATTCGACGAATGAAAGCGGATTCAGAATTGAGCGGTCACCAGCTGGAAGCTCTGCATTTGCTGAGATTGGAACAACTGGTTCAAACGAAGCAGCGTTCATCGATCAAGACGTAGCTGCTGGACTGTCATACTCCTATCGAGTGCGTGCGTACAATGGCTCGGGCAGTTCGGGCTATTCCAATGTGGTTACTGCAACGGTACCGGCAGGATTAGTAAGTGTCTCTCTCGTTGCAAACCCCCAAACCATCAATAGCGGCCAGCCATCGATTTTGACATGGTCCTCTACAGGCGCGAATTCCTGCAGCGCTACATGGACTACCAGCACCGCTGTGACAGGAACTCAATCCGTAAGCCCAACGAATACGACTACGTATACGATAACGTGCGTCGGGCCGAGTGGTAACGCGTCTGCGCAGGCGACAGTTACCGTTGTATCCCCGACCACTCCTGATGCGCCGTCGAACCTTTCCGGAAGTTCGACGACTGCGGTAGTTTCGCTCGCCTGGTCCGACAATTCGAGCAACGAAACTGGATTCCGCATCGAGCGCGCCGCCGGTACGACTGGTGTGTTCAGCGAAATTGGAACGACCGGGGTGAACGTTGCCGCGTTTATCGATCAGTCGGTAACAGCGGCGACGGCATATTCATATCGGGTTCGCGCGTATAATTCGGCTGGTAACTCGGCCTACTCGAATACACTGAATATCTCAACCGCCACATCGGGTGGATGCCCGTTGCCAACGGTTATCGATGCACCGATGCATGGCTCTGCAACTTGGTCCCCTGGTACCGCGGGATGCGTTCACTATCTCGTCAAGGGTTCCGTCACCGTTTGGGATGATCTTACTATCCAGCCTGGAACATCGATTGCGTTTGGAGCCAACGCCGAGCTGAACATTCAAGGATCTCTCAAGGCTATTGGTACGGCCGGGTCACTGATCCGTTTCATTGGTGAGCAGCAGGTTCGCGGTTACTGGCGTGGGCTTTACTTCTACAGCAACTCTGCTGCAAACGAATTAACGTACGTTGAAGTTGCCTATGCAGGTGGCGGAGGTGCGACGAACGCTGCGAACATCACCGTTGATGCGTTCGACCGGCTGAAACTGACTAACAGTCTCGTGCGTGAGAGTGCGGGCATTGGAGTTTACGTCGATAACGAAGCTGGCATTCCCTCATTTAGCACGAACGTCCTGCGTAACAATGCCAGATCCGGCATTCGAATCGGCGCGGAGCAGCTGGGCCAGCTCGACACCGGGTCCGACTACGTCACCGCAAACGGAACCAATTACCTCGACGTTTATGGAACGTCGATCCATATCGCGCAGACATGGCGGATAACGAGTGCGCCGATCCATTTAACTGGATCGAGCGTCATCTGGGAATCATTGACGATTACCCCAGGAATGACATTCCTGCTTGGGCCTAACGCAGAGTTGAATGTTCAAGGTTCTCTCACGGCAATTGGTACTGCGTCGTCGCAGATTCGTTTCATTGGTGAACAACAGGTTCGTGGTTACTGGCATGGGCTTTACTTCTACAGTAATTCGGCCGCAAACGAATTGACGTACGTTGAAGTTGCCTATGCAGGTGGCGGAGTTGCGACGAACGCGGCGAATATTACGGTAGATGCGTTCGACCGATTGAAATTGACTAACAGCCTCGTGCGCGAGAGTTCTGGCGTTGGAGTGTTCGTTGATAATGAAGCCAGTATTCCATCATTCAGCACGAACGTCCTGCGAAACAATACCAGATCCGGCATTCGAATCGGTGCGGAGCAACTGGGTCAGCTCGACACTGGATCTGACTATGTCACCGCAAACGGAACCAATTACCTCGACGTTTATGGAACGTCGATCCATATCGCGCAGACGTGGCGGATAACAAGCACGCCGATCCATTTAACAGGATCAAGCGTTATCTGGGAGCCGCTCACAGTTTCTCCTGGAATGACATTCCTGCTTGGGCCTAACGCAGAGTTGAATGTTCAGGGTTCACTTACCGCCGCCGGCACTGCCGCATTACCGATTCGGTTCCTTGGTGAGCAACAGGTTCGTGGTTACTGGCACGGACTTTACTTCTACAGCAACTCCGCCGCGAACGAATTGACGTACGTCGAAGTAGCGTACGCCGGAGGGGGCGGTGCAACGAACGCGGCGAACATTACTGTAGATGCATTTGACCGGCTGAAACTGACTCACAGTCTTGTACGCGAGAGTGCGGGCGTTGGGGTGTTCGTTGATAATGAAGCCAACATTCCGTCGTTCAGCGCCAATGTCCTGCGTAACAATACTCGATCCGGGGTACGCATCGGCGCAGAGCAACTGGGCCAGCTTGACACCGGATCTGATTACGTCACCGCAAATGGTACCAACTATCTCGACGTTTATGGGACATCGATTCATATCGCGCAAACGTGGCGGATAACCAGTGCGCCGATTCATTTTACGGGCTCGAGCGTCATATGGGAGCCCCTGACGATCTCCCCGGGAATGACATTTCTTCTTGGGCCAAACGCCGAGCTGAATGTTCAGGGTTCTCTCACGGCAATTGGTACCGCGTCGTCGCCGATTCGTTTTCTTGGTGAGCAGCAGGTTCGTGGTTACTGGCATGGGCTTTACTTCTACAGCAACTCTGCTGCAAACGAATTGACGTACGTTGAAGTTGCCTATGCTGGTGGCGGCGGTGCAACTAACGCGGCGAACATCACGGTTGATGCGTTTGACCGGCTGAAATTGACCAACAGCCTCGTGCGCGAGAGTGCGGGATGGGGACTCTATGTCGAACCCCAAGGGAGCGTTGCCCCTACACCGGTTTCTTCCGGCGGAAATACGTTTTCGAACAATACAAAGGGTGGCTCAAACGTTCCGTAGTCTCAACGCGAGCAGTCAAGAACGCGCTCATGTGCCTGAAGCCACTCGACCGAACTGTAAATCTCGACGAGGAATCGGTACCTTGGCGTCGAATGTGAAGGTGATTACGTGAAGCTGGCCAAGGTTCGCCCAGCCGGATCGTCCTGATTATTTGGAGAAATAACCCCCCGGCCGTACGTTTGGCGCCAGCCGAATGACCCTCATCGACGACCTCCGGGCCTCACTGGGATCCTCCTACACCATCGACCGCGAGCTCGGCGGTGGAGGGATGAGCCGCGTCTTCGCCGGTGAAGAGATTGCCCTCGGCAGAACAGTCGCAATCAAGGTGCTGGCCCCCGAGCTCGCCGCCGGATTGAGTGCAGACCGTTTCCAGCGGGAGATCAGGCTTGCTGCGCAGCTTCAGCATCCAAACATAGTTCCAGTTCTTACGACCGGAGTTGCGCACGGACTGCCGTATTATACGATGCCGTTCGTGGACGGACTCTCGCTTCGCGCGCGACTCGAAAGACATGCTGGCCTCCCCATGGTCGAAGCGATATCGATCCTCAAGGATATAGCTCGTGCACTCGCATACGCCCACGATCACGGGATCGTCCATCGTGACATAAAGCCCGAGAATGTTCTGCTCGCAGATGAAGCCGCAGTTGTAACTGACTTTGGAATTGCCAAAGCGCTTGTGGCTGCGCGCACTGTTGCGCCGGGTGGAACGCTCACGCAAACGGGAACGTCGATCGGAACACCGGCGTACATGTCGCCAGAGCAGATATCGTCCGATCCACAGATCGATCATCGCGCTGACATATACTCTTTCGGATGCGTTGCATACGAGGTGCTGAGCGGAGCTGCCCCGTTTGCGCACAAACTTCCGCACCAGCTCTTTGCTGCGCACATCACTGAGAAGCCAGCACGATTGATCGACCGGAGAGCTGACTGCCCGCCGCATGTTGCGTCACTCGTCATGAAATGCCTCGAGAAGAGCCCTGACGACCGGCCCGCTTCAGCTCGAGAGATATTGCGAGCACTCGAAGCGACAAGTGCTGCGAGCAACCGACACAATGGAAAGACGCTCATCGGCGCAGGCATAATTGGTATTGCTCTCATTGCCGGCATGGGAGCGTGGTTCGCGCGACGATCGTCTTCGTCAGCCGATATTCATTCGCTCGCGGTCCTGCCATTTACAAACATCGGCGGCGATACCGCAAACGCATACTTCGCGGACGGAATGTCGGATGAGCTCACGACTGAGCTCGCCCGCGTTCCTGGATTGACTCTCGCATCGCGAAGCTCCGTCGCTCGATTCAAAGGCGCTGACGCGAAGCAAATCGCCGAGGCACTGAATGTCGGCGGTGTCATCGACGGAACTGTGCGCCGCGCAGGCAATCGCCTGCGACTCACTGCGCAGCTCGTAAATGCATCGACCGGCAACATCGTATGGACCGACAGCTATGAACAGCAGGCCGAAGATGTTTTCGCAATGCAGGACTCGATCACGAAAGCCATCGTTGCTGCATTGCGCGTAAAGCTCACCGCTCCTTTAGTTGTTGCAGGAGTAAATTCGCAAGGCACAAAAGATCCCGCTGCATATGATGATTATCTACAGGGCAGGTATCTGTTCGCGCAGCGCAAGGGACTGGATCGGGCGCTCGAGTTCTTCCAGCAGGCGACACAAAAAGATCCGAACTTCGCTCGTGCATATGCAGGCTATGCGATGGCTGCTTCGCTATTGACGACGTACGGCCCGGGAGATACCGATTCGATTATCCCGCTCGCAATCAAGGCGGGCGAAAAAGCAGTTGCGCTCGATCCCGATCTTGCGGACGCTCACCTCGGACTTGGGAATTCACTCATATTCGAGCTCAAGTGGAAAGAGGCCGAGTCGCATTTCAAAAAAGCTGTGGAGCTCGAGCCATTGAATCCAACGGCACACGAGTGGTACGCCGATATTCTGTATATCATGGGACGATCACTTGACGCACTGCCGGAAATGCGGCGCGCCGTCGAGCTCGACCCCACCTCTCCGGTGATCAACATCGATCTTGGCTACAACGCACTGGTTGCCGGAAAGCTCGATGAAGCGGAAGCTGCACTGAAAAAGGGACTCGCGCTCGATCCATCATTTCCCTTTGCGCGAACGAACCTCATGGCGATCAAGATGGCGAAGAAGCAATACGACTCCGTGCACGTACTCGCACCCGGCGCGACGCAACCGCTCGCCTCGGCCATACAGCTGCGCGCTTATATGGAAGTTGGCGATTCCACAATGACACGCGTCATGCGCGACAGCGTGCGCGCGATGATCGGTAGAAAGAATGCAGATCCAACGGGGATCTCTCACACGTTCTTTTATGCGGCCATCAACGACGCAGATTCCACGTTCATCTGGCTCAATCGCGCTATCGATGTGAAGGCTCCATTCTTCTTCACACAGGGCGGGCTGCCATGCGATCCGCGACTGACGCGGTACAAGTCCGATCCGCGATTTGCAATGGCGCTGCGCCGCCTCCGGCTCTCGTCGTGCCAGACGAAGGGGGTGGCGGCAATATGAGAAGCTGCTTTATCAGAGCAGCTATCGCCGCGCTGATCACCGCCATCGTATCGGGATGCGACGGATCTACCGGTCCGCGCACTGGCAGTCTCACGGTCACTATCAACGGACTCCCCGCAGAAATTCCCGCCGCTGTGACTATCATGACGCCAAAGAACACGGCGCTGACAGCTACGGCCACGACTACGTTCGCCCATCTTGAACCTGGTACCTATCAGGTCACAGCATACAACGCCGCCAACACTCGCAGCACCTTTGCGCCAGCCAATGTCACCGGCTCAGTCGAAGTGCTCGCATCGAAAACGCCAACTCAGGCAAGTGTCACCTACGCCATCACTACAGGCGTTGTATCAGTTTCGGTAAATGGCGTGCCGCCTGGAGCAACACCAACCATCTCCCTCATTGGCCCCGGCTCTTCACGCACCGTGAATGCAGCCGGCGAAATCGGCAACGTTGTGCCGGGCACGTACTCGGTGATTGTCAGCAACATCGACTCCGATGAGCTGTACGGTGGGACCGCGAGCCCGACATCACTGACAATCGAACCATCGACAACTGCAATTCCGCTCTCGGTCACCTACGCCGCCACGACGGGACGAGTGACGCTCACTCCAACCGGATTGCCATCGGCAACGACCACGATCTGGGATCTGAGCGGCCCCGCAGGATTCACAAGAACCGTAACGAGCAACGGGCCGACCATCGTGTCGCATTTGCTGCCTGGCCAATACAAAGCGAGCACGCGCAACGTTCTTGTCGGTGGGGAGACCTATGGATCATCGAATAACCCGACGCCCTTCACAATCGCGGCGGGCCAGGGAACTCAGGTCAACATTCCATATGTAATCCGCCCGCCAACACTCGACCTCACGATCGCAGCCGCGTACATCGTGCAATCCACGCAGAATCTTTCCGGAACCGTTCCGATCATCGCAGGACGCGAAGCGTATCTCCGCGTGTTCGTCAAAGCGAGTGAAACCAACAATGCTGCACCTGCGGTGCGCGCGCGATTCTATCGGAACGGCCAGCTCATCGCCACGCACGACATCGCACCGCCTCGCTCCGGCGTGCCGCTCAGCATAAGCGAAGCTGACGCGACCGATTCGTGGAACGCGACAATCCCCAAAGCTGAATTGCAGCCGGGAACGTCGATGCTCATCGATATCGATCCTGCAAACGCGATTCGCGAAGCCGACGAAGGGGACAATCAGTTTCCGCTAAGCGGATCACCCGCAGCGCTCGACGTTCGCTCGGTGCCGATATCGAACCTTCGCTTTGTACCAATCATCACTGGCGAAGGAATCACCGGCGGAGCTACTGAGCCGCTCGTATCGAACATGGTGAACATGACGCTGCGCATTCATCCGCTGAGCATAATCAACAGTGAGATACGTGCGCCGTATTCGACATCGCTGACTCTCGCGAAGAACGACAGCAACGGTGCATGGTCGAAAATACTCTCGCAGATCGAAACGCTTCGCATTGCCGAAGGAGGCGGACGACAATACGTCGGCGTTCTGAAGGACAACGTTGGAACCGGCGTCGCAGGAATCGGATATGTACCTGGAAGATCGGTCGTCGTGTTCGATGACAACCAGGCGGTCGAGACGCTCGCGCACGAGCTTGGTCATAACTGGGGACGCTTCCATGCGCCTTGCGGTGGTCCGGTAGGCGTCGACGCCGCGTTTCCATATGCGAATGCACGCATCGGCGTATACGGGTTCGACAATGCAACAGCTCGCATTCTTCCACCAGACATGCCGGACCTGATGAGTTACTGCTGGCTGTCTATCGGATTCAATCTTCTGACGCCGAGGCGGTGGACGAGTGACTATACCTATATGGGTATTCTCAACCACAGGCAGGCATTCGGTGACGCACCTCTTGGAGATGCAGCACGACAGGAGTGCCTGATTGTATGGGGAAGGGTGACGAAACGTGGTCTCGTGCTCGAGCCTGCATTCGTCGCGAACACAATGCCAGTTCTTCCATCCCGTTCAGGAAAGCTCCGCCTTGCCGCGCTCGATGAAAGCGGTGCGACCCTGACATCGATCTCATTCGATCCGCTCACGGTCGAAGATGTCAGTGAGGTCGAAGAACATTTCGCTTACGCAATTCCGCTGAGTCAGATTCCCGTAAATCGGATTGCATCACTCACACTTACTGCCCCCGGACGCCAGCCACAAACACGGACCTCACTCGGCGCTAACATCACGTCCGCTCAAGTAAATGTGACAGCCGTAAGCTCCGGCATGACACGATTCAGGTGGAATACGCACGCTTCGCCGCTGCTTGTGATTACTGATGCTCAGACAGGACAGATCCTGTCACTCGCGACGTCGGGTGACGCCGTCGTTCGGACGAGTGCTCAATCGTTCAAAGTGAAGGCGTCCAACGGGGTGCGCTCAGTCGAGATGCAGCTCAGGAGATAACCCCGCAACCCTAAGCACCACTGTCAGCTGCTAAAGACGCTAATCCGTAGTCAGGCATCACGGAAGATGCCTATTGCCTGGTCACGCTGCCTGAATTCCTCTGGCCGGTACCCACCGGACCAGCCATAGTCGGCGGACAGTCATTTCCGCGAACGCAGACTAACTCGACAGCAACACGGAGCGATTAGCGTAGGCAGGCACTCGGGTTGCGGTAGTGTCCTGTGATGAAGGGAATCGTCGGAGTTACCGGGCCCAATAGAGCGGTCGAGATATTCGGCATCAAGCTCGCCGGTGTTAACGCCGAGAATGGACGCAAGCTGCTGTTCACGCTTGCGTTCATTGTGCTGGTGATGCTCCTCTCCCGGCTGCTGCGATGGTTGACGCGCGCAATCTTTCAGCGTCGAAGCGAAAGTATCGCGTTCTGGTCACGGCAGGCGATTCATCTCCTCGCGGCGGTTGTTCTAATCATCGGAATAATTTCGATCTGGTTCGACAATCCGGCCCGCATTGCTACTGTCCTTGGGCTCGTGACTGCTGGCCTTGCTTTCGCCCTTCAACGAGTGGTGACCGCAGTCGCTGGATATTTTGTCCTGCTGCGCGGAAAAAATTTCACAGTCGGCGACAGAAACACGATGGGCGGCGTGCGCGGGGACGTCATGGACCTCGGCTTCATCCAGACGACGATCATGGAGATGGGTCAGGCTCCGGGCGAGCAGGAAGCAGATCCTGCAATGTGGGTGAAGAGCCGGCAATACACCGGCCGCATCGTCACCGTCAGTAACGCGATGATTTTCGACGAGCCGGTATATAACTACACAAAAGACTTCCCATATCTATGGGAAGAGATGAGCCTGCCGATACGCTACGATGCCGACAGATCACAGGCCGAGGACATTCTTTATCAGACTGCATTGAAGCACACTGTCAACATCAAGTCGATGAGCAGGGAAGCGATCGAGGAGATGAAGCGCCGGTACTTCATCGAGGAGCCCGACATCGGTCCGCGCGTCTACTATCAGCTCACGGATAACTGGCTGCAGCTTACGGTGCGATTCATTTGCAAGGATCACGGTATCCGCGACCTGAAGGATGCAATGAGCAGGGAGATCCTTGCCAAATTACAAGAGGCAAAGATCGAAGTCGCATCGGTAACGTTTGAGCTTGTCGGCACGCCTACGGTCAAGGTTGATACAAACACGTGAAGGGACCAGCGCCTGTTCGGTCAGCAGGAGTTCGCTCTTTAATCCTTGCTGTCGTGCTCGCTGCTGCGTGCAGCAGATCGCGGGGACCGGAGGATGATGGAATCCGCGTGCGGACGATGACGGACGCGCGCGATCAGCAACTGTATCCGACAGTGGGATCTGCAGGAAAGACGTGGCTCGCGCGCAATCTCGATTTCACCACGCCCACATCCTGGTGCTACAACGACGATCCATCGTTATGTGCCGAGTTTGGGAGGCTGTATCTATGGGAAGAGGCGAAGAACGCCTGTCCTGCTGGCTGGCATCTGGCGAGCGAAGACGAATGGATCGCGTTCATCGCCGACGGTTACTATGATGTCCCGTCAAAGCAGACCATAGGCGACCCCAAGGCAGCGTACGCAGCACTTACCCGGGGAAGCTTCGGTGCATTGTTGTCGGGATCGCGCACGCGCGAAGGAAAGTACATCGATCAAGCGCGCATCGACGGCAATGGTGATGGCATGTACTGGACGAGCTCATCGTGCGGTAATGACAGCACATCGTTCTTTGTTTTCAACTCACACAGTCAACGGGTGATGCGCGATTGTGACAACGTAAAAGGGTGGGCGATGTCGGTGAGATGTGTAACGGAAGCTGCTCAATGACAGGCCTGCGGGCCGTCAACCCTGGGCCGCAGTCGCCAGGATAGTCGCAAGATCGGGAACGTCAGTAAGTACCGGCAGCACCGGATCGTGCCCCATCCGGGTCATGCGTTCAATCGCCGTTTTGATCGTATAATCCCGCGGATCGAGTGACATCGTCACCTCGTTCCACTCGAGAGGCATCGATACCGAAGCTCCCGGCAACGGACGAACGCTGAACGGCGATACGATCAGCTGGCCATGCCGGTTCTGGAGATAATCGAGATACACCTTGTCGCCGCGTTTCGTGACGTGACGCGTAATCGTTGCGACACTATTTCCGACTTCGTTGATGATCAATCGCGCGATCACTTCGCCGAGCATGCGGCATTGTTCGTAGGTGAACTGTTTGCCGAGTGGGAGGAGGATGTGCAGGCCGGTTTTGCCTGTTGTCTTCACATACGAAGGCATGCCGATCGAGTCGCAGACCTTTTTCAGGGCGAGCGCGCATTTGATCACGTCGCTGAACGGCGCTTCCTTGGGATCGAGATCGATCACGCACCAGTCAGGCTGCTCGAGTGTTCCGATGCGGCTGTTCCAGATGTGTAATGGAATCGAGCCCATGTTGATGACGTATTCGATCGATTCGACATCGTCGCATACGAAATAGCGAATATCGCGCTGCGTGTCTTCGCTCCAGATCGGTATCGTCCTGATCCATGATGGAACGAAATCAGGCGCATCCTTCTGATAGAAACTCTTTCCGTCTATTCCGTCGGGGAATCTTGTAAGGACAACTGGACGGTTCTTGAGATATGGAAGTAGCCAGGGCGATATCGCCCTGTAGTAGTCGAGCAGGTCAGCCTTTGTATAGCGCTCCTCGGGCCAAAAAATCTTTGACAGGTTCGTGAGACTCACCTGTGAGGTCGCAGAGGGAAAGCCAGAGGACGCAGAGACGCGAGAGGGCGAGGGAGTTTCAATAGCGGCCTGCCATCCCTGTCTTTCGCATTCGTGCGGGCGCTTGTCGTTTCGCATTCTCATGAATGCTGAATGTCTCAACAGGCCGTCGGGAGTTATTTCCCGATAGCGCACCTCGCACACGTAAACCGGATCGACCCACGTCGTAGTCTCGGTCTCCAGAATGTGCTCGGACGATAGGGGCTCTTCACCCGGCGCTGTGCATGGACCAGAGCAGGGAACTGTCTCACGAATTATCCCGTCGAGCATTCCTTTGATCTCTTTCAACAGAGACGAGTCGAATCCGGTACCGACCCTCCCGGCGTAGACCAGCTCACCGTTCACGTAATCGGCGAGCTGGAGCGCCCCAAAGTGAGTGCGAGATTTCTGCGGGGCAGTGAACCCCACTATTACAAAGTCGCCTGTTTTCTCCGCCTTGATCTTGAGCCAGCAGTTGGAGCGTCCCTTCGTGTACTTCGCGTCCGCCTTCTTCGCGATGATTCCTTCGAGGCCCATCTCCTTTACGCTGTTCATGAAGAGCTCACCTTCACGCTCGATGTGATCGAGTGGGCGCAGTGGCCCGAGCTTTGGAACTACTTCGGAGAGAAACCGCTTTCGCTCGACGGTCGGCAATCCGCGCAAATCGAGATCGCCGAGTGCAAGAAGATCGAACGCATAGAACATGGCTGGATGCGCAACTGCGGCATGTCCGATTTCCAATGGCGACGTCAACCGCCCACGCTTCTGCAATCGCGCAAAACTTGGCAAGCCTTTCTCGTCGTTCACGACAACTTCACCATCGAGGATGCACTCGTTCACGGGCAGTGCCTTTACAGCGCGTGCGATTTCCGGAAACACTGCCGTGTAGTCATTCCCGTTGCGAGTGAGCAAGAGAGCTTCGCCGCCGGCCTTCGATGCGATGAGGCGGTAGCCATCGAGCTTGAGCTCGAAGATCCATCCATCTTTCGTAAAAGGGTCGTCCGCGGTATCAGCGTGCATCACTTCGACCTTGCGAGGATCGACTTTCGCTCGCACTGCACCTGCTGAGGCAATCGTAGCTTCCAACGCAGCAGCGGGGACAACTCCCGCTTTCACCTCCTCGACAGTCAATCCTGATAAAACAGATTCCTCAGGAAAGACATCGCCCGGCGACTTCATGAAGGAGTCGCGCTCCTTTATTAGAAGCCACTCCTTCTCCGCACCGGCTTTCCTGATCTTCACGAGCGTCCACTTGCCGTGAAGCTTGTAACCCTTGAGCTCGAAGAGAAGTTTTCCCTTTACCAGGCCTTCTCTCCAGTCTTCGAGAGGAACCCACTGGCCGCGATCCCATACGATCATTCCGCCGGCGCCGTAATTCCCCTTGGGAATCAATCCCTCGAAATCAGCGTACTCGAGTGGATGATCCTCCACGAGCATTGCGAGACGCTTGTCGGCTTGATCGTATGAGGGACCTTTCGGTACAGCCCATGATTTGAGGACGCCGTCCATTTCCAGGCGCAGGTCATAATGGAGATGACTCGCAGCATGTTTATGAACGACGAACACGTTCCCGCCCGGGGTCGCGCTGCCGCCGAACGGCTCGGGGGTTTTGTCGGGAGAGCGCTTGGCGCGGTAGGTACTTAGCGAGTCGTCAGCCATGAGCGCTATACTATAGTATATGGGCAGGTGCTGAGCATCAGTTTATCTACGTATCGTGACGTATCAAAAAAGAAGCGCGGTTGTTCCAGATTCCGGCATTCACCGGAGGCGCAATGCGCAAACTCACGTCGCTGCTGCTGTTGCTGCTCCAGGTCTCTGCAGGCTGTTCGGGCGTAGCAAGTCCACCGGATAATCCTGAAGGCCCACCGGAACCGCCCGCGCGGACCACTTTTCCCTACGACAAACTGGGCGAGGGAACTTTCTGGCTGACGGAAGGAAGCAGGAACTACCTCGTCGACTCGCGATCGCGAACGTTTACGATAAATACGGGTACGTTCGGATACGGCCCCGCGATGTCCCCTGACAGCAGGCGAGTCGCGTTTGAGATTCCGTCGGCTCCTTTCATCAATAACAAGACCTCGATCATCATTGCCGACTGGGGTCAAAGCCCGGCGATAACGCTCGTCTCCGATGACGACGACAAGAACTACCCAACCTGGTCGCGCGACGGATCGACGGTGATGTTCATGAGCCGGGACTTTCTCGTTACGGTCGCAAGGCTCAGAAAGATCGACATCACGACTCGAGTTGAGACGACTGTCAATCTTCAAATCGACACACGATGTCTTGGCACCGATCTCGATCGAGTATCAGAGGCACCGGACGGAACGCTCGCATTTCTTGCCGGGAATCCCGATGGCACTGGCTGCTATTATCCAACGCTCTTCTCCACGCGAGCAGACGGCACGGGAAAAAAACTTATCGCACAGCCGCAGCCAAAAGAGCAGTTCTATTCACCGGCGTGGTCACCCGACGGAAAGCGAATAGTGGTCGGCATCAACGTCAACGTCGATCCATTCGCAAATTCGTACCTGACGAAAATCAGGCTCATGAATGCCGACGGGTCGAGTCAGAAGGATCTGGTGTCGATCGAACGACACACGAAATATTCGCACGAGACACCGGGTGATCCACTCTGCTGGTCAGCGGACGGAACCCGTATACTGTTTGGAGCGCTCGAGACCGATAGTATCGCTCATGCTTACAGCATACGCCCGGATGGTACAGATCTCACCCAGCTAACATCAGGTTTTATGGTTGATTGCGGCCGCTAACCGGAGAACGTCCATGACAATGTTCAAGCACATTCAGCCGCCAACGCTCAAGGAGCGTCTCGATCGCGATCGCAGCATGAATACCGCGCTGATCTTTTTTTATTTCTGGTTTGCTGGAATAGTGAGCCTGCTTCTCGGCGGGTGGGGAGTCTACAGGCTGATCCATCATGTACCGAACACGTCCACAGCGCAGACCGTTGTATGGATTCTGTTTGGCCTTGCCTGCAGCGTTGGAGCGTGGCTCATCGGCCGCTTCAATCGTAAAGGCGTCATCGTCATTGGAATTGTCGTCTTGATAAGCATCGTCGAGTGGGTATTCGAGCTTCCGACAACTAATGAGATTATTTTCACGGTCATGACTGTCATAGCGCTGGCTAGCGCCTGGAAGGATCTCAGCGAGGGCGACGAGGCCTGACAAGGCGGGGAACAGGCCCGTTTGTCTCGCCGGAACCCCGAATGGTGCATTATTCAGCACCGCCGATGTACGCGGAACTCCAACAAAAGGAATATGATGCTCAATGCAAGCGCGCTTAATGCATCGATAACTGTCGCTGATATCCGTAAGAGCATGGCGTGGTATCGCGACGTCGTAGGATTTGAGGTTCAGCAGGAGTACGAGCGCGAGGGACAGCTCAGGTCAGTCGCGCTGCAGGCAGGCAAGGTGCGCATCCTTCTCAATCAGGAAGACGGAGCTAAAGGATGGGATCGCGTAAAAGGTGAAGGAATATCGATTCAGTTCACGACGAGCGATAACCTCGACGAGCTCGCTGAGAAAATAAAAGCGAGCGGCCACACCCTCGACTCAGAGCCCGCGGACATGCCGTGGGGTGTGCGCATGTTCCGCCTGCGCGATACGGACGGATTCAAGCTCGTATTTTCTTCAGAACGCAAATAGCTAGCGCAACTTTCTTCCGGCTCGCGTCACGGCGTACGCCGCCGAACCCCACACAAGACTGTTCAGCACGAGCGCCATGGGGATGACGTACGTGTGATGCGAGACGAAGTCATTCGGTAAGGCGCGAAGCGCCCTGTCGTGCGGCCACCACAACACATCATGAATGTTGGCTGCAGCCCGGCTCAACGCAGTGCGCGAGCGCAGCTGATCCATGTCCGTGCCGAATGCCGCAATTGCGAAGGTCATCGCGATCACGAAATGAGCGAGCGAGAAAAGAAGGACCCGAGTGATGTGCATACCTCCATTTGCGGACATTGGCCTCTAACGCAATCGCGATGCGGCAGTCTCTCCCAGTTTTCTCAAGCCGGCCTTTATCTCCGGAGTGACGTCGATGTCCGCGACTGAGATTGTCGCGGTTCGAGTCCCTGAACGGATGTACAATCGCGAATTCCAGAAGTATGCTGCGTCTCCTATTCCGCTCACCGGTTCCGCATCAGCGCCAGCCATCTGCTTCCATGAATTGAACTCGGCATCACTTACCGAAGCAGTTGGAATCGCAACGGTAACGGAGCCTCCGTTCGTTGCCTCGAAAGTGCAGGATGGCTCACCCTCTGTTGGCTTTCCTGCCGCGAAAACGTAGCCGACTGCTGATTCGAGATCCGTTTCTGTAAGGAAGGTGCAGGGGTCAGTGGACTTCGGAGGACTTTGTGCCGGAGCTGCTGACGGAGCTGCTGATGGAGCTTGCGCCGTGGCCGGCCGATCGCTCTTGCTGCACGCTGCGGTCATGAGAGAAGCGACGGCGCACATAGCGACGAAGGGGTGATGCTTCATGAGGTATCTCCGTGGCGATTCTTTCGCAATATACCGCGATCACAGGCGGAAAAACTCATGGCGTCCGGCTCGTCGCGGCGTAGTTTAAGAGCACCATGCCCATGATCGATGAGCGGTTGAAGGAGGCACTTGAATCGAAGTACGCGATCGATCGCGAGATCGGATCGGGCGGCATGGCCACTGTTTATCTCGCCAGGGATCTGAAACACGACCGCGAGGTTGCGCTCAAGGTTCTTCGTCCTGATCTGAGCGCCGTGATAGGCACTGAGCGGTTTCTTTCTGAAGTCAGGATCACCGCAAAGCTCGACCACCCGCATATTCTGACACTCATCGATTCGGGGGAAGCGAACGGAATTCTCTATTACGTGCTTCCGTATGTGCGAGGTGAATCGCTTCGCGCTCGGCTCGAACGCGAGAAGCAGCTGGGAATCGATGATGCGACGTCGATAACGCGCCAGGTTGCATCGGCTCTCGACTACGCTCACTCACATGGCGTAGTTCACCGCGACATCAAGCCGGAGAATATTCTGCTTCACGAAGGTGAAGCGGTGCTCGCCGACTTCGGAATCGCACTTGCCGTAAAAGAAGCAGGCGGCAACCGGCTCACTGAGACAGGGCTCTCACTCGGCACACCACAGTACATGTCGCCGGAGCAGGCAACCGGTGATCGCGCGCTCGACAAGCGCAGCGACATCTACTCGCTCGGCGCTGTGTTTTATGAAATGCTTGCTGGTGAGCCGCCAGTCACAGGCGGGACTGCGCAGGCGATGATCGCGAAGCTCATGACGGAACGTCCCGTAAAGCTGCGTGTGATACGCAACACTGTTCCGTTGAAGGTCGAGCTCGCTGCGGAGAAAGCGCTCGCCAAGGTTCCGGCGGATCGATATTCCTCTGCCGGCGAGTTTGCCCGCGCCGTTTCAGAAGGTGCTGCGCTGACTGAGAATGAAACGCGCAGAAGTCGAAAGCCGGTGTGGATCGGGGCTGCAACTGCGCTGCTTGCAGGGATTGCTCTAGTCGTGTTTCTCGGTAAAGGAAAGAACGATGCTGCCAACCGTGTGACGCTTGGCGAGAAAGTGCAGCTCACGAACGATGGCAACGCGTCGATGGGTTCCATCTCGAAAGATGGCAAGGTCTTTGTTTACAAAGTGACAGTATGCGGAACGAGCGGCTGTCATTACGCGCTCGACATGAGGGACGTCGGCGGCACTGTTTCGCGAAGAGTGCTCGACAATGCGTCGGCGATTTACAGGGTGGGCATCAGTCCCGACCGCCGCAACATCATGATGCTCGGTTCCATCAACGGCGCGTTTGGATCGTGGCTCGTGTCGCTCGTGGGAGGGCCGCCAAAGTTCATATCGCCGAGCTTCGCGAACTTCTACGCCGAGGGCGACTCGGTCATGCTCACGCGTGTAATTCGTCCGTCGAGCTCATCATGGATAATTTTTGCGGGACTCGATGGAGTTCCGGTCGACAGCGTAAGGGTCGATACACCGAGCGACCGCAGCCTTTTTCCATACTTCATTCCCGAATCGCGAAGATTTGCGGTGTCGTCATTCTCAGGCGACAGGCTCACGGTAGATCTCCTCGAGCGTGACGGAAAGAAAATCTCATCAGTGACTGGCCCCGTGGGCTTTGACGGCGGTGCTACTGTAAGCAGTGATGCGGTCTGGTTCTACTTAATCCCGCCAGTCACCGGCAACATTCGTCTCGTCCGCGTTCCCTTCGATTCCCGGACGATGGAGATTGCATCACGCGGTGATACCGTGTTGTCGGGCGGGACCACCTCGCTGAGTATTACAGCGGATGGCAGCACGATGATTTACGACGAAGGTATAACCGATGAGTCGGCGTGGCTGGTTCCACTCGCTGACGTCGCAGCAAACAAGTTCGACGAGAAGAATCGCCTGACTCGCGCAACTTCAGGCGTGAGAGGATCGATTTCGGCTGACGGTTCGATAGCCGTCATAGGTCGATCTGATCCTCAGGGTGGACGTGAGTTTACGGTGATTGATACAAAGACACGGACGGAAATTCCTATTCCGGGACGGCACAAAAGCGCCGTTCCCGCTGATTCGATATGGCTCAAGATCAGCGATGTCGATGAAACGTCGACAACGATGTATCTGTACGATTACAGGCGTCGCAGGCGGACAGCGCAGCTTACCATACCAACAACAGGTTTGCTCGATCTCACGCGGGTGGGTAACAGCTGGGCGTGGATTCCTCCGGACAGGAATCACATCGCCATACAAGGCGATGGCGATGCGCGTCCGCGCACCGTGAAAATTCCAGCGTGGTTCAAGTCGGTGTTCTGGATTCACGGTTCTCCTGATGGGAACAAGCTTGCCCTGATTGGATTTTCACAGCCGGATGAAG
>DATEDH010000179.1:0-6484 GCA_035281765.1 Gemmatimonadaceae bacterium
TTGTCGGTGGTCTGGGGCTGGCGTCGACGCTGAGCATGGGAGTGCTGGAGCGGACGCGGGAGATCGGGGTGATGCGGGCGATCGGAGCGCGCAATTCGTGGATTGCATCGATCATCCAGGTCGAGGGTCTCGTAATCGCAGTCGCAAGCTGGCTCGCAGCGATTCCTCTTTCGATCCCGATGAGTGCGATCCTCGGCCGCGCGTTCGGGCGGATCATGGTGCCGGTTCATCCGCACTTGCTCCCGGGAGCTGGCGGGGTGCTGAGCTGGCTTGCAGTGGCCATTGTCGTGAGCGTTCTCGCATGTGCCTGGCCGGCCATGCGAGCCATCCGGATACCCACAGCGCAGGCACTCGCTTACGAGTAGTTTTCGGTGAATGCAGCAACGAAAGACAAGACTGGATGATCTCGTTGAAAAGGCGGCCCTCACTGCTCGAAATGAGGGCCGCAGTGTCCTCGTTTCCGCCTGCGAGCGAATCGCTGCCGTAGACCCTTTGGCGCTGCTCGAGTCAGTTGACCACGCCCTCATGCCGGAGCGGATGTTCTGGTCAGAACCGCGCGGAGCACTCGCTTTTGCAGCCGCAGGCGCGGTGTACATGTTCGAACATTCGGGCGCGGACCGATTTCGTGAGACGGATCGAGAGCTCAAAGAGCTCCTGCGCGATGCGATAATCGACGGTGTTCCCGACCAGCGTGGAGTGGGACCAATTGTGGTCGGCGGCTTTGCCTTCGATGACGATGGCCCTCGAAGCGAGATATGGGAGGGATTCGGAAGCTCGCGACTGTTCCTGCCGACCGCGCTCGTTTCGTCGGGCAATGGCGAATCGTGGCTGACGCTCAACCTGCTTGTCGACATGCATGGTGAGACCAGCATGTCGACGAGATCTCTCGCGCAGATTGCAGACCGCCTCGCCGATGCAGCGGCGATGAGTTTCGATTCAGTGGCCGAATCGGCGGGTCCGATGAAATTCTCGGGAGACGATGCGAGCTACGCCTCTCTCGTTTCGCGGGCAATCCCGGCAATCAGGAACGGGTACTTCGACAAGGTCGTTCTCGCTCGCAGCGTGGACGCGGAATCCGAAACGGATATCGACGCATTCGGCGTGATTCGCAGCTTGCGAGCGGTTCACACGGGCGCGTTTGTGTTCGGAATCTGGAACGGTGACAAGGTATTCGCCGGCGCATCGCCCGAGCTCCTCGTGCAGCATGATCGCGGCGAAGTCCGCGCGAGCAGTCTCGCCGGCACCATCGAGCGCGGTCGCACTCCTGAGGATGACACGTCGCTGGCGCGGCAGCTCGAGGCGAGCGCGAAAGATCGCGCCGAGCATGCGGCGGTGCGCGATGCATTGTATGCGGCGCTTACCGAGTCGTGCGACAACGTCGTTGCGCCTGAGATTCCAGTGATTCTGTCGCTCTCCAACGTGCATCATCTTCATACGCCGTTGCGAGCGAAGCTTCGCGAAGGAAAATCACTTCTCGATCTCGTTGAAAGGCTGCATCCAACTCCGGCTGTTGGTGGAACACCGCGCGATACGGCACTCGAGTTTATCAGAGAGAACGAAGCGCTTGATCGCGGCTGGTATGCAGCCCCGGTGGGATGGATCGGTGAATCATCCGGAGAATTCGCAGTGGCGTTGAGGTCAGCACTGATACAGGGTGACCATGCCACGCTATATGCGGGCTGCGGGATCGTGATGAATTCCGATCCTGAAATGGAAGTCGAAGAATCGAATCTCAAGCTTCAGGCAATGAAGTCTGCTCTCTCTGCTTCGCTCGTTCGAGCTCGCGAGTCTGTCGAAGTGACGACCGCATCGGATCGCAGTCGCAAGTGACCGATCTCGCGCAGACGTCGCTGGAGTATGCGGCAGCGTTTGTAGAGGAAATGCGCCGATCGGGTGTTCGCAACGTATGCGTGTCGCCTGGATCGCGCTCGACACCGCTTGCGCTGGCGATCGCCAGCAACCCTGAACTTAAGACATGGATTCACATCGACGAGCGATGCAGTGCATTCTTTGCACTTGGCATCGCGCGCGCGTCGAACGAACCGGTCGCGATCGTATGCACGTCAGGAACAGCAGCGGCAAATTTCTTTCCTGCTATTGTCGAGGCCCGGTCTGCCGGCGTTCCGTTACTGGTACTCACGGCAGACAGGCCACCTGAGCTGCGCGACGTAGGAGCTGCGCAGACAATAGATCAAAATCGATTGTATGGCGCGCACGCAAAATGGTTCGTCGAAGTTGCTCTGCCCGAACCGAGTCCCGGCATGAAGCGGTACGTGCGCACGCTTGCATCGCGTGCTGTGGCTGTCGCGACTGAATCTCCCGCAGGTCCTGTACACCTGAACTTTCCGTTTCGAGAGCCACTCGTCCCATCGTCGCCTGATGCAATCCAGGACGCCGAAGCGCGAGCTGACGGGGCGCCATGGGTGAGAGTTGCGAAAGCGCAGCGTGAGCTCGATTCCGATTCGCTGAGATCGCTCGCTGACCGGCTTGCGAGAGCATCGAAGCCACTCATAGTCTGCGGACCGCAGCGCGACCGTTCACTTGGTGACTCGGTTACGCGCCTCGCACAAAAGATCGGCGCGCCCGTGCTTGCGGATCCGTTATCTCAAGTGAGATGGGGCGCGCACGCGCGCGATGCGATCATCGACAGATACGATGCAGTCCTGCGCCACGAGACGACGGCAACGGCCCTCGCGCCCGATCTGATCATTCGCATTGGTGGAACACCAACGTCGAAAGCTCTCATTCAATTCATCGAGAAGCAGACCGCTGCTTCGCTGGTCGTAATCGCCGAGTCGCAGTGGCCTGATCCGAGTCATCTCGCGGAAGAGATGGTGAGAGCGGACGCGCGCGCAGCTTGTGATCAGCTGGCAGATGCTGTAAGAAGCTCGCGATCTGATGAAACGTGGCTCGAGCGCTGGAAGCAGGCTGACAGGGTTGCACGCTCGGCGCTGGAACAGCATGCGTGCTCAGTTTCCGAGCCATTCGAGGGAGCTGCACTCGCCGACGTTGCTGCGGTCCTGCCCGACGGTGCAGCGTTGTTTGTGAGCAGCAGCATGCCGGTGCGTGATCTCGATGCATTTGCGGCGGGCGACAGCCGCTCGATGCACGTCATGGCGAATCGCGGTGCAAACGGAATTGACGGGGTCGTATCCACTGCGCTTGGCGCTGCCGCTGCGGCCGACTCCGGTTCTCCGCTTGTTCTCGTCATCGGAGATCTCGCTCTTTATCATGACATGAATGGTCTGCTTGCAGCGAAGCTCCATCATATCGACGCTACTGTCGTGGTCATAAATAATGACGGGGGCGGAATCTTCTCCTTCCTGCCGCAGTCGCAGCATCCGGCACATTTCGAGATGCTGTTCGGAACTCCGCACGGTCTCGACTTCGAGCCGGTCGCGGAGCTTTACGGCGCGCAGTATGAGCGGGTTCGCGATTCGGCTTCACTCAGGCGCGCGGTTGCAACAAGTATTGCGCGCGGTGGACTGAACATCGTTGAGATACGAACGGAGCGTGCTCGCAACGTCGAGCTGCATCGCGAAGCGTGGGCTCAGGTAGCAGCGGGGCTCGATACAATCTGATCGTCGACGCGGGTGACGGGCTCGCGCTGAACGTGAATGTGAGTGGCGATGGTGCGCCGCTCATCGTTCTTCACGGGTTCACTGGATCGACTGAAACGTGGGCCGACCTCGGGTCGCGCATCGGCGCACGATGCATGATGATCGCAGTCGATCTTCCCGGCCATGGGATGTCCACATCGCCCATGATTCCCGAGCGTTACGACCTGAATCGGCTGAGCGATGATCTCGCCCGGGTCATGGACGCGATTCAGATCGAGAGCGCAACCATTCTCGGCTATTCGATGGGCGGGCGTGCCGCTTTGAGGATGGCGTTGAACAGACCGGAGAGAATTGACGCGCTGATTCTGGAGAGCACGTCACCTGGAATCGAAGATGATGCGGAGCGCGAGGCGCGCACACGCTCGGATAACGAGCTGGCGGAGTTCATCGAGTGTGAAGGCGTGGAAGCGTTCGTAAATCGGTGGGAAACGCTGTCGTTATGGGCAACCCAGAGATCGCTTCCCCTCGAAACGCGTGAAGAGCTCAGACGCCAGCGACTGGCGGGAAATCCAGCGGGATTGGCGGGCAGCCTGAGAGGAGCCGGTGCAGGCGCAGCTGAATCTGTTGCCATGCGTCTCAAGGAGATCGGAGCTCCATCGCTGCTGATTGCGGGCGAGCTCGATAGTAAATACACGGTAATAATGCGGGCTATGCACCAGGCGATGAGCGGCAGCAGGATTGTAATCGTGAAGGATGCGGGTCACGCTGTCCATCTCGAGCGCCCGGACGAGTTTGCGTCTCTGGTAGGTGACTTCGTGCACGAGGTCAATCGCATGTAAATTGCGCGTGGACACACGCACGATTTCAGGAGATTGAATGGGCACGCAGTGGGTACCGATAAAGGAATTCACGGACATCCGCTATGAGCGGCATGCAACCGATGCAATAACGAAGATCACGATCAACAGGCCGGAAGTCAGAAATGCATTTCGGCCTCACACGGTTTCAGAGCTTATCGAAGCGTTCGAGCTGACGCGCGACGACATGAGCACTGGAGTGGTGTGGCTCACCGGTGAAGGTGACCAGGCATTCTGCTCAGGAGGAGACCAGCGCGTTCGCGGCGAGGGCGGATATGTCGGCGAGGACAAGATCCCGCGACTGAACATACTCGACGTGCAAAAACAGATTCGCTACCTGCCGAAGCCGGTGATTGCTGTCGTCGCCGGCTATGCAATCGGCGGCGGGCACGTGCTTCATCTCGTCTGCGATCTCACCATCGCTGCCGACAATGCGCGCTTTGGTCAGACCGGCCCCAAAGTCGGAAGCTTCGATGGTGGATACGGTGCGAGTTATCTCGCCCGTGTGGTCGGGCACAAGAAGGCGCGAGAGATCTGGTACCTCTGCCGTCAGTATAGTGCGCAGGACGCGTTGCAGATGGGGCTGGTGAACACCGTTGTTCCGCTCGCGCAGCTCGAGGAAGAAGCGCTTCAGTGGTCGCGCGAGATTCTCGAGAAGAGTCCGATGGCACTGCGCTTTCTCAAGGCCGCGTTCAATGCGGATACCGACGGACTCGCGGGAATTCAGCAGTTCGCAGGCGACGCGACGCTTCTCTACTATCTCACTGACGAGGCACGCGAGGGAAAGAACGCGTTTCTCGAAGGACGCAAACCCGACTTCAGCAAGTTCCCGCGTTTTCCGTGAGCGCAGGCGCGGCCGTCGACATTTCTCCCGCTCGCGCGTGGATACTTGCTGCGCGGCCCGCCACACTCCCTGCTGCAGCAGTGCCGGTGATCGTCGGCGCCGCTGCCGCGGTGAGCGAAGGGGCTCAGTTCAAGCCGATGATATTCGCAGTGACGCTTGCATGCGCGCTGCTCATTCAGGTCGGAACGAACTTCGCCAACGACTACTCGGATTTTCATCGCGGCGCCGATCATGAGGGCCGTCTCGGACCGATTCGTGTAACACAAAGCGGTCTAATCACTCAGGCAGGCGTTCGACGCGGAATCATTGTCGCGTTCGGCCTCGCGGTAATCCTTGGCGCCGTACTTATCGGGTACGGCGGTGTGCCGATTCTCATCATCGGCATCGCGTCGGTGCTTTCCGGTCTCGCATATACGGGTGGCCCGTTCCCGCTCGGATATCACGGGCTCGGCGACGTGTTCGTCTTTGTTTTCTTTGGATTGGTTGCGGTCACTGGAACGGCGTATCTGCAGACCGGTGAATGGAGTCGCTTTGCGTTGCTGTTGTCGATTCCAATAGGACTGATCGTCACGAACATTCTCGTCGTGAATAATCTTCGCGATCTCCCTACCGATGTCGCAGCGGGAAAGCGCACACTCGCAACGCGAATCGGGGATCGCGCAACGCGTTTTCAGTATGTCGCGTCGATGATCGCCGCGTATGCGATTCCAGTTGCGATCGCGCTAACTGACGCGCGTCGCCATGCGCTCCTTCTCACGCTTGTAAGCCTGCCGCTGGCTGTCCTTCTGATGCGAATCGTGATGAGGGGAACGTCAGGCCGGGACCTGAATCCTGTACTCAAGAAAACGGGGCAGCTTCTTCTCATGTTCGGTGCGCTGCTGGCTCTTGGCGCGCTGCTCGGACGCGTTGCGTAATGCGTGAGCTTCCCGACTGGCTCACTTCGCGTGCGCTCGCGATGCCGGACCGCATCGCGTTGTCAGTGGCTTCGCGAGAATGGACATTCGCTGAGCTCGACGAGGAAGCATCGCGTGTTGCACGGAGACTTCACGCGCTTGGTGTGCGCGCCGGCGATCGGGTAGCGACGCTCCTTCCCAATAACCTCGCGTCCTCGATTCTTCCGCACGCTACGCTCCGACTCGGCGCGATACTCGCGCCACTCAACACTCGTCTGACGCGCGCCGAAATTGAATGGCAGGTCGAGAACCTCGCCCCGTCGACAATTA
>DATEDH010000180.1:0-7971 GCA_035281765.1 Gemmatimonadaceae bacterium
CGCGAATCAGTGCGCGACCGTTGTGATCTGGACCAAGAACAAGCTCGGAACCTGAGGAAAACGGGTTCCGGCCATTTCCCGAACGGTTTAGCTTTCTGCCCACTTGCCGGCACGGAAAAAGGGTCCGGCGATTGAACTAAGATCAGTATTCACTTAACTTTAAAGGCTATCGCGGCATGGACGGACTATCCGTACCGAGTCACGGCGTAAAGCTCCTTGTTGGATCGGGCAACCCTGCTCTTTCAACGGAAATCGCCGAGTCGCTCGGGGTGGAGCCGGCCAAAGCGACGATCTCGCGGTTTGCTGACGGCGAGATTTTCGTCCGCATAGATGAAAACGTCCGCGGCAATGACGTTTTCATTCTGCAGCCAACCAACCCGCCAGCTGAAAACATCATGGAGCTTCTGCTCCTGATCGATGCGGCAAAACGGGCGTCGGCTGCGCGCATCACGTGCGTGATGCCGTACTACGGTTACTCGAGGCAGGACCGCAAGGACCAGCCCCGTGTAGCGATTGGCGCAAAGCTCGTGGCGAACATGATCGTCACAGCGGGTGCCCATCGAGTGGTTGGCATCGATTTTCACCAGCATCAGCTTCAGGGTTTCTTCGACATTCCAGTCGATCATCTCTATGCGGCGCCGGTGTTCGTATCGCACTATCGCAAGAAGAAGCTGCATGACGTCGTCGTCGTCGCGCCTGATGTTGGCTCGGCAAAGATGGCGAGAGGATTCGCAAAGCGGCTCGATGGCTCACTTGCCATCATCGACAAGCGGCGTCCTCGCCCGAATCACAGTGAAGTGGTGAACGTCGTCGGTGAAGTCGAAGGACGCGATTGCATCCTGACCGATGACATGATCGATACAGCGGGGACGGTCGCAGAAGCCTCGCGCGCACTCAAGAAGCTCGGTGCGAAGGATGTATATGTCTGCGCGACGCATGCTCTTCTCTCCGGCCCTGCCGTTGAAAGGCTGAGCAGCGCGCCGATCAAGGAAGTGACGGTGACCGACACCGTTCGCATTACGGAGGAAAAGATTTTTCCTCAGCTGCAGATACTGTCGGTTGGCGATTTGTTGGCGAAGGCAATCAGGTACATTCACAGCGAGCAATCGGTGAGCTCGCTTTTCGAGTAATAGAGGGAACAGGAAATGGCGTCAGCACAGCTTTCAGCGCAGGCAAGAGACAACGGCGGCAAGGGTGTCGCACGCAAGCTTCGCAGCGAGGGTCGCATTCCGGCAGTAGTCTACGGACACGGCCGCGAACCGCAGGCACTCTCGATTCCAACGCGCGAGCTCGAGCGTCTTCTCGATCACATCTCCGCGGAGAGCACGGTCATCGATCTCGACATCGATGGAAAGGGCTCGCGCACTCTCATTCGTGAGATCCAGCGCCACCCGTTCAAGCGCCAGATCCTCCACGTCGATTTCCAGGAGCTCGTCGCTGGTGAGAAGATCACGGTGAACATCCCGGTCATCCTCGTCGGTGTTCCCGACGGAGTCCGCATGGATGGCGGCGTTCTCGATCAGGTCATGCGCGAACTTGAAGTCGAAGTCGATCCTTCGAACATCCCGAACCACATCGACGTAGACGTGACGAAGCTCACGATCGGCACATCGGTCCACGTTCGCGACATCACGCTTCCTGAAGGCGTAGAGTCGATGGATGACGGCGATGCGACGATCTGCGTTGTCTCTGCTCCGCGCGCCGCAGTCGAGGAGACTGCAGCAGCTGCCGAGGGCGAAGCGACTGCCGAGCCGGAAGTCATTCGCGCCAAGAAGCCTGAAGAGGACGAAGGCGCCGAGAAGTAATTCTCGGATAAATCTTGAAGGTCATTCTCGGGCTCGGGAATCCCGGGCGACAGTACGAATCGACAAGGCACAACGTCGGCTGGTGGGTCCTCGACCATCTGGCCGACGTTTGGCATTTCGAGGGCTGGAAGCGGGACGGCGAGTCGCTTGTCTCCAACGGGACCATCGCGGGCGCGCGCGCGCGATTGATCAAGCCGCTCACGTATATGAACCTGAGCGGCGGGGTGCTGCGCAATTATCTGCGCCGGCCTTTCTGGGCGCCGGCGAAAGACCTGCTCGTGGTCGTCGACGATGTAGCGCTGCCGGTGGGCCGCTATCGCATTCGCGCGCGCGGAAGCGCGGGTGGCCACAACGGTCTCAAGAGCATCGAGATGGCCGTTGGAAACCAGGAATACCCGCGACTTCGCATCGGAGTCGGTCCGAGTGAAGAAAGAAAAAATGTCTATCACGATCTCGCCGATTTCGTGCTCGCGCCTTTCGCGCGCGACGAAAGAGACGAGATCATCTCGCTCCTTCCGCGCGTGTCTGCCGCAATCGAGACGTGGGCGCGCGAGGGAGCTGATCGTGCGATGAATGCACACAACCGCGACGGCGACGGCGCGACCGCTCAATAAAATTCAATAATGCTGAAGCTTGGAATCGTCGGTCTTCCCAACGTCGGGAAGTCCACATTGTTCAACGCGCTGACAGCCGCAAAGGCAGAAGCTGCGAATTATCCGTTCTGCACCGTCGAGCCGAACGTCGGGATGGTCGAAGTTCCCGACAAGCGTCTCGATGCGCTTGCCGAGATCGTGAAGCCAAAGAGAACTGTTCCTGCAGTGGTTCAGTTCGTCGATATCGCCGGTCTCGTCAAAGGTGCTGCAGAAGGTGAAGGACTCGGCAACAAGTTTCTCGCGAACATTCGCGAGACTGATGCAATCGTGCATGTCGTGCGCTGCTTCGAGGATGAAGATGTAACGCATGTGATGGGCGCCGTGGATCCTGCGCGCGATCGCGAAGTGATCGAGTTCGAGCTTGCGCTGTCGGATCTCGCGACGGTTGAAAAGCGTCTCGACAAGACGCGTCGCTCCGCACGCACTGGTGATAAGGAAGCAAGCGCCGAGCTGCCCGTGCTCGAGCGCGCATATGAATTTCTGAAGGAAGGAAAAGGGCTGTGGGAGGCGAAGCTCTCGCCCGACGAGCTCGCAGCGCTCGCACCGCTTGCACTATTGACGAGCAAGCCGGTTTTATATGCTGCGAACGTGAGCGATTCAGAGCTGCACGGCGACGAGGGACCTCATCTTCGCGCGCTGCGCGAAGCGGTCAAGTCCAGCGGTGAGCATGCGGAGATTGTTCCCTTCTCCGCAAAGATCGAAGCCGAGCTCGCCGAGCTTCCGCCGGAGGATCGCTCGGAGTTCCTGTCGTCACTGGGTCTCGAGTCAGCAGGTCTCGATCGATTGATTCATGCCGGATATCATCTGCTCGGACTGCAGACCTACTTCACTGCGGGAGAACAGGAAGTTCGCGCATGGACAATTCATCGCGGTGACACCGCTCCAAAGGCAGCGGCAGTCATTCATACCGATTTCGAGCGGGGATTCATTCGCGCTGAGACCGTTGCGTACGATGATTTCGTGGCGAACGACGGGTGGAAGGGTGCGCGAGAGAAAGGAGCGGTTCGTGCTGAAGGAAAGGAATACGTGGTTGCGGATGGAGATGTACTTCTTTTCCGGTTCAACGTTTAACTACGCGGCGCTCACGCGCGCTGGTAGCCGGTAGCTAGCTCTAGCTCGTAGCTTAAATAGCGTGCTAAAACAGAACTGCGCCCTTAGCTATTTGCTGCTGACTAGCTAAGGACGCAGTTCTGTTTTAGCACGCTATTTTGCTAAAAGCTAAAGCTGGCTACCGGCTACAGGCGCGCGTGAGCGCCGCGTAGTTCCCTCTGCGCAGTTAAAGGCCGAGTGCTTTCGCAACGTTGATCTTTCCCTTGCCGTAGAACGGATCAGTTCCCGGAGCGCCAACGTCATCGGTTGACGAAAGGATCAGATCCTTCACGTCGTCGATGCTCATTCCAGGATTCTCGGCGAGGATGAGAGCGGCAAGTCCTGCAACGTGAGGCGCTGCCTGACTCGTTCCGATTGAACCCGTAAGGCGGTTGCCGGCAGAACACGCGGTAAGAACCGGGACGCCGGCTGCGGTTAGAGAAGCGATTCTGAACTTCGGGCAATAAGACCAGACCCACGATGCGATGTCATTGCCCCACGGCCATGCGCTGACCGTAAGATTATTCGCGGCATCTGCGTTTCCGCCCGGAGCGGCAACATCAACAGCGGAGCGGCCATAGTTGCTGTAATAGGCGAAGGCGTTGACCGAGCCGGTGGCTACTGCCGGTCCAAATGCGGAGACGCAGATCACGTGCGTCGCGTTGCAATAGGTCTGATACACATTGCCATTGTGATCGAGATCCGTGAGCTCATTACCGGCAGCCACGACAATCAGCATTCCCTTGGAATGAGCGTAGCTCATCACGCGATTGATGAACGGAACGAGCTGCTGGATCTCGTTCTTTGCGAATGCTCCACCGAGACTCATGTTCGCGACCTGCGCGCCATGGTCGGCCGCCCAGAGAACGCCGCGCAGTGACTGCGTCGTGTTCCCCGATCCCGTCCGCCCGATTGCCTTGACCGAGATCAGCGTGGTGCGGGAAGTTACGCCAGCGAGTGCAGCTGCCTTGCTGCTCACCTGCGTCGCCACGTTGGTGCCGTGTCCGTTATAGTCGTCGCTCAGATGGCGAGTCGGAAAGTAGGTTGCCGTGATCGCGCTATCCGATGGAACAAACGAAGTCGAGCGGGACAGATCGACGAGCCCGTTCATGTCCGGAATGTCATAGTCGATTCCAGAATCGATAATCGCAACCGTGACGTTCGAGCTTCCAAGCTTGCCCGCCGCCCAGGCGGTATTCGCTCCGATAGCGCGCATGTTCCATTGCCACACGTATCGCGCTGCGGTTGTCGGGTTTGCCTGACTCGCAATGGATATGTCAGATGCGTCCGCCTCTACTGCGGCCACTGGAGCTGCGAGTGTGAACTCGATGTTCGGCTGCACGTCCTGCACGCCATTCGCGGACACGAGCTGCTTCGCTGCGGCTGCGCTGAGTCCTGAAACTCCAGCGAGACCGGCTCCCTCGTGAACGAACTGCACCTTGCCGCCAAGTGCCTCGACCTTTGCCGAAAATGTTTTGGAACCATTCCCGGTGAGAAGAACGAGATACTCACCGTTGGCGCTTGGCGTGACTGCTCTTGCAGTACGAACGACGGCATCACTCGAAGGCGATACCACATCGTTCGAGCACGCGGCGACTGAGGCGGACAGCAGAATTGCAGCTGCACCGTAGTAACGACGGTTCATCAGATAACCTCTTTTTGTTGTGGGAGAAGGCGTGGGGACTGGGAATCTTACTGAAGGTATCAGGGCGATGGCAAACAGACAACAAATGTTTTTTCACCCGCCGGGCCCAGACATTTTATGGCCGAACACCGAAGGTCAACGTCGCCCACTTTGATTCGTAATCCAGCTTCTCGGCGCCGCTGTACGGAACCATGCGGATGAACTTCACGTACCATTGACCCGCACTCGAAAGCCTTACGCGCGCGACTCCCGAAGCGTCGGTTCTCACCTTCTGTTCGGCGAAGCGGCCACCTCGAGCGTTCCTGCCACCGGCAACAACAAGCTGATTCGACACTGCGCGCCCATCAACCATCGCGCGAATACGAATCGTCGACCCCACGCGCAGCGAATAAGGATTATCGAGTGGAACTATCTCGGCCGGATAACCGAGAACCGCGCTGAAGTCGCCCGTCCTCACAGTCCCGGCTTGCACGATCGCCTTGATGTGCTTCGAGTAACGCTCGACTGCATCGCGCTCGAGCTCGTTCTTCTTTTTTCGGTCAGCCAGCACATCGGGAATGCCGTCTTCGGCCAGATAGTCGTTGAACTCCTTTGCCTTGAGCTCGATCTGGCGCGGACGAAGCGACGCGCCAATGACGTACGTCCCTGCCCGCCCGATCCGTACGGTGAGAACGCTCGTGTCTCCGGCAGATGACCAGCTCACGGTGTCTGGATGATCGCGACCCGCGGCAGAAACGACGCTCAAGTCACTGAGTCTCTCACGCGTGATGGAATTTTCGCTCGAGCTGAATGTACCGTTGAGAGCACGAACTTTTATCGTGCTCTCCGGCTTCACGAAATAATCGTCGAGACGAAAGAAGAAATCGTGCGCGCTCAGTGATCCCGCAGCGAGCAGGACCATGATGAGAGAAAGCGATGCGGCGCGCACGCGATTCTTCATTTTACCTGGCCTCTTATCTCGCCCGCCGGATTGGCCGATGTGTGAACGTTGACGTACGCGCTGCCGCTCGCCAGCAGTGTCTTGAGCGAAGCAAGATTCACGGTGCCATCCGTAAGGGTACCCGAAGCAAATACTCCATTCGGACTGACCGGAGTATTCGGCTGATTGAACAACGTGACGACGATCGGGCCCGCAATTCCCGGCGCGCCGTTGTGAATGTGAGCCATCGTGACACCGATGATAGACTGCGCGCTCAGTTCGTACTCGATTCTGTCGGCATATACGACGATGACTGCAGCGCCGCTTGCGGTTGTCGGTTTCGGCGCGGGCACTTCTGCAGCCTGAGTGAGCTGAATGGTGTAAACTGCTTCCGCGTCGAGCCCGCCGATGGTGCTTCCCCCGCCGCAGCCAGTAATCACTGCAAGTGCAACGGCCGCCATTGTCTTTCCCTTCATTTACATCTCTCCGAGAATCTTCAACAAAAACCTAGCCACTGCGCACGGGCCACGATACGGACATAGTGTCGTCCGCGTTACTACTTAACAGAGAGCACAGTGAGGACAGTGAGGTTTTGAGGTTTTATCACACTAGCACTGACAGTGGTCATCGGATTGGGCCAACTGCGATAGCCACTCAGACCAACCCTCAATACCTCACCGTGCTCACTGTGCTTCCTGTTAAATCGTGGCCTGTGTTTCGAGGGCTTTACCCGTTACTTTAGAAGTTCTCACAACGGCCCGTCAGAGGGCCTTCACGCCTTCCCACCGCTCTGGCAACCAGCGGGGGGCGGATTTACGGACCACAAGGAGGATTGCCTGCCGATGTCTCGGAACTACGAGGCGGTGTACATCTTCGACTCAACTCTCGAAGACGCCGCAATCAACGAAAAGATCAACCGCTTCAACGGACTGCTCGGCTCGAGCGAGCAGCCTGAAGTCAGCCATTGGGGCAGGCGCCAGCTCGCCTACTCGATCGGCACCAAGGAAAACGGTTACTACGTCGTCTCGCGCTTCTCGGCCGAGCCGTCCGTTCTTCCCGAGTACGAGCGCGCGCTCAAGCTCGATGATGGCGTGATTCGCTATCTCATCACGCTGTATGAGCACGAAGTCGGCGCACCCGCGATGAGCGATGAGGAAATCGCAATCCAGGCAGCACGCCGCGCATCTGACGACGACGACGAAGACGAGGATTAATGAAAATGCGAAGACCTACCAAGAGCTGCCCGTTCTGCGAAGGACGTGTGCGCTGGATCGATTACAAGGATGATCGCACTCTTGGCCGATTCATTACGGACCAGGGCAAGATCCTTCCCTCGCGTTTGAGCGGAACCTGCGCGCGTCATCAGCGCCAGCTTTCGACTGCAATCAAGCGCGCGCGATATCTCGCAATCATTCCGTATCTCAAGGGATACACCGCGTAACATGACTCAGCCCGCCGCACCGGCTCCCGCACGGGGATCGTGGCGGCGGCTTGCGCTTGCCATTGCCGGGTTTCTCATCCTGCCTCTTGTTCCTGCGATGCGCGCAATGCTTCCGATCGAGCAGACACCGCTGCTGCTCGTTGCCGTGATCGCTGCATGCGCTGTCGTGTCATGGAAAAACGGAGGGCGACTGTTTCTGGCGCTTCTCTGGGTTGCAGTCGCCACCGTGGTTTTACTGTCGCCGGCAGGACCTGCGGACAGTCCATACAACTGGCTCGCCAGAGGGTGGACGCTCCTGCTCGCAGCGAGCTTCGGTCTCGTCAGCATTCTCGCGGCAACCGAGGCGTTCTTTCCACGTGCGCTGTCTGCGCTCGCAGTTGCGACGTCGCTCGGGTTTGCACTCGTGCTCGTCTCTCCGG
>DATEDH010000181.1:0-2241 GCA_035281765.1 Gemmatimonadaceae bacterium
GAGAAGCAGACGGAAGCTTCACTGGTTGTTGTGGACCCCGCACGGTGGCCGGATCCGTCCAGCCGTGCGCACGAGATGATCCAGGCTGACGCTCGCCGGCTTTGTGAGATGCTGCTGCCGTGCTTGGCTGGCGCTTCACGCAACACAGATTGGCTGAATCGATGGCAAAGCGCGAACGATATCGCGGGCTCTGCGATTGTCGATCATTCCGCGAGACTCGATGAATCATTCGAGGGGGGAGTTCTCGCCGAGGTTGTGGCGTGTCTTCCTGAGCGTGCGACGCTGTTTGCGAGCAGCAGCATGCCTGTGCGCGACCTCGACACTTTTGGCGAGGGAGATGCGAGAATTATCCGTGTGATGTCCAATCGCGGCGCGAATGGAATCGACGGTGTTATTTCAACGGCGCTTGGTGCGGCAGCGGTGTCGAATCAATCGGGCGCGGGGCCGCTCGTTCTGGCGATTGGCGATATCGCTTTTTATCACGACATGAATGGCCTGCTTGCGGGCAAGTCGCACAGGATCGATGCAACGATTGTCGTGATCAACAATGATGGCGGCGGAATTTTTTCATTCCTTCCGCAGGCAGCTGATCAGAAGCATTTCGAAAAACTTTTCGGCACGCCGCATGGCCTCGATTTTTCTCACGCTGCAGAGCTTTACGGCGCGGGTTACGCGCGAGCGGAGAATACCGAGTCACTGAGACGCTCTGTTACCGCGGGCATCGAAGGCCGCGGACTGCATATCGTCGAGGTGCGAACAAACCGTGCTCGCAACGTTGTCCTTCATCGAGAGGCGCTGAGCGCCGTCGCAAAGGCGCTTGACGAGCACTGGAGCTGAACAAGGAAATCGACGTCGGGGATTCTCTGACGCTCAATGTCGTGTCGAGCGGCGCGGGACCGTCGCTGGTCATGCTGCATGGATTTACCGGTTCGACTGAGACATGGGATGCGATCAGATCGCAGCTCGATTCGCATTTCAGGATCATCGCGATCGATTTTCCCGGCCATGGAAAATCGTCGGCTCCGGCAGATTCGGCGCGGTATTCTCTCGGTCGTTTTGCCGATGACTTGTCCCGCGTGCTCGATGCACTCGCCGTCGAGCACGCATCTGTCTTCGGATATTCGATGGGTGGACGCGCGGCACTTCGTTTTGCAATCGCACATCCCGATCGGGTTTCGTCACTGATACTCGAGAGCACGTCGTCCGGCATTCCTGACGAGCGCGCGCGGCGACAGCGCATCGAAGCGGACGAAAGTCTCGCCGCATCGATCGAGCGCGACGGAATCGAAGCATTCGTTGCGAGGTGGGAAAATCTTCCGATGTGGTCGAGCCAGAGTGCGCTTGGCGATTCCGGCCGCGCTCGACTTCGCGCTCAGCGTTTAGCGAACAGCGCTATCGGATTAGCAAACAGTTTGCGCGGAGCGGGAGCGGGCGTCGATGCACCCGTTCTCGACCGGGCGGGCGAGATCACCGCTCCCGCACTGCTGCTCGCGGGGGGGCTCGACATCCAGTACATCGAGCACGGAAAGCGCCTCGCAGCTGCGATTCCGAATGCGAAGCTCGAGATAATTCCGGATGCGGGCCACGCAATTCATCTCGAAAATCCGGACGCAGTCGTCCGCGAGATCACCGCCTTCGCGCGGGTAGACTAAATTCCGCTCTGGGCCGGCGTCATCCGCCGGCTTTCCGCAATTGAGGAGATCGAATGAGCGTTGAATGGAAAACAATCAAGACATATACGGACATCCGCTACGAGCGAGCGGCGAATGAAGGCATAACGAAGATCACGATCAATCGGCCTGAAGTCAGAAATGCATTCCGGCCTGAAACAGTATCGGAGCTCATAGACGCGTTCAATGACACGCGCGACGACATGAGCACGGGAGTGGTACTCCTCACAGGCGAGGGAGATAAGGCATTCTGCTCTGGCGGAGACCAGCGTGTACGCGGCGATGGCGGATACGTCAGCGTCCAGGACAAGATTCCGCGGCTCAACATTCTCGATGTTCAGAAGCAGATTCGCTACCTGCCGAAGCCAGTGATTGCTGTCGTCGCCGGTTACGCGGTTGGCGGAGGACACGTTCTGCACCTGATGTGCGACCTTACGATTGCCGCCGACAATGCGATCTTCGGCCAGACCGGCCCTAAAGTCGGAAGCTTCGACGGAGGTTATGGTGCGAGTTACCTCGCACGCGTGGTAGGCCACAAAAAAGCTCGCGAGATCTGGTACCTCTGTCGTCA
>DATEDH010000182.1:0-4325 GCA_035281765.1 Gemmatimonadaceae bacterium
GCCGTCGGTGCTACTGAGATCTGAATGTCGCCGTTCGAGTAACCGTAACAGGGTTTTGCAGTCCCGGATACGGGAGATACATGCTTACGCTCTTCGTTGCTGTCACTTCAATGTAGACTTCAGGAGCGACCCCGGAACAAAGTGTACAAGAAGGATTGGATGCACCGCCGCACTCGCAATACTTACGGGCCGTTACGGTGACGTTTCCAGCATCGGACCCATCGGCTTGGCCTGTAGTCCTCATTCCAGTGGTGTCCACCTGATGGCCAAGATCGAACTGCCCATATTCAGCACCGGCCCGGGCAGCGTTTGAGACAGTCACGGAAGTGTAAAATAGACGCCCGTAGTCGATTACACCGACAAGTAGGAGCAACACGACAGGGAACACTACAACGAGCTCCACAGCGGCTCCGCCGATAGAGAGGTTACTTCGATCCCGCGTTTGGCGCATTAGCACTGTTCTTATTGCTGCCCAAATCCACCAATGATCTGGATGACTGCCGGCCCAAGAATCACAACGAACAGGGCCGGAAAAATGAATATAGCCATCGGAACGATCATTTTTAATGGAGCAGTCGCCGCTTTCCTTTCCGCAGTCTGCCGTCGCTTACGACGCAGCGTTTCGGACGATACACGAAGCACCCGGGACGAGCTCGAACCCCACTTTTCGCTCTGCAAGAGACTGGCAACCAGAGCGCGGACCTCATCGACCCCGGTTCGGTCCCACAACCCTCGTAGAGCGTCCTCGCGTGTCATACCAGCATTAGTTTTCCGGCTTACCACCAGCAGCTCACCCGCGAGCTCCGGATGAACGATCATCAGATCCTTCGCGACCCGAAGGATTGCGGCATCGAGACTGATTCCCGCCTCCACGCATACGACCAAAAGGTCGAGTGCGTCGGGCAACGAGCGTTTGATTCGCTCCTGTCTGCGAGCCTCAAGACGAAGCAGTGCAAACGGGGGAAGCAGCAATCCACCCATCGCCACTGCACCAACCCCGACAAGCACCTTCAAGAATGACGTCTTTGGAATAAAGATGAACGCAATCAGCGGCAATGCCACGAGTACGACGACTCGTACGAGTGAGTAAATGAGCGGCGCTATCGGGCTGTCATACCCTGCTTTAACCAGTCGCTGCTGTACCGTCTCATCCTGAGCCCAGATCGACGGAGCCTGCTTCAGCATTCGCGCGCGCAACGAATTCGAATCCTCCGCGCCAAGGCCTCGCCGGATCGCCCTGCGAATGTCTGCGTTTGCCGAAACTCCAAGGGTGCGGTCGACGATCTCCTGTCTCGACTTCTCCCGCATCTGAATCATGACCGCGACGGCAATAGCGGCCACCGCGATGATGATCATTCCGAAAAGGAACGTTGCGCTTGTCATACGTCTACATCCGCGATGCGCATCATTATCATGTAGCCGATGACTACCGAAACCGCAGTGGCTGTGATGATCGCTCGACCGATGCTGCCTTCAGCAAGCATCGCATCGAAGAAATGAGGGTTCACCGCGGACAGGATCAGGAATACGATGACCGGTAGAACCGCAAGGAAGCGGGCCGAGAGCTTCGGCTCCGCAATCAGCGTTTGAATCTGGCCGCGCATCGCAATCCGTTGACGTATCAGGTCAGCGAGATTCGAGAGAACTTCGCCAAGGTTACCGCCCGTCTCGCGCTGAATGAACACAGCCGTGACGAACATCTTGAGGTCGAGGCTTTCAACCCGTCCCTGCATTCCAACGAGCGCAGATCGAACGTCCATTCCGAGACGCTGCTCATCATAGAAGCGGGCGAACTCGGGCCCGAGAGGCGGAATCATCTCTTCACCGATGAACTGTGTCGCAGCCTGAAATGAATATCCGGCCTTCATGGCGCTCACGAGCATGTCGATAGCGTCGGGGAGCTGCTGCTCGAAATTGCGAATTCGCTTCTTCTGCCGCCACCGCAGCCACATGAACGGCGCGACCCATCCGGCGATCATGAAAAAAATTGCCGAGAGACCGTTGATCTTTCCGCCGATCAGGGTGCCAATGAACCCCGATATCAGGATCAAAGTGAGGAACGTGACCGGCTTGAGATCGGATCCTGCACGGGTGAGCTGAACATTGAGTCCGTCGACCCATTCCTTTCCGCTCAAAAGGCGGTTGAGGAAGGGAACATCGCTTATGCGCTCGTCCTTCAGGAGCCGCCATGCAGTTTGCCCACCGCCATCGACAACCTTGAGACGTGACCGGGCTACTTCAGCCGCTTCGAGAGTCCGCCGGTTGAGAAGTACATAGCCGCCAATGACAAATGCCATCACCGCGAAGAAGATGGCAGTGAGTGTCAGAATCACCGCAGCACTGCCTCCGCGAACAGATCGTTAGAGATCTCGACACCGGCTACGCGCAGCCGCTCCATGAACTGGGGACGCACACCGGTGGCCTCGAAGTCTCCGATAACCTGGCCTTCGGGTGAGATACCACGCCTGCGATATCGGAAGATTTCCTGCGAGGCCGTAACCGGACCTTCCATGCCCGTGACTTCGACGACACTCGTGATCTTTCTCGATCCATCGGCAAGTCGCGAAACCTGGATGATGAGATCGAGCGCAGACGAGATCTGCTCGCGCATCGCACGGTCGGGCAGGTTTGCGCCTGCCATGAGAATCATTGTTTCGAGCCTGGCTAGAGCGTCGCGCGGCGAATTCGCGTGAACCGTCGTCAGCGATCCCTCATGGCCTGTATTCATTGCCTGCAGCATGTCGATCGCTTCGGCACCGCGAACTTCACCGACGATGATTCGGTCGGGACGCATGCGCAGCGCATTCTTCACGAGATCGCGCGCTCGTACCTCGCCTTCCCCCTCAGCATTCGGTGGACGCGTCTCGAGACGCACGACATGCTCCTGCTGGAGCCGCAGCTCGGCGGCGTCTTCGATCGTGATAATTCGCTGGTCGGCAGGAATGAACGACGCAAGCGCGTTGAGCAGCGTGGTCTTTCCTGAGCCAGTACCACCGGAGATAACAATGTTGAGTCGGGCAGCGACACACCCTGCGATGAGTGAAGCCATCGCGGGATTCATCGTGCCGCCGTCGATGAGTCGCTGTACCGATAGATCGGTGCCGAATCGACGAATCGAGAGAACGGGTCCGTCGAGTGCCAGCGGGGGAATGATTGCGTTCACACGCGATCCGTCGGGAAGTCGCGCGTCCACCATCGGGGACGATTCATCAACGCGGCGGCCGACTCGGCTCACTATGCGGTCGATCACAGCCATCAAGTGCGCATCATTCCGGAACGAGGTTGCAACCCGCGTGAGGCGTCCGGCGCGCTCGATATAAATCTCTTTCGCGCCATTTACCAGGATGTCACTGATGGAAAGGTCGCGGAACATCGGCTCGATAGGGCCAAGTCCCGTGATCTCGTAAAGGACCTGCTCGATGATGTCTTCACGGTCGGCAACAGTGAGAGGAGTCGATTCCTCCCGCAGAAGCTCGATGACGACTGCGCGAATCTCCGAGTTGAGCAGGCGCTCATCGGGGATCTGCTCGAGAGCCTCGAGATCGAGACGCTCGATAAGCTTGCGATGCAGATCCATCTTGACCTGGTCGAGCGCGCTGAGCGGCTCCACTTCGATACGGCGGTTATAGATGCCTGACGAAGGGGTGGGGGTCGGCATGCGCGGCGTCGGTGTCGGACGTATCGAAGTGCCCGGTTGCGCGCCCTCGCTGGCTCCCTCTGCATCGGGAGTCGCAACAACCGGCGTAGCTCCACCGTTTGTGCGGCGCGTCAGACGATCTCTAAGAGACATTCCTCACTCCTTTGTCGTTGCCGAAAAGCTTACGGAATCGCGAGGCGCCGCCTCCCGTTTCCTGAAGACCGCGGAATCCGCCGGAGTGAACAGCGCCACTCAACTTTTTCACGAGGTCCGCATAGCTCTTCGCAAGCTTTGAATTCGGATCTTCGACTGTAACAGGCACGCCGCGGGTGAGCGATGTCGCCGACAGTCGATAGTCATTTGGCAGCTTCCAGTAGATCTGCGTCTGAAGAAGATCCTCAGCGTCCTTCACAGGCAGAACATCGCCCGACTGGTACCTGTTGATCACGACACACAGTTTCGAATCGTCGTATCCAAGTCGTCTGCAGACAGCGAGGCTGCGCTGAGTGCTGCGGAGCGCGGGAACGGTGAGCTGCGTAACTAGGACGATCCGGTCCGCCGCATCAAGAGCAGTGAGTGTCGCCTCGCTCAGATGGTGCTCGCAATCAACGACAGTGGTGGCAAAGTGCGTTCGCAGCAGATTCAAGATAGAACCGACTGCGGCAGAGTCGAACAAATCCTGGTCTTC
>DATEDH010000183.1:0-4762 GCA_035281765.1 Gemmatimonadaceae bacterium
AGGCCGCCGTCTCTTCGGTCACACAGTGCCGAGTGAGCTGCGAAACAAGTGGGCGATGAGTTACCGCCGCCCGATCGGTGTGGCGGGTCTCATCTGTCCGTTCAACTTTCCTCTCGCGATTCCAACCTGGAAAATGTTTCCCGCTCTCGTCTGCGGAAACTCAGTGGTCTTCAAGCCGGCAGAGGATGTTCCACAGACTGCAACTGTGCTCGTCGAAGTTCTCCTGGAGGCAGGTCTTCCTCCTGAAGTCATTCAGCTAGTGCACGGTTACGGGGAGGAAGTTGGAAAGGCCATCGTCGAGCATCCTGAGATCCCGCTCATTTCGTTCACCGGCTCCACTGACACGGGGCGCATCGTCGGCGAAACCTGCGGACGAATGCACAAGCGTCTCTCTCTCGAGATGGGAGGCAAGAACGCTCAGATCGTGATGGACGATGCGGATCTCGAGCTTGCCCTCGAAGGCGCGCTGTGGGGAGCATTTGGAACTACGGGGCAACGCTGTACCGCCACAAGCAGACTCATATTACAGAAAGGAATTCACGACAATTTTCTCGGAATGCTTGTCGACAAGGCAAAGGCATTGAGGCTGGGAGACGGACGCAAATCCGGAACCGATGTGGGGCCGATGATTCACGAAGCGTCGATCTCCAAAGTCGAGAAGTACGTCGACATCGGCGTCGAATCGGGAAACGATCTTGTTTGCGGTGGTCGTCGCGCAACAGGCGACGGTCTCGAGAACGGAAATTTCTACGAGCCGACGATCTTTGCGCGCGTCGAGGCGGGGCAGCGGCTGGAACAGGAGGAAATCTTCGGGCCGGTGCTGTCAGTCATTCGCGTTGCCGATGCCGATGAGGCATTCAAGGTCAACAATGACGTGAAGTACGGCTTATCGTCTTCTATATATACGTCCAACGTGAACGTCGCATTTCGCGCGCTGAGCGAGCTGGATAATGGCATCACTTACGTGAATGCTCCGACGATCGGAGCCGAGGCACACCTTCCGTTCGGCGGGGTAAAGCAAACGGGCAACGGCCATCGTGAAGGCGGCTGGCAGGTGTATGAGTTTTATTCCGAGACCAAGGTTGGCTATGCCGACTTCTCGGGGACTCTGCAGAGAGCGCAGATCGACAATTATCTTGGGACACCGGACTAAGGGGCACGACACGGCGGATGGCGTTCACTGAGCGGCGTCGCGAAAAAGCGCTGGATACGGCCAATGGCCGGCGAAACGGAGCTCTCGGATTTATCTGGGAGTGGTTTCGCTCGGTCGTAATTGCGCTCGCGCTTTTTTTCGTCGTTCGATCGTTTTTCGTCGAGGCGTTCAAGATCCCCACGGGAAGCATGGAAGGCACGCTTCTCGTCGGGGATTTTCTTCTTGTGAACAAGATGGTTTATGGAGCAGAGGTTCCATTCACAAAGGTGAAGCTACCGGCGCTCCGCACTCCTCAGCGGGGTGACATCATCGTTTTCCAGTGGCCCGTCGATCGCACCAAGAATTTTGTGAAGCGAATTGTCGGGATGCCCGGTGACACGCTGGAGATGAGGGATGGCAATCTCATTCTCAATGGAAAGCTGAAGCGTGAGCCGTACGTGGTTCACACATCGCCTGGATCGGATGTGAGCGATACAGAGTTCAACTGGCAGCAGGCATATCTGCTCGGCGCAAATCATCCTGTGCCGACGCCTCCGCGCTCGCCTCTTGCAGTGAGCAGTCTTCAAGCGAGTCCCGGATATCATCCGACGAGAAACAACTGGGGTCCGCTGGTCGTCCCTAAGGGCAACTACTTCGTTCTCGGCGACAACAGGGACAATTCGCTCGATAGTCGATACTGGGGTTGGGTCGCTGACTCACTTGTGCGCGGACAACCCCTTGTTGTCTATTATAGCTACGATCCCAATGGCACCGTTAAGCTCGACTGGCTTACGCGCGTCAGATGGAAGCGATTCGGCGAGATGATCCAGTAAGGAGCAGCATCAGGCATGGCGGTATCGGTAAATCGGAAATCGCAGTTCGATGAAGGATCACTCGACCAATACCTCCGCGACATCAGCGTCTACCCGCTGATCACTCGCGAGGAGGAAGTCACCCTCGCGCAGCGCATCCGCACCAACGACCAGGAAGCACTCGACAAGCTCGTGCGCTCCAACCTGCGATTCGTTGTCTCGGTTGCGAAGAAATATCAGAACCAGGGAGTTTCTCTCTCGGATCTGATCAACGAGGGCAACCTTGGATTGATTCGAGCCGCACACAAGTTCGACGAGACGAAAGGCATCAAGTTCATCTCGTACGCTGTGTGGTGGATCCGTCAGAGCATTCTGCAGGCACTGGCGGAGCAGTCGCGTATTGTGCGAGTGCCGCTGAATCGCGCGGGTGCGCTGCACCGGATTGGAAAGCGCGCGAGCACGCTGCTTCAGGAGCTCGGCCGCCAGCCGACGCACGGTGAGATCGCTGAAGGTCTCGACATCACCGAGGAAGAAGTCGCCAAGACGATGTTGATCTCGCAGGTGCATCTCTCGCTCGACGCTCCAATGACGCCGGGTGAAGACAATCGCCTGCTCGATTATCTCCCTGATACGACGAACCGCACCCCGGATGAGCAGACGTTCGAGAAGGCGCTCACCGAGGCGATCGAGGAGTCGCTTTCCGGACTGAAAGAGCGCGAGTCGAAGATCCTGCGATTGTACTTCGGACTCGATGGTGAGGATCCGATGACTCTCGAGGACATCGGAACGCTTCTTGGAATCACACGCGAGCGTGTTCGTCAGATCAAGGAAAAGGCGCTCCTCAAGCTGCGCCACAATTCCCGTCGTCGTGCTCTGGAGTCGTTTCTCGGCTAGTTGAGGTTGTACTTAAGCCTCATCCGACGACCTGGACACGGAGTAACGGAGTAACGGAGTCCCCACGGAGAACTGCCTTTTTTGTTTTTTTCTGCTGTTAGCAGGTAGCTGGTAGCTGGTAGCAGGTAGCTGTCGCAGGAGTCAGGCAGCAGATAGCAGGTAGCAGCAGTTCCGTAGTTCCCCTAAAAAACCTCCGTGGGGACTCCGTTACTCCGTGGCTCAGTGTCCAGGTCGTCAGATGCTGCTTCAGTAGCGGAGATAGATGACTCGCAGGAGCGGGATCGCTTAAATTGTAGGAATGGCCTCCACAAGCTCATTCGACGTAACGACGAGCGTCGACCTTCAGGAAGTTGACAACGCCGTAAATCAGTCGCAGAAGGAGATCGCGCAGCGATATGACTTCAAGGGCACCGTTGCGACGATTGACTTCAACAGAAATGAGGGAATCATCGATCTCACTGCCGAGAGTGAGTATCGAATGGATGCGCTCTTCGATGTGCTTCAATCGAAGCTGATCAAGCGCGGCGTACCGGTTAAAAACCTCGATATCGGCGAGGTAAAACCTGCCGGCGGCGACAAGGTCACGCGTCACGTCAAGCTGAAAATGTCTCTCGACGGCGATACCGCGAAGAAAGTCTCCGCTGCAATCAAGGAAGCGAAGCTCAAGAAAGTGCAGGCCGCGATTCAAGGCGACCAGGTTCGAGTTTCGTCGCCATCAAAGGACGATCTTCAGGACGCCATCGCGCTTCTTCGCTCGAAGGACTTCGGCGTCGAGCTCAAGTTCGGCAACTTTCGATAGAGTGAAAGTAGGATTCATCACTCTCGGCTGCGACAAGAACACTGTCGACACCGAGCGTTACCTCGCGGAGCTTGCCGACTACGGCGGGGAATTCACGCCAAAGCTCGACGAAGCCGACGTGATCATCGTGAATACGTGCGGGTTCATCGACGCGGCAAAGAAAGAATCCATCGATGCGATGCTCGAGGCCGCGCGATTCAAGTCTGATGGGGTTTGTCAGGCGGTAGTCGGGATGGGCTGCATGATCGAGCGGCACAAGCCCGAGCTGATCGAGGCCCTCCCCGAAGTCGACGTCTTTCTCGGATCGTCGGAGAGTGGACGACTCGCGCAGGAGCTCGCGGAGCGCGGCGTGATCGGGGCAAAATCGGAGTCGCTGCATCCCGGTGTGCGCATTTACGCGGGCGATCTTCCGCATGTTCGCTATCTCAAGATCAGCGAAGGATGCGATCACGGCTGCGCCTTCTGCGCGATTCCACTGATGCGCGGGAAGCACCGCTCGTTCGCGCTCGATGAGGTTATTCGCGAGGCGCAGCTTCTCGAAGTGCAGGGCGCTCGCGAGATCAACCTGGTTGCGCAGGATCTCGCGCATTACGGACGCGACATTCGCGACAATGTGAAGCTGCCGGAGCTTCTCGAGTCACTTGTGACAGAGACTTCGATTCCGTGGATAAGGATGCTTTACCTGTATTCGACCGGAGTTACTCCGCGGCTTCTCGAAGTCGTTGCAGGAAACAATCGCATTCTGCCGTATCTCGACATGCCGATTCAGCACGCGTCGGATTCGGTTCTTGCGAGAATGCGACGCCCGGAGCGCAAGCGCACTATTCGCGATCGGGTCGCTCGTTTCCGCGATGCAGTCCCCGGCGTTGCGATAAGAACTACGTGCATCGTCGGATTTCCAGGAGAGACCGATGCCGACTTCGAAGAGCTGATCGAATTTCTCGAGGAGATTCAGTTCGACAGAGTCGGTGCATTCACGTATTCGCCACAGGAAGGTACCCGCGCCGCTGAGATGACCGACGACGTTCCGGATACCATCAAGCGGGAGCGCCTCGAGCGTCTGACTGAATTGCAGCGCTCGATCACCGCTGAGCGCTACGAGGCACGCACTGGTAAGGTCACTCG
>DATEDH010000184.1:0-13311 GCA_035281765.1 Gemmatimonadaceae bacterium
GAACGACGCGAGCTTCTGCTCCTCGAGCAGGTGCCGCGCATTCTGCTGCGCCAGCTCGACGAGCTCTCGTCGCGGGCCACGCTGCGGAACATGCACCCGCGTTCCGCCTAGCGACTCCTCCAGAAGCTCTCTATCGGCGAAGTCAAATGGGACAAGAAGATCTCTCGCCCGCTCCTGAATTGGAACATAGGTGCCTGCGAGAAACACGGCGAGAATGTTCTGGTCGTCTTCGCCATCGACGTTCTCGATGAAGCGGTGCTCGCGCGCGAGCAGTTTTCCGCTGCGGACCCTGAGCAGTGCTACGCACGCGTCGTCGCCATCTCGAGCATAGCCGATTACGTCGCGATCACCGCCTTCCACCTCGAGCACCACGGTTGGCTCTTCCATTCGCTCGATATGCTGAAGCGCATCGCGCAGCTCAGCGGCCCTCTCGAAGTCGAGCGATTCTGCAGCGATCTCCATCCGATCCTGGATGCGTCGCACGACCTCCCGCGTTTTTCCATCGAGAAACAGGAGGACTTCGTCTATCATCGAGCGATAATCCTGCTGACTCTGCGCAAGAATGCATGGTGCTTTGCAGCGCTTGATCGCGTAATCGAGGCACGGCCGCTCGGGCATTTCGCGCGGCATGTCGTAATTGCACGATCGAACGGTGAATATCTGCTTCACGACATTGAGTGCCCGGCGCATCGAGCCGACGTCGGTATAGGGCCCGAAGTATCGCGCACCGTCGTTCTGAAGCTGTCTCGTCACGTACACTCGCGGAAACGCTTCCTGAACCGTGACTTTGATATACGGGTAGGATTTGTCATCGCGCAGAGCGATGTTGAAGCGCGGGCGGTATTCCTTGATGAGATTCGCCTCGAGGATCAACGCGTGCGCTTCCGAAGGCACCACGATTGTCTCGAGGTCCCTTATCTGGTTCACGAGATGCCGGGTGCGCGGGCTTGCCGCATGATCCTGTCCGAAATAGCTCCGGACGCGAGATCTCAGCTTCTTTGCCTTGCCGACATAGAGGATGCGTCCATCTCCGCTCTTCCACAGATACACTCCCGGTCCGTCGGGGAGATGCGGGAGCTTCGATGCAACGCTCTCAGGAATACTGCTCATATCGTAATTATACCCCGCAATGCGTCGAATCTCCGCGTCTCATGACGCCTCACGCATTCCTACTTTGCTTTTGCGCGGCGGAGAATCCTTGCGGTCAACTGTGTCGCTTCCGCGACGTTCATCAGGGTCGTGAGAATGAGGTACGCCACCCCGAAGGCAATGACCGTAACTATCGCCGCCCAGAATCGCGGCATTCCGGCAAGTCCGAGCTTGATGCCGAAGGCGATCGCGGCCGAGAGCAGCGCGGCGACCCAGAGCTTGAATGTGTGCGCGCCCGATACGCTCGCCGGGCCGATTCTTTTCGTCATCGCCCGACGAAGGAGAAAGAACTCCACCCATCCTGCAATCCCGGCCGTTGCCGTAAGTCCTACGACTCCAAGCTTTGGATCGAGTCCCAGCATCCCGGGAAGGTGAAGCGCGGCGAAGTATCCGAGAACGCTCGTCAGGACGACGCGTACAATCGCGAAGTTGAGCGGCGTACGCGTATCACGCAGTGCATAAAATGCCGATGAATAAAGCCGGCCCCATGTCGATGCGAGCAGACCGACAGTAGATCCCGCGAGCACCTGCCACACCCATATCGTGTCGCTTCGCGTGAATCTTCCCGACTCGAACAGTATCGCCGAGATCACGTCACCAAGCGCAAGAAACGCTATGGCAGACGGAATGATAAAAAACGCGATGCGATGAAGGCCATGCACCAGCCGCTCCTGGAGATAGGCGGCTACTTCTTCCGGCGTTCCTACTGCGCTCGACATGACGGGCAGCTCAGCTGCTGAGACTGCCATTCCAAAGAGACTCACCGGCAGTGTGTATAGAACCTGCGCGTATGCGAGCGTCGCTACAGATCCGTCAGGCAGCCAGCTCGCAATGAACGAATCGATGAATGCGCTGATCTGCACCACACCGCGGCTGACGAATGCCGGGACGAAATTGCGAAAAACTCCCCTCGCGTGCTCCGATTTGAAATCGGCATTGAGATGCAGACCGTGGGCGAGCCGAAACACCAGCGGGAGCTGCACTGCAAACTGAAGCGCACTCCCTGCAACTGAAGCCCATGCAATGATGACAGCGAGATGACCGAGGGAGCTGCCGCTTCCGAAAATCAGGAGCGCCGCGATCATCGCAGCGTTCCATGCTACGCCCGCGACATAGCTGACGAAAAAGCGGAGATGACTGTTGAGGATGCCCAGGCACCATGCCGAAAGCACGAGAAGCGCGGCACCCGGGAAGAGAATCTGGACAAGGCGAACCGTGAGATCGCGCTTCTCACCAGTAAACCCGGGAGCGACTAACCCGACGAGCAGCGGAGCGAGAAGCACTCCTGCCAGAACAACCACTGATGCAACGAGGGCCAGCGCACTGAAAATCGTACCGGCTAGCCGGTCTGCATCCTCGTTCTTCTTTCTTGCGAGCAGCCCCGCATACTGTGGTATGAACGAGGCGGAAAGAACCCCCTCTCCAAACAGGTTCTGAAGAAAGTTCGGGATCCTGAAAGCAGCATTGAATGCATCGGCTGCTATCGACGTGCTGAAGTAATGAGCGAAGATCTTCTGGCGAACGAGACCCGACAGCCGGCTGAGAAGAATTCCCGCGCCGACCAGAAACGCCCCGCTGCGAGAGCGATCAGCGCTCATGCAATGCGTTCTGCGTGCTTCTGTGTCTCGTTCATGACAGCGTCGATGAGCTCACCGCCGTTTCGTGCAAGCAGGGGTATGATGTTGAGCGCTCGCTCCTGCGGGGTTCCCAGTGGAAACAGGAAACCACGAGCGACCGCGGCATCACGGAGCGCCTCGTTGCCTTTGCGCTTGACGTTCGCGGCAATGCGTCGCTCCAGCCGATCGATCCTGTGATTCACATTCCTCTTGAGCCCGTCGAGCACACCAGGCGAAACTAGATCCGCTCCCTCCTTTCCCGCGAGACAGCTTGCGGTCTTGTCGAGCGCATCGCGTAATTCCTCGATTCCCTCACGCAATGAAGGCGGAAGCGAATCGCGTGCAATGCGCGATTCGACGGCGTGCGGGTCGCGGAAATCCTCAACCGTCAGAGAATACCGCTCGAGTATGCGCGCAATCCGCGGCTCGATGACTGTTCCTGACCATCGCGGAACGATGAGGGGAGCCCTCGCACCAAGTGACGCAGCGACGGCCGTTGTCTGCGCAAAGTATGCGATCTCCGCAGGACCTCCCGCATACGCGACTGTTGGAAGAATTGCGGCTTCGACAACCGGACGCAGTAACACGTTGGGCCCAAAGTCGTCAGCACCGCCGCTCGCTGCTGCATGTGGAGCATCCTTCACTCTCACACGATCACGCTTTCCCTCCGATTCAAGGAATACGAGCGTTCTGCCCTTCACCAGTTTCACCTGCGCCGAATGCCCTGCACTTTTGAGCTCACGTCCACGAGCATCGAGAGCACCTTCAATTTCGCTCGCGCGCTCCAGCGCCTGTCGCATCATCGGGTACCCAAGCTTGCGAACGGAGGGGTGCGCCGCATCGAGCACCGGAATGCCGAGGGGCGCGAGAAGCTCTCTCAACAGCTTTACGTATGCGCCGCCAACGGTTGCGTCCTGCACGTACGATTTCCTGATCGCCGCAAGCGCGTCGGGATTCGCGGCGGAGCCCGTGCTCCTTTCGAGCTGCTCGATCTGCGCCGATACGTCGCCCAGCTTCACCGCCGACAACGAAGTTCCCTGTGGAGCTTCGATGGTCATCTCGAGACGTTCCGCACCTGACGCAGTAGGCACAACGGTATACGATGCCTCAGCGAAATCGGAATCGTCCGTCGCCGCCCAGAAGATCGGAACGACCGGCTCGCCCGTCATCTCTTCAAGCCGGCGCGCGAGCGATGCCGCGCTCAGCGCTTTCCACCACGTATAAAGCGGCCCGCCGAAGAGACCAGGCTGCTGTCCAGTCGTTACAGCAAACCCCGACGATCGCACCCTCTCCAGATTCTCGGCAGCGAGACCGGTTGGGTTCAGGGCGTCCCACAGATCACTCACCCAGTTGGCGGAAATCAATCGGGAGCGCGCTTCATTGCCGCGCTCTTTCCATCCACGCAGGTCATGAGGACGCGCCACATACCACGGTGATTCGCTTCCGTCGATGGCAGGCCGGCTGAGTGCCGTGCCTGTTATTGGAGTGCTGATGATCTCGATCGTCACTGCTTGGTACCGAACAGGACGACGCGAGGAGACTGCGGCGTGAACGGCGCACCGTCGTAATTCCCGAGCGCGGCAGTCACGCGAAAGCCGGCGTTCGTCATCATGCCCGAGAGATCGCCGACGTCGAACAATCGCACACGCTCCGTGAACTCCTTTCCCGTTCCCCGCAGGCAGATCCGCTTTATCACGAAGCGGCCATCATCGGAGATTTCCCGGCGCTGTTCGACGATCTGTCCTCCAATTTCACGCTCATCGTACGGAACGAGAGAGTTTCGAAGTTTTGCGGTGTTGAGAAAATCGAGCACGAATGAGCCGCCCGGGCTGGTCACGCGCGACACTTCCTGCACGACATGCTGATGACTCGCATCGTCTGCAAAGTAGCCGAAACTCGTGAAAAGATTCACTACCAGATCGAATGAATGGTCGCGAAACGGGAGCACACGCATATCACCGCGCACGAGCGGAGCATCTATCCCCTCCTGGCGCGCGACCCGGAGAAGAACTTCCGAAAGGTCGAGCCCCGTGGTCCACCAGCGCTCGCAAAGCTCGCGTGAATGACGACCAGCGCCGCACGCGAGGTCGAGCACCCGATGGACGCCGGCCGGCGATATGATTCGCTCTATGAGAGCAACCACCCGCTCGGCTTCGGCGGCGTTGCGGTGCGGATATAAAGCGATGTACTCCTCGCCGAACCAGCGCTGAAACCATTCTGATTTCACTTGTGGTACGGCTCACCGCGAACGATGGTGCCGGCCCGATAAAGCTGCTCAGCGAGAACGAGCCGGGCGAGCTCATGAGGCAGTGTCCACGGAGCGAGCGAGATCTTCGCTGCAGATTTCGAAAGAACGTCATTCGACAATCCGAAAGCTCCGCCGATTACGAACGCCGTATCACGCCCGGCCTCACGCTCCTTCTGAAGCCAGCTGCTGAACTCTTCCGATGTGAATGACTTTCCGCCGGCATCGCATGCGACGATGCGCGCCGCTCCCGCGCGCTCGAGCAGTCGGGCTCCCTCGCGTTCCTTGACGATTGCAGCCGTCATACCCGCAGCGCGCTCTTCGCGGACTTCATGAACTTCGAGCGGCCAGTACCGCGCCGCCCGAGTCTCGTATTCACTGATCGCTTCTGCCAGCGCCGCATTACGTGGCTTACCGACTACTGCGACCAGAAGCCGCATCAGGCGTAAATGCCTCGCAGGCGGTGCACCGCCGCGACGCGGCTGATGGAAAGCATGTATGCTGCGGTGCGCATGTTCACCTTGTGTTCTTTCGACAACTTCAGGACGTCGTTGAAGCTGTTCACCATGATGTCGCTCAGACGCTCGTTCACAACCTGCTCAGTCCAGAAATATCCTCCGCGGTCCTGAACCCACTCGAAATACGAGACCGTGACGCCGCCGGCATTGGCAAGGATGTCCGGAATGACGAACACACCGTTCTCCTCGAGAATGGAATCAGCCGCCGCGGTTGTCGGACCGTTTGCGCCCTCGCAGATAATCCGCGCGCGAATCTGCGCTGCGTTCTTTGTCGTGATGACATTTTCCAGCGCAGCAGGCAGGAGCACGTCCACGTCGAGCGTGAGCAGGTCCGTGCCGCTGATGACGTCACCCTTATTGTAGCCATCGAGCGACCGGTGCTTCTTCACATGCGCAATCGCATCATCGATGTCGATGCCGTTGCTGTTGTAAAGCGAAAGCGAGCGGTCACCAATCGCGACGATCTTGCATCCCTCGCGCTGCAGAAGCTGCGCTGCAACCGATCCGACGTTGCCGAAGCCCTGCACCGCGACCGTCGTTCCCTGCACCTGCATTCCGAGGTGAGCGAGCGCTTCCTTCGTGACGATCATACAGCCGCGCCCTGTCGCTTCACGGCGGCCAAGTGATCCGCCCATCTCGACAGGCTTTCCTGTAACGACAGCAGTCGTCGTGTGCCCGACGTGCATGGAATAGGTATCCATGATCCACGCCATCACGCGCTCGTTGGTGTTTACATCGGGCGCGGGAACGTCGGAATCAGGTCCGAGCGTATTGATGATCCCCGCAGTGTAGCGGCGAGTGAGGCGCTCCAGCTCACCTGTAGTCATCGTGTGCGGATCGCAAACGACGCCGCCCTTTGCACCTCCGAATGGAATGTTCACAACCGCGCACTTCCATGTCATCCATGCAGCCAGCGCCTTCACTTCTTCCAGCGTGACCTGCATGTCGAACCGGATGCCGCCTTTTGCGGGCCCGCGCGAGGTGTTGTACAGCACGCGGTATCCGGTGTATACCTCGACTTCCCCGTTGTCCTTGTGAACCGGAATCGAGATGATCACCTGCTTTTCGGGATGCCTGAGAACCTTGTAAAGGCCGGGCTCGAGATCGAGCAGTTCCGCCGCGCGGTCGAAGCGCAGCATCATCGCTTCAAATGGATTTTCCTCATTCAGGAAAGTGTCTTTTTCGGGGCGTACTATGGTATCGCTTGGGAGTCGAAGTTCTGTACCCATGATTGTTTTGAGGTCTTATCTGCTTACGAGGCGCGAGACTATTTCGTCGATTGCCGCGCCGCCGCTTTCGACGATAACCGACAGGGAAACATACCATAACGGCACTGTATCGGCAGGCCATTGCGGACCCAGTTTTACTGCATCCTTGAGCGTGCAAACCACGTAGTCGTAGCCACTTGCAGCATCCCTGAGCCGCTCCGTCTCCGCCGATCCATAGGAGTGGTGATCGGGGAAGCTGCGGCGAGTCACCCTCGCCCCTTTCTGCTCGAGCTGGTCGAAGAACGCGTCAGGATTTCCCACCCCCGCTACCGCGAGTACTGACTTTCCATCGAGAACGCGAAGGTCGAAGCGCTTTTCCCGATCGGACCACGACACAAGCTCGTCGATCTCGAGTCGTATCACTGCGACAATAACCGTCGGAGCGATGCGACGCACCTCGCGTTCAACTTCCGCGACTTTGTTTTCCGGAGCAGTCTTTCGCGTGATGATAACCGCCGAGGCGCGGCGCAGCGCACTCAAGGGCTCACGGTATGGGCCGGCGGGAAGAAGTCGATGACTCGATGTCCAGTCGTCCGCGCTTATCAGAACAATGTCGATGTCGCGCGCAGCACGGCGGTGCTGAAACGCATCGTCGAGCACGACTGATCCCGCGCCCGATCGGGCCGCCATCGATATCCCCTGCGCCCGATCTGCTGAAACGAAGACGGGTACATCAGGGTTCAAGGTTTTGTGGACGATCGACTCATCCCCGCCATATCCACGCAGTACGATCGCTGGATCCTTGCCTGCCGCGTTGAGAATTGATGCAATCCACGCCGCGACCGGAGTCTTACCGGTACCGCCTACCGTAAGGTTGCCGATGCTGATTGCCGGGATCGAAGATTTCTCAACCGGGAGAATGCCGCGATCGTACATCGCGCCGCGGGCTGCAACTACTCCGCGGAAGATTGCCTCGAACGGAAGGAGCGCGGCGCGAGCAGCTTGCTGGCCGAGCGAATCGCCCGTCCAGATGTTCTCTAGTTCGCGCACGCGCGTTGAGCTGTCTCTTCCATCAGCTTCTCCAGCCTGGGTGCTTCCTCCGCCGCCTCGCGCGGCGTCTCAGCGTGCACGCGAGTCGCCGGCCCATACGCAACTGTTATTCGCGCGAACGGCTTGGGAATCACGAAGCCATCCCAGCTGGATAACTGCCAGAACCTGTCGACATGGGCAACCGTAGGGACTATCGGCACATCTGCACGGTTGGCTGCAACGACAGCACCCTGTGCAAACTTGTGCCGCGGGCCGCGCGGCCCGTCGGGAGTTATCGCGACATCATGGCCGTCACGAAGTGTTTTGGTGAGTCCTATGAGAGCGCGACCCGCGCCGCGCGAAGTTGATCCTCTTATCAGCGCATATCCCATTCGCTCGAGTATGCGCGCGATGATCTCCCCGTCGCTGTGCTCGCTCACAAGCACGGCGACGCCCTGGTTGCGATGAAACCATAACAACGGGAGCATCTCACCATGCCACAGCGTGAACAGGATCGGCTGCCCCTCAGCTCTCAGTCGCTGTGGGGTTTCCTCACCAACTGCGCTGTACCGCCATGTGCGCGCCAGCGCTCTCACTGCGCTCACTCCTCCGAGTGCGGCGAGCTTGTCGCCCGTCGAAAGCTTGCGAATCCCGCGCGAGTCTTTCATGCTGCGAGATCGCTTGCCATCCGCGCAACGCGCCCTGCTGCGCCAGGTGTCCCGAGCTTCGCGCGAACCTCGGCGAGTCCCGCGAGCACGCGCGCGCGTTCCTCACTGGTTGCATCGAGAAGCTGCTCCAGCTGCACAGCGATTTTTCGCGGAACTATTTCATCCTGAACGTACTCGCGCGCTATCTCACGGCCCGCGACAACGTTGACGAGCCCGATGTTGTCGATCTTCACGACAAGGCGCGCGAGAAAATAGGAGAGCTCGCTCGTGCGATAGGCGACAGCGAGCGGACAGTCTGCGATCGCTGCCTCGAGCGTCGTAGTGCCACTCTTACACAGCGCAGCATCGGCAGCGCGCAAGATCGTGAATGACGATGCGCGAATAATCCGGTATGGGCATCGCCGCTCATCGATGACTACGGTGTCAGCACCGCCGACAATCACCTGCACCTCAGGAATACTTTTCTGAACTTCCTGGGCGGTGCGCACGAAGTCATCGATCAGCCGGTCAACCTCCTGCTGTCGGCTTCCCGGAAACAACGCGAGAACCGGATGCTCGTCAGACAGGCCGAGTGCTGCACGAGCGCTGCGCTTGTCGGGCATGCCTTGCGCACGATCCAGCAGCGGGTGGCCAACGAATGTCGCGTCGATTCCGTGTCCTTTCAACAGTGATTCTTCGAACGGGAGAATCACCGCCGCTTTCGTCACAATCTCCGCAAGCTTCGGAATGCGGCCCGCTCCCCATGCCCACACTTGTGGCGTTACGTAATACAGCACAGGCACACCGGCTCGTTTCGCGACCTCGGCCGCTTTCATGTTGAAGCCGGGATAGTCGATGACGATGAGAAGCTTCACGTTCTTCGTCGCGAGACGATTGCGGATTGTTCCAAGCAGATCCCAGTGTCGCGGGATATGACGAATCACTTCCACAAATCCCATGACACCGGTCTCATAGCGGTCGAACAATTTCACCCCCGCCTTTTCCATCAGGGGTCCGCCGAAACCGGTGAGTTCCAGGTCGGGGCGCAGCTTTCGCAGCTCTTCTGCTACGCCCGCCGCATGGAGATCGCCCGACGCTTCTCCCGCGACGAATAGAATCTCAGGCACTGCTCGCCGATGTCATACCGGTGAATGCAGGCCGCGTGCGCTCGATTTCGGCAACTATTCTGAGCGCCACTTGAAGCGCGCGCTTCCCGTCCTCGCCTGTCACTACGACCGGTGCCTCGCCGTTGATTGCGGAGACGAAGCTGTCGAACTCGAGCCTGAGCGGCTCTCCTTCCGGCGCCGTCAACGGGATGTAGTCCACGAAATCGGTGATGTTCACCGGACCGGTTGGCGGCCTGGAAGGATCGAACTTTTCCTTGAGGCGGAAATAATTTCCCGTGCCCGCTGCAAGATCGAGCGACATATATCCGCTCTCCTGAAAGATCCTGATCTTGCGTACGCGATCGCGCGAGATGCGACTCGACGTGATGTTCGCGACTGCACCCGATGAAAACGTCACCCGCGCATTCGCAATGTCGAGCATCGGCGTGAGCACAGGCACACCGACGGCAGAAATTTCTTCGGCGGTGTCGTTGACGAGTGTGAGCACAAGATCGATGTCGTGAATCATCAAGTCGAGCACAACTGCGACATCTGCGCCTCGCAGCGAAAATGTCGCAAGACGCTCGCTCTCTATGAAACGCGGCCGCGAGACATATGGAAGCGCAGCGCGTACCGCGCGATTGAAGCGCTCAACATGGCCAATCTGAACGAGCGCCCCGTGCTTGTTCGCAATGTCGAGAAGCTCTTCGGCCTGCTCTATCGTTGCCGTTATCGGCTTTTCGATGAACACGTGCTTGCCGGCTTCGAGCGCCGCCTTTGCAACGTCGTAGTGCGCCGATGTCGGAACAACGATCGTCAACGCATCGACGGCATCGAGAAGTGCGCGCTCATTCTCGAAGCGGTGCACGCCCAGCTCTGATGCAACCTGCTGCGCGCGCTCGTCGCGGCTTTCGACAAATCCTGCAAACGACACGGATTCCATGTCGCGGAGAATTCGAACGTGATGATATCCCAGACTACCGGCGCCGATCACGCCGACCCGAAGTGGTTTGGTCAGATGACTACGCCTCGGCCGCTTGCTTCGACGAAACGCATCAGCTCACGGACTTCCGGGTACATCTCGAGCTCTGTCTCAGCTGCGCGCATCGCTTGTGAGACGTTGAAATCAGAACGGAAGAAAAGCCGGTACGCGCGCTTGAGCTCGCGCACGACTTCGTCTGAAAATCCATTGCGTTGAAGCCCGACGCTGTTGAGCCCATACAGCTTGATCGGGTTGCCCACCGCCTTGAGGAATGGCGGAATGTCCTTCGAGACGCGGGAGCAGCCTCCAATAAAAGCGTTGCGACCGATTCGCACGAACTGGTGCGCGCCTGACAATCCGGAGAACGTGACCTTGTCCTCGATGATGACATGTCCTGCAAGCTGAACACTGTTGCCGAGTATGACGCCGTTCCCGATGTGGCAATCGTGCGCGAGATGCACGTACGACATGAGCAGGCACTTCTCGCCAACTGTCGTCTTGAACGATTGCGACGTTCCGCGATTGATGGTCACGAACTCACGGATGACTGTGTCGGCACCAATCTCGACGGTAGTCGGCTCGCCGGCATACTTGAGATCCTGCGGCGCCCCGCCGAGCACGCTTCCGATTCCGACTTTCACTCGCGGGGCGAGCTTTACGTCGCGCTCGAGCGTTGCGCGCGGGTGAAGCTGGCAATCGTCACCGATCTCGCATCCTTCGCCGACAATGACGAACGGACCGATCTCCACCCGCGAGCCGATCTCCGCCTTGGGCGAGACAATCGCAGTCGGATGGATTCCTGATTTCTTCATTTATCCCTGACCATGGCCGCCATCTCCGCTTCAGCGACTACTTCCCCATCGACACGGGCAACCCCGCGAGTCTTTGCGATTTTACCGCGGATTTGGATAATCTCGACTTCGAAGATGATCTGATCGCCGGGCTTCACCGGCTTACGGAAGCGAACGTTGTCGAGTGACATGAAGTAGACGACTTTCGATTCGGGATCCTCCATCGGTCCAAGGAGGAGCATTCCGCCCACCTGCGCCATCGCTTCGACGATGAGCACACCGGGCATGATCGGATGTCCCGGAAAATGTCCCTGAAAGAACGGCTCATTGATCGTGCAGTTCTTGATGCCGACGACCCGCTTACCCTCTTCAATCTCGAGGATGCGGTCGACGAGCAGGAATGGATACCGGTGCGGGAGGACCCGCATGATTTCTTCAATTCCGTACACAGTCTTTCTCCCTTCTTCCCGTTCTTTCACAGTCACGTTCGACGCCCCGTTCGCAGCTCGAATTGTTCCCGCGCGCATCAGCTCCCGCACCAGCGTTACAGTACCGCGGTGACTCGGCTTCAACGCTACGACGCGCGCTTTGACACGCGCACCTGTAAGTGCCAGGTCGCCAATGCAATCCATCGCCTTGTGCCTGACAAACTCGTCACGCCAGCGAAGTGGTCCATTCACCAGTCCGCTATCATCCAGAACTAACGCGTTCTCGACCGACGCACCCTTGATCAGCCCGCGCGACCGAAGCCATTCAACTTCACGTACGAATCCGAAAGTCCGTGCAGCTGCAAGCTCCGACTCGAATGAGTCGCGATTCACGCACAGTCGCATGGACTGCCGGCCGATGACCGGATGCGCGAATTCAATCGTTACATCGAGCTCGAGATTATCTGAAGGGAACGCCTCATATACTGATTCACCATCTATGATGCGCACCGGCTCAGATAGAGTCAGAATCTCCGGCTGCCCCTCGAGTGCCGCAAGTCCGGCGCTCGACAGCGCCTGATAAAATGGCGCGGCACTTCCATCGAGGATCGGCGGCTCCGGGCCACTCATCTCGATCAGCACATCGTCGATACCGATCGCGGCTACTGCGGCGAGCACATGCTCAACCGTATGAACCGTGTTCTCGCCTGATCCGAGCTGTGTCCGCCGCTCAGTCTCACTTACGCGATCGACGGTTGCCGCGATCGCATCAGCGCCTGCGATGTCGGTGCGCCGCAGCTTGATGCCGTGGCCCGAGTTCGCCGGCTTGAATGTGAGCGTGCATGGCTGCCCCAGGTGCAGCCCGATGCCATCAACACTTACTGCGCGCGCAACTGTGTAGCGACTCACCTGCTTTTGCGCTCGTCGATGAGACGCTCCAGGTCCTTGATCATTTCTGCAAGCTTGAACAACGCGCCTGTTGCACGAAGTGATTCACGATGAGGTCGTGCAGGATATCCCGACCAGGTTTCTCCGGGTGGCACATTTCCAAACACCCCGGATTGTCCACCAATCTTTGCACCTGCTCCAACGTTGATATGTCCGCCAAGCCCCGCTTGCCCGGCAAGCACGCAGCCATCGCCAATTTGCGACGATCCCGCGATTCCAACCTGGGACATGATGAGACAGAGGCTTCCGACTTTCACGTTGTGACCGATCTGCACGAGGTTATCGATCTTCGTCCCTGCACCGATCATCGTGTCGTCGATACTGCCACGATCGACAGTCGTGTTCGCTCCAATCTCCACGTCGCTCTCGATGATGCACTTTCCAATGTGCGGAATCTTCGCATGCTCTTTTCCGGTGAACACGTATCCGAATCCGTCGGATGCGATGCGCACTCCTGAATGCAGAATGACGCGGTCCTTGAGAACGGCGCCCGAGTAAAGCGTCACCGACGGAAAAAGCCGGCAGTGCGATCCGATCGTCACCCCGCGGCCTACGTGACAGTGAGCTCCAATCCACGAGTCGTCACCGATTGTCGCTCCATCCTCGATAACCGCATACGCATCAAGCGAGACGCGATTGCCGAT
>DATEDH010000185.1:0-12034 GCA_035281765.1 Gemmatimonadaceae bacterium
CACCGGCAGTCTCCTCCCGACACTCGGCGTATCGCCAATACGCGGTCGTCTTCTCAACGATGCCGACAATCTCGATCCGACCGCAATTCTGCTGAGCTATTCGCTCTGGCAGTCTCGCTTTGGCGGTGACGAGTCGATAATCGGACGGCAGCTGTCGATCGATGGATCGCCACGTGTAGTCGTTGGAGTCATGCCGCAGGATTTTCACTATCCCAACCGTCGTGTTGCGATGTGGCTGCCGATGGCGCCTGAACAGATCAATGACGACGACATCGGCAACACGTACTGGTATGTGCTCGCGAAGCTGAAGAAGGGGACGACTCACGCGCAGGCGCAGGCTGAGATGCGCGGAATTGCGAATCGCCTGCGCCAGGAAAATCCGGACGCGCTCGAAGAAACGAGCTTTGCGGTCGACCGGCTTCGCGACGAATTCTCGCGCCAGCAGAAGCTCATGCTGCTCGCGCTGTGTGGTGCTTCTGCATGTGTGCTGCTCATCGCATGCGCCAATCTCGCCAATCTCCTGCTCGCTCGCGCGCTGACGCGACGACGCGAGCTCGTCGTTCGCTCGGCACTCGGCGCAGGGCGCGAGCGGCTCGTGCGTCAGTCGGTCACCGAGAGTCTCGTGCTTGCCCTTCTCGGTGGGATAGTTGGAGTGCTGCTCGCATACGCATCGATACCGCTTCTCACGCGGCTTGTGCCAACGACACTTCCGATTGCGCAGACGCCGTCGGTCGATCCGCGCATCGTTGCATTCGCAGCGTTGATCACGATCATCACCGGAATCGGTTTCGGTGTGCTGCCTGCATGGAAATCCTCGGCTGAAGTGGACCTGAATGGAATTCGGGATGGCGCGCGCGCAGGTGGCGGGCGTCGCGAGCGAGCGCGATCGGTTCTCGTTGTGGCCGAGGTGATGGCGTCGGTCGTGTTGCTTATTTCTGCGGGATTGCTGATGCGCGCGCTGCTCCGGCTGCAGGACACCGATCCCGGATTCAGAGTCGCTAACGTTCTCACACTGAGAACCGATCTGCCTCAACCGAAGTACGACAGCACTTATCGCAGGGTCGCTTTCTATAACGAAGTGCTGTCACGCGTCCGCGCAATTCCCGGTGTGTCGAGCGCTGCTTATGGAACCGGCCTGCCAATGGTGATGACCGGCGGAGTCTGGCGAGTGATAAAGGATGGCCAGGATCAGAATGGCGGGCCCATCGAGCGCGCGAGCAGCCGGTTCGTAACACCCCAGTATTTCGCAACGCTGAGCATCCCGATCAAAAAGGGACGTGATTTCGAAGAGACCGATGACGCCAATCATGACAGCGTTGCTGTCGTGAGCGAATCGTGGGTAAAGAAGTTCGCCGATGGAAAGGATCCGATTGGAATGCGATTTACATTCCGTGGAGATCTTCATCTGACCGTCGTCGGTGTTGCCGGGGACGTACGGGTACGCGGGCCGGAGCAGACGAGTGAGCCGCAGGTCTACATGTCGTACCGGCAATTCCCTGACGGTCAGGGGAACTTCTACGCACCAAAGGATCTAGTCATCAAGTCGACCGTTCCTGCTGCGACATTGATGCGGAGCGTGCGCGACATCGTAAAGCGTGCGGATCCCGAGCAGCCGATCTCGAATGTGCGGCCGCTTTCTGAAGTCGTCACAGAAGCAACAGCAGCGAGATCGGTGCAGGTGCGAATCCTTCTCGCGTATGCAGGCATTGCCTTCTTCCTTGCAGCTATTGGAATCCACGGACTCCTGTCGTTCTCGGTATCGAGCCGCCAGCATGAAATCGGCGTTCGAATCGCGCTTGGCGCACAGCGCCGGGATATCGTGCGGATGGTGATGAAGCAGGGGGCGATACTCGCTGCGGCGGGAGTGATTCCCGGTTTGCTCATCGCGTATCTCGCGGGGCGGTGGATGCAGAGCCTTCTTGCCGGCGTGGAGCCGTCCGATGTGCTCACGTTTGCGTCCGCGGGAATTCTCTGCATCGTGATGACGATGATCGGCACGTTTGCACCGACGATGCGCGCAGCCGGTGTCGATCCGGCGACCGCATTCCGCGCAGAAGCGTGACATGAAGTTCGATCGAAATGCGGTGAGTGCGAAGATTTCCCCGCAGGCTCAATCGGGCATGGACATCCCGCGCGTGGCACCGCAGAAGCGCGGCCGGTACCTGGTTGCTGGAGGCATCGTCGCATTTTTACTGATAGCGACAGTCGCATTGACGCAGCTCAAGCCGGCGATGCCGTCAGTCGACAGGAATACGCTGATCGTCGATTCGGTGCGGCGCGGTGACATGATTCGCGAAGTTCGCGGTCCCGGCACACTCGTGCCCGAGCAGATTCGCTGGATATCCGCCGTCACGTCGGCGAGAGTGGAGAGAATCGTCGCGCAGCCCGGACAGGTCGTAGAGCCGGGCAGTGTTCTGCTCGAGATGTCCAATCCCGACGTGCAGATCCAGGCGCTGCAGGCGCAGCAGGCATTGAGCGAGGCCCAGTCGCGACTGGTAGATCTGCGCGTTCAGCTCGAGGGCTCGAAGCTTTCGCAGGAAGGAGCAGTCGCTGCAGCGCGAACGCAGAATGTGAGCGCCGCGCAGGAAAAAAAAGCTGCTGATACTCTGCTCGCTGACAGGTTGATATCGCGATTCGAATACAACAACAAGAGAGCGCTTGCTGAGGAATCGAATACAAAGCTCTCAGTTGAAGAGAAGCGACTCGATCTCATGACTCGAAGCGTTGCGTCACAGCTCGCGGTACAGCAGAGACAGATCGAGCGGCTCCAGGCAATCGCTGCATTTCAGGAGAGCAGGGTGCACTCACTCGTCGTGCTTGCCGGCGAACGAGGAGTTTTGCAGGAGCTTTCACCTCAACCCGGACAGTGGGTGAACGGCGGAACTCCGCTCGCGAAGATCGTTCAACCGGGGCGGCTCAAGGCAGTCCTAAGAATCGGTGAAGTTCAGGCAAAGGACGTGGCGCTGGGACAAACAGCGACGATAGACACGCGAAACGGAATCGTGACTGGTCATGTCTCAAGAATGGATCCGGCTTCGCAAGGTGGAACAGTGACGATCGATGTGTCACTCGACGGAGCGCTGCCCAATGGCGCGCGGCCGGACCTCAATGTCGATGGAGTAGTTCAGCTCGAACGGTTGAAGAACATCGTGTTCACCGGCCGTCCATCGGCGGGCGACAACAACGCGATGATCACGCTTTTCAGAATCGATCCCGATGGAAAAACAGCGACTAGAACTGCGGTTCGGCTCGGTCGGGTTTCGGCAAATGCAGTGGAAATAGCTCAGGGTCTCAATCCCGGTGACAAGGTCATTCTGTCTGATCTGTCGCTGCCGGACAATACGGAACGTATCCGAATCAAATAGCAGAGCACTGGAGAGCGAATGCCGGAGAAAAACAGCGCATTGATTCATCTCGAGAATATCAGCAAGGTGTTTTTCACCGATGAGCTCGAGACGCACGCGCTCGACAATGTGAATCTCGAAATTGGCGATGGAGAGTACGTTTCGATTGCCGGACCATCAGGTTCAGGAAAAACAACGCTGCTCTCGATACTCGGCCTCCTCGACAGTCCGACGAGCGGGGAATACAGACTTGCGGGCCAGCCGGTTGCTCATCTGTCGCCTGCGGATCGCGCGCGAGTCAGAAATCGTCAGATTGGATTCATCTTCCAGGCGTTCAATCTCATTGGCGATCTAACTGTCTTCGAGAACATCGAGCTTCCACTCACTTATCGCGGAATGACTGCGGATGAGAGGAAGATGCGCGTGCACAACGCGCTCGAGCAGGTTGGTCTGGCGCATCGCGCGAATCATTATCCGTCGCAGCTCTCGGGCGGACAGCAGCAGCGAGTGGCAGTTGCGCGTGCAGTTGCCGGCGATCCTGCAATTCTGCTCGCGGATGAGCCGACTGGAAATCTCGATTCGCACAACAGCGAATCAGTCATGAACCTGTTGCGCGAGCTGCATCAGGGCGGCGCCACGATCTGCATGGTGACACATGATGCGCGGTATGCGCACCAGGCGGATCGCACCATCGATCTATTCGATGGAAGAGTTGCCGAGCAGGGAGTTGCAGCGGCAGTGTAAACCGAAGCAGCTAGTCAGCTGATTCGCTCGAGGAGCAACGCCACGATGGTGAAGCCTTCGTAACCCACATTTCCAGCTGCTGGGAATGAGCGTTGTCCCAATCGGATGGAATGGGCGCGAGACGGCGAATATCTGCTCCAGCGGAGAAGCACAGCCAGCCTCGCTCGAATCCGGGGGTGACCCGCAGGTAATTGCCCGACGTGCGCACGCGCCGCGTCAGGAGGCGACGATCGTTCGCGCTCGCTCTCGCTGTCCGGCGTCTCTCGCCTCTTACACGCCGCTCGCCGCGGCGACGATCGACCCCCGCGGGAACGACCTCCCACACTTCCCAGCTCGTTCCGTCTTTGTCTACAAATCTGCGAAATGTCACCTTGCCTGCTTGCCTCCCGGTCAATTTGCAACCGGGTTGCACGGTCGGTGCCACACCGACAGCAAAAAAGTGACCGCAGGCAGCACTGCGCAGCAAACCCTTTCGTGCAAACTATAGCCACAGTGTATATATTCGCTGTGGATATAATTCCTTTTTCGAGGGTCGCGTAATGGCCATCTCATCCCGGTTTGTCGCGCTCGGTTTTTTTCTGGTTGTCCTGCCTCAAACGCCCGTGTCCATTCCGGTGGCCCCATTCAGCTCGATAAATCTTCCTGACGGCGGTCACGTGATTGTGAGGGAGTCGCCAACACAGCGCGTGACTCTAATCCAGGGCAATCGCGATCTCACCCGCATCGAAGTGACTGACCGCGGAATGCTGATGATCGTTGACAACTGCGACACGAAATGCCCGCGCGGGTACGAGCTCGAGGTGGAAATCCTCACGCCACGGGTCGCGAGTCTCGCAATTTCCAATGGCGGATGGATACGGACTGTCGGAAGCTTTTCCGGACAATCCGAGCTCAGCGCGCGGGTTGCGCACGGAGGTACTATCGACGCGCGCTCAATGCTGGTCGACAACGTCAACGCCGCTGTGGAGCAGGGTGGACGAATCTTTACTTCGCCACGGACGTCGCTCACAGCGAATGTCTATCAGGGTGGAGTGGTGCTCTACTGGGGGAATCCGCGCGTGCAGCGCTCGATCAGGAAGGGCGGCGTGGTGCAGAAGGGAACTGCGGCAGAGTTCGCTGTTCCCCTCGAGGAAGCCGCCGCAGTCGTCGAGCCGGTTCATTCGATCCGGTCGAAGCACTGAAAAAAATCGGACGTCAGCTGTCTGCCGAGCTCGAATCGGCCATGGCGCACAGGGCTTTCGATACATGATACTCGACGCCTGATCTCGCGCGAACAGATCGCAGCCACTCCCGGTATTCCGCCCAGGTACCCGTCGGTGGCACCTGGTCATAAGGCGCGCCAACGGTTTTATGCAGTCCCGTCTGGCGCTCCTTTCTATGAGCGTCCCATGCAGATTGACCGAATTGCCGGAGTCCCTCGTATATCAGCTTCCGCTCGAGGAACGAGATGCCCGCTTCCTTGAGCGCGAGCTCCATGATCCGGTCGGACTGTTCGCGTGTGCAGTCCTGGATCCAATACAGGTAATCGTGAACGAGAGCGGCGTTCGCATAACGATCCGCCACCGTTCGCACGCCACGCAGTACCTGCAGCGGTTGAGGCACTGACGCGAAATCGGTAACGAATCCGCGAGGGACGATGATCAGGTACGCTCCGTCCTTGCCGAGCTCCTGAATCAGCGGACTCTGGAGCATCCAGTGTGATCCATCGGCGAAAGCGCGAACGAAAGGAGCGGGTGCCATCTCGACTTCGAAGCTCGATGCAGGCGGCGTCGTACCGGAGATCGATGCGTTCGCCATGGACCAGAGGTCCGCGACCGTGAGTCGATAGGCAGAGTCGATCGACGCTGCTCTTTTCCGCAGCCCGGTCAGCTGTGCTTGTGCCGCGGTAAAAGAATTCCCGGAAAGCCTGTTGATACCGGCAACCACGGAATCCTGCTGTGCGCGCTGGAGCGCCGCAGTCTGCGACAGGGTGGCGAACCTATTGACCGCCGTTGTCGGTGCCGTTTCCGCGTGAGGCCTCGCACACCCGATCGTGAAAGCCAGCAAGGCCAGACGATTGTAATCGGCAATTCGCTTATTCATCACATCGAGATTGAAGCAATAAAAACGCCGACCTGTTTATTAGATTTCGCGCGGGCCAGAATCCACTCTTGTGAGATCGCGAATCCGCCTTAGCTTGGGCCCACCCGCCGGAACAAACACCGTACATAAGTAACCAGAGCGACAGTCGACCGTCTCTTATAGTAGAGATCAGAGGACAGCTATGCATCACCCGAACTCATTGCGGCCGAAGAGGCTTCGGCCTGCGGTGATCACCGCAGCACTTTTGTCAGTAATCGTTTCCGGGTGCGCCGAGCAGCTGCCAATTGCGCCGGAGATCGCGCACGTCCTGCCGACTGCGCCGATTGCCCGCAGCACCGCCGCTACATTCGATCGCTACTTCCTCGCGTGGTCGCAGGGACACAGCGCCACTCCGATTCAGACTCAGAATTTCTCGCTCGACGCTCGGCAGGAGCGCCAGTGGGGATGGTGGGCAGATGAGGCGGTTCGATCCTTTGCGCGCGCGAACCCCGGCCGTCTCTACATCGTCGGCGACGAGCCCGATCAGTATTGCATGGCGCCGTCAGAATACGCGCAGATGTACCACGATTTCGTCGCCGGTGTGCGCGAGGTCGATCCAACTGCGCAATTCTCTCCATCAGGATTTGCTGAGCCGAACTACAAATGCTGTCCGCTGCCTGACGACACGCCGTGGTCATGCTGGTACGAGAAGCACTCGAATGGATTCGCCGAACAGTTCTATGCGGCGTACGTTGCACGTTACGGCGTTGCGCCGACTGTCCACGAGTGGCGTTTCCACGACTTCGGGTTGAGGTTCGGCGTCGGTGACATGAATGGATGGTGGCAGAGAATCAACACGCTCGCCGCATGGTCAGTAGATCATGGAGCGAACATGGTGCTCGGGGCGTGGGGATTCCATTCGTGGCGCGAGTCCGACGCTGCCTATCAGGAGCACCTGAAGCAGGCGATGGGCCGCATGCTCGCCGATTCCCGAATCAACGGCGCTGTCTATTGGAGTTACGAGCAGTGGGCCGGCGAGATCAACTATCTCCAGAATCCCGACGGAAGCTTGACCGCCGCAGGCCAGACATACGCCAATCCACTCACCGACGTACCCGTGAATCTTCGTATTGCGGGCTCACCGGAAGGTCTCGCAAAGCTGCGCTGGTCGAATACGACGTCAGCGTGGGGAGCCGAGGTCGAGTACTGGGTGCTCCCGGCTGGTTCTAACACTTTCGTATACCATAGTACTCAACACGTCCCCGCACTCGGCGCAGTTGAAACGCCGGTTGCCGCGATCAACAATGCGACGATGGTGAAGGCGCGCGTCCGGTATTACAACAAGTATGGAACTGCGCCGTGGTCATCGTTCAGCAGCGCGGTGTCCGTGGCAGAGACCGGTGACGGTGGGCTTCAAAAGAGACCGCTTGTCTGCACGCTACCGATGTGCTGAGGCCGAACGTGCGGGCGGCAGCGGCGATTCTCGTCGTTGCCTATATCGGCTGTAAAGGCGACACAACAGTACCGGATCCTTCAGTAGCGACAACGATCGCTGCGAACTCCGCCGCTTCCCTCACAGGACCTGCCGGTGGTGCAGCGACGCCGGCTCCGTCCGTTATCGTGAAGGATCAGAACGGATCCCCAATGGCAGGCGCACCGGTGACGTTCACAGTTGTGAGCGGTGGTGGATCCGTATCAGGTGCGACCGCAACTACTGATGCATCGGGTGTTGCGACGGTGGGATGGACGCTCGGACCATCTGTTGGAGAAAACGTACTCAGCGCAGTGACAGGGACGCTCCCTGTCGTGACGTTCACTGCAACGTCGACTGCCGGTGCTGCAGCGTCTGTCACGAAGAACGGAGGCGACAACCAGACGGCAGTTGCCGGGACAGCTGTTGCAATCCCTCCATCGGTTCTCGTGAAGGATGCCAATGGAAATGCGAAGTCGGGTGTGACAGTGACGTTTACTGTTCTTTCGGGGGGAGGCTCGGTTACCGGTGGCACTGCGACGACGAATGCATCCGGCATTGCTCAAGCGGGAAGCTGGAGTCTCGGAAGCACTCCCGGCCCGAACTCATTGTCTGCAACTGTTGCCGGACTTACACCCGTGACATTCACCGCGACAGGAACGCCGCAGCTTTGTGCGCAGCGATCGACTTATACATTTGGAACCGTAGCAAATGGAACTCTCGCTGCAGGCGATTGCGTTCTTTCCGACGGCAGCCTGGTGGATCTTTACAACATGAGCATCCCCCAGGCGGGAGCTTACGTTTTCCGTCAGGGCGCGACGTTCAATTCATACCTGATCCTGGCAACGTCCGACGGAATGCCAATCGGTGAGAACGACGATGAGCTCGATGTCGGGCCGGGATCGTCGATCAAGGCACTGATTCCATCGGGCAATTACATACTCGCGCCCACGTCTCTCGATCCAGGCGTTACCGGGACGTACGAGATCGCGTCGAGCACAACGTCGACGGAAGTCTCAGGATGCGAGGAAGTATTCATCGCGAGAAACGTGACGACGAACCAGAACGTCACTGGTGACGACTGCAACTTCGCAAACGCGGGCGCGACTCCGATTTACGGAGACGGATATCTCATTTTCATTCCTGCGGGCGCGACGATTACGATCAACATGACGTCGAGCTCGATCGATCCCTTCCTTCAGCTAGTTCGACTTGGCGGAACAGTGATCGCGCAGAACGACAACATCGACACGTCGACTACTGCGGCGCGAATCACGTATACTGCGCCGGCAAATCAGAACACGTACTACGCGATTATCGCTCGCGCTGTCCCCTCGAACGCGACGGGCGCATATACACTCACGGTTCAATGATGATGATTCGACCTGCACTAGTGGGATTTGCGGCAGTGATGCTCACGACCTCGGCGGCGTCTGCGCAGGGGCGCGCTCCACAGAAAGCTGTGGCGCCGGACTCGGTGATGAAGTCGATGATCGTGAAGAATCCGAAGAGCAAAGGGAGTCTGTCTTCCCGCTTCGGGATGGTGCGCCGCGCTGCGACGACGCCCGCGAAACCGCTCCCGCCAACCTCCGTTCGCGAAATCAAACCCGCCGCCACGAAATAGGTCTTCGTCTACGCGTTCAGGCCTTTGCTCTGTCAATCCCAGAGCGACGTCATACGCAGCGTTGCGGCATGAGTTTTCCGGTGGTACAATCCGGGAGTTGGGCGCTCATGGCCCGCCGAATTTCATCAATCTCAAATCGAGGTACTGCGATGACTCACGAGAACGAGAACACCGAGCCCGTTGAACAGAAAGTCGAGGACAAGGATTACGAGGCTCCCGCGATCGAGTCAGTGATGACGCCGCAGGATCTCGATCGTGAAGTGCAGTACGCCGGCGCGGTCGACGGCACAGTAGCTATCGGCTGATCGGCTTCGGCAGTGCCGGAAATTATTTATCGTCGCTCGCCCGCGGTGGATGAAACCTCCGTTGGCGAGCGAATGGTTCTGTACCATCGTGTGAGTGGATCCGCGATCGTGCTCAATCCTACGGCGTCATTCCTGTGGAGCCAGCTCGAGCGAAACGGCGACCCGGCAGGACTCGCTGCCGCACTCCACAAGCAATTCCCATCGGTCGCCCACTCCCGGATCGAATCGGATGTGAAGTCATGTCTCGATGACCTCGCATCACACCAGCTGGTAAGTGCGCGATCGGACACGGATTCCGCAGCCACATGAATGGCGAGTCTGTTGGATCAGTCCGCTGGGGCAGTGGTCCTGTTGCATTCGAGCTGGAGACCTCGGATCCAGAAGTTCTCGATAGGGCCAGGCGTGTATTCGCCCGCTGGCGTCCGGATGACGACGCCGTAACTCACGGAAGATGGACCGCGCACCGGGAGAGCGACGAGTTCGTCGTCATCCCGCGTCGTCCGTCTGAGGAAGGAAGAGAGCTCGATAAAATCCGTGATCCTGGGCATGCGGTCGCCGTCGTCGAATATCATGCAATTGCGCAGATCGTCGACACGTGTGATCACATCCTCGCCTTTCACGCCGCGCTTCTCTCGAAGAACGGACAGAGCATTGCGCTCGTAGGTCCGTCACATTCGGGGAAATCCACGCTCGCCACCGGCTTATGGCAAAGCGGCTGGCGTTTTCACTGCGATGATCTGACGATGATCATCAATGGAAAGGCGGTCGCCGGACCGCGGCGCGTCGCTTTGAGAACCGAAGCGCGGCCGCACATCGGCGAGGATTTGTGGAATCGCGTGCCGACAAGCGATGGATATTTCAAGACCTCAGCAGGATGCCTGTTTCAGCCGATGCATCTCGACGGATCCACACCTGAACGCGTCGAGCTTAGCGCTGTCTTCTTCATGAAGCGGAACGGGGCGTCTGCGGACAAGCCGTCGAACAGGCTCGACCCCGCGCATGCCGCAATGGCGCTTTTGCCGTATACGAATCTCGTGAGGACCCGTCCTTTTCCTGAGGCGATTGCATCAATCGCATCACTGATGGCGCGCGTATCCGCATGGGATCTTCCGCGAAGGCCATTGCCGGAAATGATCGCAACTGTGGAGAGCCTGACCGGGCAAAACTGAGATGACGCACACCGCGATCGAGCAGCCGGTTTTGACAGTCGCGGTAATGGTGACGCGCCGCTGCAACATGGCGTGCGCGCATTGCAGCGTCGAAAGCAGCTCAAAGGTGCGCGCCCAGCCTTCGGAAGAAGATCTCGAGCGCTTCGTTCACCAGATCGCGGACAGTGGCACGAAGTCGATCCTCTTCACTGGTGGCGAGCCAATGCTGCGCGAGAAGCTTGTCACGCGTCTCATGTCGATTGCAAAAAAACGAGGCGTCGTAAGCGCGATGACGACGAACGGCTTCTGGGGAAAATCACTTCCTGCCGCTCGGCGCACTCTCGCATCGCTGTGCAAATCCGGGCTCGGATTTTTCACCCTGAGCTATGATCGGTATCATGCGCAGTTTCAGGGTCCTGAGCCGGGACAGAATATCCTGCGCGCCTCCGAAGAGCTCGGCGTGCCGATGAATCTCAATGTGACCAGAATCGCTGACGATACCGAGCTCAACGATCTGATTCGTCCGTTCGAGATGTCGCGTCACGCCAAGGTGAGACTTTACGATGTACAGCCCGTAGGCCGTGCGCGCGACATTCCATCGAATGCGCTGCGAGCGGAATCGTTTGGCGCCTGCGACGGGATAAGGATCCCGGCAATCACGGACGATGGCCGGATGACTGCGTGCAACGGCCCATCGTATTTCCAATCGCCGGACTCACCGCTGGTGCTCGGGTCACTGAAAGAGAAAACCGTATCTCAGCTCCTCGAGAAGCATCGCACCGATCCAATTCTTCAGACGATAAGAATTTTCGGGCCATCGCGATTACGTCAGGAGCTCGCTCAGGTCCCTGAAATTGATTTCCAGTGGAAGGAATCGTACGCGGGGCTTTGCGATCTCTGTCTTCACATCAATTCGAACCCGCAGGCGGCGGCTGTTCTTCGTGAGAGGTTGTCCAACCCGAAGAATGTTGCGGAGCGTGTCGCGCGCTCGCGTGTTACGGAAGGAGTCGTCGCTCGCGGGCGAAGCGGGCGAATTCATTCGATCGGTATTGGAGCAGCCCAGATCTGGATGGCGGGCATTCGCGGCGGTGCAGCAGGAAGCGACGAGTTCGCGGCGACTGCAGAGAGAGTGCTGGGCCGCCCTGATACAGACTGGCGTCACATCATCGATTACATCTCGGCGTGCGGCTTGAACAAGGTTCTTCTTCCGCTCGCATCGAATCCTGCAATCGCGCGCTGGTCGCCTGCGATGTTTCGTCAGCGGCTCGAGTCGGAAGCGCTGCGGGAAGGTCGTCGCGAGCTGGTGCAGCGGTTTGTTCTCGATACGATCGACCGCG
>DATEDH010000186.1:0-15373 GCA_035281765.1 Gemmatimonadaceae bacterium
TGGAACACGATGGAAGGTGATCGCTGCTATCGCGATGACTCCTGCGACCGCAGCGGGCTGGTGATGCCAAAGGTGACGTTCACTCACGTTGGCAACAACTGCTCTGTAACCGGCGGGTTCGTCTATCGGGGCAACAGAATCCCTGCATTAGCAGGAACGTATTTCTATTCGGACTACTGCGCGGGGTGGGTCAAGAGCTTCAAGATGGCGAACGGCGCTGTCACCGAGCAGAAGACGTGGACGGTCCCGAATCTTGGACACGTCGTATCATTTGGAGAAGACGGCAGCGGTGAGCTGTATATCCTCTCCGAATCCGGGAAAGTCTGGAAAATGGTGGGAGCTGCATAAACCACACGGGCTTTAGTCAGCTCCTGACCTCCAGCAAACCGTAGTCGCGCGCACCCTTTCGCAGCAGAAAATATTTCCCACCAAGCGGCTCACCAACCGGATCCGAGATTCCAGTCCGGCGGCCGTTGATCGACGCGCCACCCTGCTCGACAAGTCGTCGCGCAGCCCCCTTCGATTGCGCAAGACCAAGCACAACGAGTCCGTCCACAATGTTCGTAAATGAATCGACGGACGCGAACGGAACCTCGCGCCGCAGCGCATCGAGCGCCTCAGCCGACAATGACGCCGGATCGGATTTGCCGAACAACAATCCCGATACATCCTCAGAAATGCGAGCAGCTTCAGCGCCGTGTACGCGCGCAGTCATCTCACGCGCCAGCGCACGCTGCGCCGAGCGATCCTGCGGACGCTCGGCCATCTGTTTCTCGAGTTCCTCGATTGCCTGTCGCGACAGCAAAGTAAAGAAACGCAGGTAACGCGCAGCGTCGCGGTCATCGACGTTGATCCAGAACTGATAGAACTGATATGGCGAAGTTCGCTCCGGATCGAGCCACACGTTGCCCGATTCAGTCTTGCCGAACTTGGTGCCCGAGGAATTCGTCACGAGCGGGAAAGTCAGCGCATGTGCCTCGCCGCCTTCAGTTCTGCGAATGAGCTCGAGACCTGCGGTGATGTTTCCCCACTGATCGCTTCCGCCGATTTGCAGCGTCACTCCCTCACGGAGAAACAGCTCGCGGAAATCGTATGCCTGGAGCAGCATGTAGCTGAACTCAGTGTACGAGATCCCCGACTCCATACGAAGCTGAACCGAATCCTTAGCCAGCATGTAGTTGAGCGTGAAATGCTTGCCGATGTCCCGCATGAAGTCGATCGCGCTCAACTTCATCAGCCAGTCCGCATTGTTGCGCATCTGCGCGGCATTTGCGCCGGAGAAATCGAGGAATTTCTCGAGCTGGGATTTCAGTGCGCGACTGTTCTCCTCGACAACTTCGAGAGTGTTGAGCTGCCGCTCGACGGTTTTGCCGCTGGGATCGCCGATCATGCCGGTGCCGCCGCCGACGACTGCGAATGGACGATGACCGGCCAGCTGCAGCCGCATCAGCATCATTACTGGAAGGAGGCTTCCGACATGAAGTGACGACGCGGTTGGGTCGAAGCCGCAGTAGGCCTTGATCGGTCCTGCTGCCAGAGCCGGCCCCAGAGCATCAGTATGCTGATGGATGAGTCCGCGCCATGTCAGCTCATCGAGGAGATTAGTCTTTTCGGACATGCCGGAAGATACCATCACCAAAGCGATTGGAGAAAAAAGCGCGTCGTCCGTCGCCCGACGCCCGACGCCCGAGAAAGAGCCGCACGGGAGTCGGGCGACGCGAGACGGACGACGCGCTCTAAAACAATTTCGCTGAGATAAAACCGGTTCCGAGCATTACTTTTTGGATTCATTATGCCCAGCCGTAAGAAAGACAGCTTTCGCTCGAGGCACCCGATTCTGGTGCGCCTCGTCCTTCTCACCTTCACGTTTCTCGCAGCAGCAGGAGCGGGACTCGCGTTTGGAGCGTGGGCTTTAGTCTGCCGCGGCGGCCAATGCCCGCCTGTAGATGCGCTCAACGACTACACTCCGCGCCAGACTTCCAAGCTCTATGCGGCGGACGGGCGCTTCATCGCCGAGCTGGGGCTGGAGCGCAGGACGCTCGTAAAGCTCGATGAGATTCCGCCAAACGTGCAGCAGGCGTTCGTCATCGTCGAAGACAAGAGGTTCTATTCCCACGCCGGCATCGATTGGAGCCGGGTGGTCGGCGCGCTCGTTCGCGACATTCTTGCGCGGAGCTGGGACGAAGGGTTCTCGACTATAACGATGCAGCTTGCGCGCAACGTTTTTCCCGAGCGCATCAGCCGCGAAAAAACGCTCGTTCGCAAAATCAAGGAAGGAAAGGTCGCTCGCGAAATCGAGCGCAAGTTCGACAAGAAAAAAATCCTCGAGCTGTATCTCAATCAGATCAACCTCGGCAACGGTGCCTACGGAGTTGAAACCGCTGCACAGCGATATTTCGGGAAATCAGTACGCGACTTGAACATCGCGGAAGCGGCGACTCTCGCTGCGCTGCCGAAGGCGCCGGAGCGATACAACCCCAAGCGACATCCAGAGCGGGCGATACAGCGGCGCAATACAGTCATCGAGCTGATGCGGCGCAACGGCGCGATCACTGATGAGCAGGCAAGAGAAGCGAGAGCATACCCGCTTCAGCTTGCAAATAAAACGGAAGCGGGTGATACGGCACCGTACTTCGTCGAGTGGGTGCGCAAGCAGCTCGATCAACAGTTCGGTCGCCAGCTCTACGAGCAGGGACTGAGAGTCTACACGACTCTCGATCTCGACATGCAGCTCGCGGCAGAGCGCGCAATGGAAAGGCAGCTGCGCCGCATCGAGGCCGGAAGATTCGGAAAATTCACCGGCGAGTCATATGAGCACTACATCGCTCGCAGCATTGCCGGCGTTGAGCCCGGCGAGAACTCGCCGTACCTCCAGGGAGCATTCGTTGCGATAGATCCGCGAAACGGATCGGTCAAGGCGATGGTGGGAGGGCGTGACTTCTATGATTCGAAATTCAACCGCGCAACACAGGCGCTGAGACAGCCCGGCTCTTCGTTCAAGCCGATTGTATATGCTGCGGCTGTGCAGAACGGCCGATCGCCCTCGTACATCCTTCAGGACACTGCGATCTCAGTCGATCAGGGAACTGGAACGCCGTGGACTCCCAAGAACTACGACGGCCGATTCGAAGGTCCAATGCCGATGCGGCGGGGCTTGTATCAATCGCGCAACATGGTCGCGATTCAGGTGGGCATGGAGCTTGGCGAAAATACGATCATCGACGAAGCGCGAAACTTTGGGATAACGACGCCGATACCGCCGTATCCATCGATCTTCATTGGATCAGCGGACGTTTATCCGATCGAGATGATTTCGGCGTACGCGCCATTCGCCAATCAGGGAATCCGCGCGACTCCGAATGCGATCGTGCGTGTCGAGAACGCGCGTCAGGAAGTGCTGTGGCAGCAGACGCCGTCGAGAACGACGGTGTTGTCGCCTGAAGAATCGTGGATCATGGTCGACATGATGAAGGACGTGATCCGGCGAGGAACCGCTGCAGGCAGCGTGTGGGGCGCGGGGTTTCACTATCCGGCGGGCGGGAAAACCGGCACAACGAACGACGGAACCAATGTGTGGTTTATCGGCTACACAGCTGATCTGCTCGCAGGTGTATGGATCGGTTTCGACAAGCCGAGGAAGATCATGTCAGACGCGCAGGGTGGACGGCTTGCGGCGCCGGCATGGACTGCGTTCATGACCGACGTTTACAGGCAGCGTCCCGCCCCGCCGGATTGGCCGAGGCCGATGTCGATCATCACGCGTGAGATCGACTACTCGACGGGATTGCTCCAGACTCCGTATTGTCCGCGAAACCTGGTCGGCGCCGAGTTCTACATCCCCGGTACAGAGCCGACGCGCGAGTGCGATGTCCACATGGGTTACCCGAGTGACTCGATCATCATCTATCGTCCGAATCTCGACACGGGCCGAGTGGATTCGCTTCGCGTGCCGCACGCGAGATAACGCGATACTTTTCTATCAACCGGGTAACGCAAGGAAGAGAGATGGCGCGCGCTGACAATCATCATCGCATCTGGCGCGATGGAAAATTCGTAGACTGGGAAGACGCAACGATCCACGTCATGAGTCACGTCGTTCATTACGGATCGAGTGTCTTTGAGGGTATCCGCTGCTATGCGACACCCGAAGGCCCGGCGATTTTCCGTCTCGAGGATCACATGCGCCGTCTTGCCGACTCATGCAAGATCTACCGGATGCCTCTCGAGTATTCCACCGAAACTCTCGTTCAGGCCGCGATCGATACCGTAGTGGAGAACGACATGCCGCACTGCTACCTGCGTCCGATCGCAGTGCGTACCGGCGAACAGATGGGAGTGAATCCGAAGGATACACCTCTCGAAGTCTTCATCATACCATGGACGTGGGGCACGTACCTCGGCCAGGAATCACTCGAGAAAGGCGTCGATGTGCGCGTGTCGAGCTGGAGACGCGCCGCGCCGAACACTTTTCCAACGATGGCAAAGGCGGGCGGAAATTATCTGAACTCGCAGCTTTCAAAAATGGAAGCGCGACTCGATGAGTACGCTGAAGGGATAATGCTCGATTCGTTCGGCCATGTATCCGAGGGAAGTGGCGAGAATCTTTTCGTGGTGCGTGAAGGGAAGCTCATCACCGCGCCGGTTTCCGGCGGGATCCTTCAGGGAATCACGCGTGATTCGGTGACGCGCATTGCGCGCGATCTTGGATACGAGGTCATCGAGCAGGTGATGCCGCGTGAGATGCTGTACATCGCGGACGAGCTGTTCTTTACCGGGACTGCGGCCGAGATAACGCCGATCAGGTCGGTTGACCGGATTCAGGTTGGCAATGGGCGGCGCGGGCCGATCACGACTGCGATCCAGGAGGTGTATATGGGGATCGCGGAAGGAAGGCTCCCCGATAAGTACGGGTGGCGGACGGCCGTTCCGGTCGCAGCGAAGGCGTAAAATCCGCAATCTGCCAAAACACTTGGCGGAATTTTTGCGCATCTGGTGTATATTGTAGCGTCGCTGCATACCAGCGCACGTAACGGAGGGGTGCTTGATCGTAGGCTGTCTCGCACTGAACGCTTCGTTCGAGCCGCTTACGATGGTGCCGCTCAGACGAGCGTTGCGGTTGGTCATCGACGGAAAGGCAGAAGTCGTCGAAGCAGATCCCGAGAGGGTTGTCCGCTCCGAGCGATTGACGCTGCCACGCCCGCTCGTCATTCGTCTTACGCGGTTCATCCATGTTCCGCGGCGTTTCAGGCGCCAGGTAACCAACACGTTCCTGTTCGCGCGCGATCGCTATCGCTGCCAGTACTGTGGACGATACCAGATCGAGCTGAAGCCCCGCGAATCTCTCACGCGTGACCACCTCGTTCCGCTGTCGCGCGGCGGAACGAACGAATGGACGAACGTCGTAACAGCGTGCAGTCCATGCAACACTCGCAAGGCGAACAGTCTGCCGAGTGAGATTGGAATGCATCCGATGCACGCGCCGGTCGAGCCGCACTTCGTGCACCTCTCGTGGGCGGTGAGAAAGCTCACGCCTACCCAGGCGAAGTACATTCGCATGTTCTATGGTGAGGAGACGCTGCACTATCTCGAGGATCTCGAGCACCGTCATCCTGCTCCTGCTGTTGCGCATCATCTGAACGCTTGAGCGTAGCAGCATCTGACGACCTAGACACGGAGCCACGGAGTAACGGAGTCCCCACGGAGAACTGCGGTTTTTTGTTTTTTTTCTGCTGTTAGCAGGTAGCTGGTAGCAGGTAGCTGTCGCTGGAGTCAGGTAGCAGGTAGCAGGCAGCGCCGTCCCGTCGCAGCATCTTAAAAACCCTGGCCACGGAGTCACGGAGCGACGGAGTCCCCACGGAGTTTTTCTTGGGGAACTACGGAACTGCTGCTACCTGCTATCTGCTACCTGACTCCAGCAACAGCTACCTGCTACCGGCTACCTGCTAACAGCAAAACAAAAAAAAGAAAAAGTTTTTCTCCGTGCGGACTCCGTTACTCCGTGGCTCCGTGTCTAGCTCCGCATCTCCGTCACTCTCCGTAACCTCTTAAGGCCTGAACGTGCTGCTCCGCGACTCATAACGTCGCTTCTCGCCGCCGAGCAGTCGCACCATCACCGTTCGAACACCACGGCCGACTGCAGTTCCGGGATTTTTCTTTCCTCGCACAGCGGGTTTCAGCTCACCGCGGAGCCAGCGCTCGACTTCGTCGAGCTCGGTGAGAGACAGGGTCTCGATATCCAGCGTCAACGAGTAATAACTTTTTTGACCGCGGCGCGGCGGAGAGATTGGCGCATTGAACGGTGCATCGACCGCCGCCTCAGCTTCCTGAATTGTCGCGAATGAGCCAAGGAATGTCGTCGCGCGCCGAACAGCACGATACACCTGAAAGACTTTGCTGAGCGCATCGTAACGAACAATGACATCCCATTCTGATTCTGCCGCGATGTCGTCAAACCATCCCCCTCCACTCCATCGCTCGATGCGATAGTGAAGTCGCGCGGGGAATCCGTTTCGCAGCAGGTCGAGCGTCGCGCCATCGGTTACAAGATTCTGCGATCGTATCGCCGGCGGCGTCGTTCCAAGCTCCGCCTGCTCAGGCAATACAATCGACACCTGCGGCTTTTGCGCGAGCGATGCCGATACCGGGAGAAATAACGCAGCGAGAGCTGCGACGAGCCGAATGCGCACGATCAGAATCGTCCGCGAATCCGCACGAAAAAGTTGGCCGGCTCCTTCGCTTCGGATACGGCCTTCGCGACGTACATGCCGGCGATTCCGAGATCGAGTCCGAGTCCGACATCAGTGCGCCACGTGTCGAATCCTGGAAGCGAACCTGACGGATAGCGAATGTCGCCCGAACGAGATCCAACGAGCCAGCCGCGCCCCGCATCGACAAACGCAACTGCACTGGGCTTTACACGGAAGGGCGCGCCGCGCACGCGAATGCCGTTGCGGTTGAAAATGTCGAACAGCTCGGAGACCAGCTCGTGCCGGTACTCGAGCTGCGCAAGCGCGACGCGCTCGCATTGAGCAGGCCGCCCCGGAACCTGCTCATCCCGCGTTGAGCATTGCCCCACATCCGGACCAATGCCAACGAGCTTGTAGTCGAAGCCGGGTAGAGTGCCAATGCCGCCGACTGAGAATCTCCGCTCGAGCGGCAGCATATCACCATGCAGCCACCCTCCAGCTACAACACGCGCATTGAGCTGGCGCCTCGGCGAAATGCGATTGTAGCGACGCAGATCCAGAAACATTCTTCCGTACTGAAGCTTCTCGACATCGGTCAATACGTCATCAGGACCAATCGCAGTTCCCGCGAGCTCGAAATTTCCGCTGCCGTACTCGTAATCGGCGTTGACGTACCATCCTGCCCAAGGGCGACGTTCCTGGTTTCTCGTGTCGAAGTTGAATCTCAAGTCGAAGACGTGAGCAAGCCCGTCATTGATGCGCGGATTCGGACGCCAGTTTTCATCACCGCGAAACAGTGTCCATACTTCGCGCGCGCGACGCGAGCTCCATCGTTCACTGCTGTACCCGGCGGTTACCGACGCATAGTCGGATCGGAACGCCGACGCGTATATGCGCCCGCCGTGCCGGCCGAAGAAATCGAAGTAGTCACGCTTGAGAAAAAATGCGGCGAGCCCGCCGTCGGGCTCGGTGAGCTGCCAGGGCTCGATCTTCGCAACTTCATCGAATGTCGAAGCGCCGAACGCAAATCCTCTTCGGCGGCCGAATCGAATGTCGGCACTCAGTCGATGACCGAGATTCTCGGGATCCCAGTGGAACTTGTTCGACGACCGGATGATGCCAAGCGCGGAAAGCGACACGCTGGCGGCACCGATGCGATTCCTGTAGGTGGGCCCGATGAAAACAGGAAGACCTTCAACGCGGTTGTATGTCTTTCCAGATGAGATCGTGAGGCCTCCACGATCACCCGACGACAGGAGCGATCCAAGGTCGAATGTCGAATCCACTCGTACTTCGGTTTCCTGCGCGGCTGCTTCAGTGGGACACATCGATATAGCCGCGACGAAGCTCAACGCGAGCGGAATCAGCGGAAACGCTGTCTTTACAGTCATTGGTCGAGCCCAAGCCGCTTCATGCGGCGATAGAGATTCGCGCGATCAGTTTTCAGAGACCGTGCGGCTTCGGCAACATTATTCTTTGCATCTTCGAGTGCTCTCGTAATGAGAGTGCGCTCGAAAGCGTCGAGCGAGTCGCTCAATCCATGATCATCTGATTGAGCCTGCAGTTCGACAACTGCGGCATCAGCCGCTTTGGTCAGCTGTGCGCCGGGCGGGAAGAGAATCGCGCGCATGTAATCACCATTCACTTCAGCGCCACCCGCGAGGATTGCAACGCGATCCACAATATTCGCGAGCTCGCGGACATTGCCCGGCCACGAGTATGACTCGAATACCTGCATCGCCGATTCGGACCACACGGGTGGAATCAGTCCCGTTCTCTTGAAATAGAGCAGGGAAAAGTGATGCACGAGCTGCCGGATGTCGCCTTCGCGATCACGAAGCGGAGGCAGCTCCACCGGGACGACATTGAGCCGGAAGAACAGATCTTCGCGAAACGTGCCATCTCGTACAGCTCGCGCGAGGTCATGATTCGTCGCCGCAATGATCCGCACGTCAACACGGATCGCCTTGTTACCGCCAACGCGATGAATCTCCTTTGCTTCAATTGCGCGCAGCAGTTTCGCCTGGGCATCGGGACTCAGATCACCTATCTCATCGAGGAACAGCGTTCCACTATGAGCAAGCTCGAACCGACCGACGCGCGTCTGAGTTGCACCGGTGAACGCGCCCCGCTCATGACCGAACATTTCGCTCTCGACGAGGTCACGGGGAATTGCAGCACAGTTCACTCGTATGAATGGCTTGTCACGTCGAGTGCTCCCGTCGTGAATTGCACTTGCGACGAGCTCCTTGCCTGTGCCGGACTCGCCAGTGATCAGAACTCTGGCATCGCTCGCCGCGACGCGATCGATGAGAGCGCGCACACGCTGCATCTGCGCGCTGTCGCCGATCATGTCCCCTGCAAGACCCAGCTCCTCGCGCAGCTCGCGCGCAACGCGCCGCGACTGCCGCAGCTCGAGAGCAGAGTTGATCGCGAACAAAACACCCTCAGGAGTCAGGGGCTTTTCGAGAAAGTTCACTGCGCCAAGCTTGGTTGCGTTTACCGCATCGCCGAGGCTGGCGCGGCCACTCATCATGATGACAGCGGTATCGGGATGCTCGATGCGAAGCCGCGCGAGCGTCGCCATTCCGTCGAGCTCGCCCGGCATCATGAGGTCGAGAAGGATTGCGTCAGGCTCGATCTCTCCGGCGCGAGTCAAACCCTGCGCGCCGTTGGCTGCTTCGTTTACTTCATGACCTTCGCCCGAAAGAAGAGCCCCGACCATGCGACGGATGTTCGGCTCGTCGTCAACGATCAGGACTGTCGCCATTTATGGAGCGTTCTCCTTTGCCGATCGCGATGGCAAAGCCTGAGGTTCGCGTGATTCAGCAAGCAGTTTGGTCGTGAATCGCTGGCCTTCGGAGATTCGCTCGACTTCAACCGCGATCGCATCGATTGACTGCTCCATTCTTTCGAGACGTGTCAATACTTCTCCGGGAATAACCGGGCGCTTGCTCTCGTTCTCGATTTTCTTCGCCCATGCGTTGACCGCCGGCTTGCCGACGGTGATCGCGACAACCGTGGCCATGATTCCGAGCGGGACGAACAACCCGATCCATTCGGGACCCATGTCGTGCTCCTTAGGATTTCGCCGGCACATCTGCCGGAATGATGAAGCTTATTGTTGTACCCTTACCCAACGTGCTTGTCGCCTCGACGGTTCCATCATGCGCGAGCACCGCCTGCCGCGCAATCGCGAGCCCGAGACCTGTTCCACCAGCTTTGCTCGTGACGTAAGGCTCCCAGATTGTTTCCAGGTCTTCAGGTGAAATGCCTTTTCCGTTGTCGGCGACGTCGATTCTAACGGCATCACGACCATTCGACCGGAGTCGTGACGCGCCAATAGTGATTTCTCCATTGCCATTGCATGCGTCGGCCGCGTTCAGAACGACGTTGGCAAGCGCGCCCGCAAGCGCATCGTAATGTCCGGTGATGTGCGGGAGCTCATCGTCCGCCGCGACATGCACCTCGATGCCGGCAGGCACAGCCAACGCGGAATAACGCACCAGCTCGCCAACATCGATCTCCGATGAAGGACCTTCGGGAAGACGACCGAACTCCGCGAATGCGCGCGCGATTCTCTCGAGTCGCGCGGTTTCAGTCTCGAGAACTTCGATGCTGTCGCGATCATCCGGCCCTGCATGCAGCGCAAGGCGCGAGATCGCAAATCGAATGGGAGTGAGAGGATTCTTGAGCTCATGCGCAACGCGTCGCGCGCTCTCGCGATATGCGCGCAAGCGCTCCGCCTCGGCAGCGCGCTTTCGCCCGATCTCGATTGCGTCAGCCATTTCGCGCATGCGGTCTCGCAGCGTCGCGAATTCAGGTGCGCCGCGCGCGACACGAGCGCCGGGCGGAGGGAGACGCTCGCCGCTTCCAATCAGTGCCGTCCACTTCACGATCTCGTCGAGAGGGCGGCTCATCTGGCGGCTCAGATGCCCCGCAACGCGCGTTGCAATGAACGCGACAAGCGCAAGAAAGAACAATCCGGCAACTATGACAATGCGATTGGATCGCTGGGCCAGGAAGCTGAAGCGGCGCGCCTGCTCGAGTGATGTATTGAGCTCACGCTCGTGCGCGTCGATCAATTGACGCTGTTGAGGCGTGAGCGGAGCAGAGCGAGTCGCGTGAATGGCCCGTTGTCCGCTCACAGCGACGCTTTCCCAGGCTGCACGGCCGCTGACGAGCGAAATGGCGCTTGCGACAGACCCGCTCCATATAATGGTGAGCAAAGCCGCGGGTACTATCGCGAAAAGCGACAGGATCAGAATGAGCCGAGTTCGGTACCGGAGTTGATTCGTCGGCATTCAGCAATAAATTACAGGGGTAGACGCGTCTTCGAGGATTCGGGGGAGGAGCTAAGAAAGCGTCCTCCCTGAGCGGACCTGAAGACGCGTTCCTCTGAAACACCAAACAACAATACATGACATTCCGACCAACACGGCCGGGCTCTTCGGGGCAGCGGCGGCCGATCGCTCCGATTCATCGGGGCCCGCAAGCAGTAACACACACATTATCATCCAGCACAACACAGCAGATTCACCACGCGCCGAACGCTGCGCTCCTCATCGACTTCGACAACGTCACGATGGGAATCCGCTCCGACCTCCAGACGGAGCTCAAGAATCTCCTCGCCTCCGACATCATCAAGGGAAAAGTCAGCGTCCAGCGGGCATATGCCGACTGGCGTCGATATCCACAGTACATCGTGCCTCTTGCCGAGTCGTCGATCGACATGATCATGGCGCCGGCGTACGGATCGGCAAAGAAGAATGCAACCGACATCCGGCTTGCCATCGATGCGCTCGAGCTCGTGTTCGTGAGACCGGAGATCGGGACATTCATTCTCCTTTCGGGAGATTCCGATTTCTCGAGTCTCGTGATCAAGCTCAAGGAATACGGCAAGTACGTCATCGGCGTCGGCATTCGCGAATCATCGAGCGACCTGCTCGTGATGAACTGCGACGAGTACTACTCGTACAATGCGCTCGCGGGTCTCGTGAAATCGGGCGAGGAAGAAGTCGTCAAGCACGATCCGTGGGAGCTCGTGACCGAAGCTGTTACGCGCATGAAGCGCAATGGCGACGTGATGCGTGCCGACCGGCTCAAACAGGTGATGCAGCAGATCGACAGCTCGTTCGATGAGAAAAATGTCGGCAAGGCAAAGTTCTCTCTGTTCGTAACCGAAGCAGCGAAGCGCGGACTCGTATCACTCAATAAGCTCGAGAACGGACAGCTCGAAGTTGATCTGCCGAATGCTGCGCCTGCATCACAGCCGGAAGCAGCGCCTGCTGCTGCAGCAGCGACGACAGCTGTGGCTGCTCCTGCGCCTGCTGCCGAGGAAGAAGATCGCAGCAGAAGAGGGAAGGGTCGGGGCCGTGATCGCGGACGCCGCGACAGGGAACCGAAGCCGGAAACAAAACAGGCTGCTCCTGCCGATAAAGCGCCAGTCGAGGCAAAGCCGTCTGAGACACCTCAGGCAGAGAAAGAAAAGGGCGATGCAATCGGCGCACAGGGATTGCGGCTTACACGCGATGAGGCGTTCGATCTCGTCAAGCGTGCGGTCGATGCAGCAGCAACCGGTAACAGAGCCACAGCTGCCTCGCGCATCCGCTCGCAGGCACGCGAGCTGCTCGGCAGAGACAGCGAGAGCCTCAGCGAGCGCAACTTCCTGCGAATTCTTCACGATGCGCACGATGCCGACGTAATCGATTTGAGAAAGCGCGGCGGCGATTACGAAGTTGCAAAGGCAGTTGCTGCTCCGCCTGTCGAACGACAGCTCGAGACGGCAGCGATCAAGAATGCGCCCGCTCCAAAGGCTGCAGCGCCAACGCCGCGCGGTATGGGAGCGCGTGGCATCGGAAGACCCGGGTCGGGCAAGGGCGCGCCACCACCGAATCTGTTGAACGTCGGCGTCGTTGCACTTCCATCAGCAGCGCCGGTTTCTGCGCCGACTAACACCGCGAAAGCACCTGAAGACAGCGATGCAGTTGCAACTGCAGCAGCTGTTGCGGATGCAGCGGCAGCACCTGCAAAAGGTCGCAAGCGTGGTGGTGCAAAGAAAGCAGCTCGCAAGAAAACCGAAGGAGCGCCCGCAGGCGCGCCGGCAGCAAAGCGCGGTGGCAGGAAAAAGACCGCCGCTACCTGAAGAGTTCTACGATCGCGATACTGAAATCGTAGCACGTGAGATGCTCGGGACAATTCTCGAGTGTCGCACAGATCGTGGGACTGCAAGCGGGATCATCGTCGAAACCGAGGCGTACATCGGCGAGGATGATCCCGCTTGTCATGCAGCAGTGGGCCGCACGCGTCGCACCGAGCCATTGTACGGCCGCCCGGGTATCTCGTACGTCTATTTCATATATGGCGTACACTGGTGCTTCAACGCCGTCACGCGCGCCGAAGGGTTGCCAAGCGCCGTATTAGTGCGCGCTCTCGAGCCGCTCACCGGTCTCGATCTGATGCGTGAGAGGCGGGGGCCCAAAATCAACGGGGCTGCGTTGACGAATGGGCCGGGAAAACTCTGCGCTGCGCTTGGTATCGATGGAACGATGAATGGTCTGCCGCTGCAGCGCGGCCGTCTTGTTGTGCGAGAGGGCTCGCCGGTTGCTGATTCCGATGTTGTTATATCGAAGCGAATAGGAATAACAAAAGCTGCCGACTGGCCTCTTCGATATTACATACGCGACAATCTCTACGTTTCCAAGAAGTAGCTCCTCTGCGAAATCCGTTATTAACAGGGAGCACAGTGAGCGGGGGAGGCAGGGAGAACAACAAACCAAAAAAAAGGGCTTTGTCGACTTGGAACTAACTGACGATACTGCCGCAGATGACGCGGATTTGAGCCGATCAACGCGAATACTGCGTGCACAAGACACTCGACAGATGCCGTAGCCGGGAACAATAAATTTTTTGGTTTGGTTCTCCCGCAGTTCTGGTTTTGTTGTTAACCCCAAAAACAGTTCCCACCGAGAGGCTCTCGATATCTGAGCGGTGTCCGCATAATCCGCCTCAATTCCGTGTGATCCGTGGCGGTATCGGCAGTTAGTTCCAGGTCGAAGAAGCCGCTGAGATTTTCGGATTTCCTCAGCTAATCCCCTAGATTTCCACCCATGCCAATCCCGAAAGCCACGGATCAACTGAGAATGATCCGGAGCTCTCGCACTGAGATGTCCGCATTGCGGTGCGAAGCGGATAATAACCTCGTGGTTTCGCCTCGCTGACAATTGCCCGCGACCCGATCCAAATCGTGGACCGGGTCTTTTTTTATTTGTTTTTAACTCACTGCGCTCACTGTGCTCCCTGTTAACTACCTGATGCCTTCTCGCGCACTGCCGAAATTATATCGGACACCGAACTCAAAGAATCCGATACCGTCGTCGAGGAGGAAGCGGCTGTTGACCGGAATGTATGATGCCTGGCCAAATACAGCGGCCTTTCCGAACTGCATCTGCAATCCGCCCATCGCCAGGAACGACGCCTGGCTCTTGCGCTCATCTATGCGATCGTAGACGGACTCGTCTACATCTGATTCCTCACCAATGAGAAGCGGCGATGCGCCACTGATCTGACTGATCGAGAGGCCGATTCCACCGTACGGACGGAACTTTCCAAACCGCTTCGGGAAAGCGAGCGCAGCAAATCCAATGCGGCGCAATTTGTCTATCTCGACCGGGCGCACGCTTCCTTCCGCATTCGGATCGAACACCGCGGAGACTGCGTTGACGTTCGTCTGATCGACCGACACATACAGCGCGCCGCGTGTGCGCGTGATCAGCCAGTCAGCGCCGAATGTCGCTCCGGTTTCTGCGTCGTTGAAATACACGGGGGTGTACGTCGAGACACCGCCCTTGACGCCCCAGAACCATGAATCCTCGAAATCCTTCACCCGCTGCGCAGAAGCGGAAGCAGGAATGAGCGCGGCACTCACGAGGCCGGCAACGAACCATCTCGTCATTCGCATTCTATCGATGCCCCTGCCGGATCTCTATTCAAGTCACCGGCCGTTGGTGCGACCGGGGAAAGTCACACGTCTCAGATTATTCCGAGCTTCCTTCCGACGGTCTTGAAGGCGTTGACTGCCTCGTCGATGTCGTCGCGTGAATGCGCCGCGCTGAGCTGACACCGTACACGTGCCTGCCCATGCGGAACCACGGGAAACCCGAATCCCGTAACAAAGACGCCTTCCTCCAGCAACATGTCACTCATTTGGATGGCGGTGGCCGTTTCCCCCACGATTATGGGCACAATCGGGGTCTCGCCAGCCAGCGGCTTGAAGCCGGCCTCGGTTATCTGGCCACGGAAATAGTCGGCGTTGTCCCTGAGCTTCTTAACACGATCGGGATGGGCGTTGAGAAACTCGATCGACGCGAGTGCGCTTGCCGCAACAGTCGGGGGAAGCGCATTGGAAAACAATTGTGGACGCGATCTTTGCGTGAGCATGTCGCACAATGACGCCGGCCCGGCAACAAAGCCGCCCGCGGCACCGCCAAGCGCCTTGCCAAGAGTCGACGTGATCACGTCGACTTCGCCGAGCACTCCAAAGTGTTCGGCAGTCCCGCGTCCATGTTCGCCGAGTACGCCGGTCGCGTGCGAATCATCCATTACGACGATCGCATTGTGCTTTCGCGCGAGCTCGAGAATGTCGGGAAGTTTTGCGATGCTTCCTTCCATCGAGAATACGCCGTCAG
>DATEDH010000187.1:0-8268 GCA_035281765.1 Gemmatimonadaceae bacterium
CAAGCACCACGCGGCCCTCGTCCTCGCCCTCGACCGATTCTTCACGATATCCATTCACGAGTACCGCGAGCAGGATGCGGTTTGGACCAGCGGCAGTCTCGACAACGTAAGGAACGAATCTCTTGTTCGCGCCCTGGTCGAAGTACTCGAGTTTCTTGCCCGAGAATTTCTGGTGCTGTGTGAGATCGAAATCACCGCGATTGTGAATGCCTTCGATTTCCTGGAAGCCCAGATATCCACCAAAGTCGAACTGAACGTCGAACGCAGCGCGCGCGTAGTGAGCGAGCTCATCGTCCGCGTGCTGGTGAAACTGAAGGCGGTCTTCAGCGAGTCCCAGACTGCGGTGCCAGCGCATGCGCTCCGCTTTCCAGTACTCGAACCACTCCATGTCAGTGCCGGGCTCGACGAAGAACTGCATTTCCATCTGCTCGAATTCGCGCGTGCGGAAAATGAAGTTGCCTGGTGTGATCTCGTTCCTGAACGCCTTCCCGATCTGCGCGATGCCGAAAGGAATTCTCTGCCGCGTGGATTGCTGGACGTTGAGAAAGTTGACGTAGGTGCCCTGCGCAGTTTCAGGGCGGAGATAAATGACCGCCGCCGAATCTTCGACAGGCCCCATGAACGTCTTGAACATGAGGTTGAATTGACGCGGCTCGCTCAGCGTTCCTTTCATCCCGCAAGCAGGACACTGCGCATCTGGAGTGCCGGGAGTGCCTTTTATCTTCGGGTCGTCGGCGCGAAAGCGTTTCTTGCAGTTCCGGCAATCCACCATCGGATCGACGAATCCGCTCACGTGTCCGCTGGCTTCCCAGACTTTGGGATGCATGAGGATGGCGGAATCGAGGCCTTCGACATTTTCCCGGGAGCGGACCATCTCCTGCCACCAGCGCTCCTGGAGGTTTCGCTTGAGCTCGATGCCGAGTGGGCCGTAGTCCCAGACGGAGCCGGTGCCGCCGTAGATCTCGGATGACTGGAAGATGTAGCCGCGGCGCTTGCACAGCGACACGAGCTTTTCCATCACATCAGGACGATTAGGCATAGCCTACTAATATAAAAGGCACGGGAGGGGTTAACGGGTTCATACTAACTGCGCGGCGCTCACGCGCGCTGGTAGCTGGTAGCTGTTTCTAGCTCTTAGCCAGATAGCGTGCTAAAACGGAACTGGGCTGCTAGCCGGTAGCGAGTTAATAGCTAGCGGCGCAGTTCCGTTTTAGCACGCTATTCGGCTAAGAGCTAAAAACAGCTACCAGCTACAAGCCGCCGAGAGGCGTGCGCCTTTAATGGTTGGCTATGATCTGGTCCCGTCGCGTTCCAACGCTGACGTACGAGATCGGGGTCTCGACAAGAGACTCGATACGGTCCAGGTATCGACGCGCAGCGACAGGAAGCTGGTCGAGCGAGCGTGCCGTGGATGTTGGAGTCTGCCACCCCTCCATCCATTCGTATTGCGGCTCCGCCGATTCAACTGCCACCGGGTCACCTGGAAACTCCGTATAAACCTCGCCATCCACCTTGTAGCCGGTGCAAAGCGCAATGCGCTCGAAAGTATCGAGTACGTCGAGCTTCGTGACTGCGAGTCCGGTGAGCCCATTCACGCGCGCTGCATAGCGCACCACCACTCCATCGAACCATCCGCAGCGACGGGGACGGCCCGTTGTTGCGCCGTATTCGTTTCCAAGCTGACGCATGCGCTCACCATCGGCTTCGTTGAGCTCGGTTGGGAGAGGTCCGTTTCCTACACGCGTCGTGTACGCCTTGACGATTCCAAGAGCAGCATGAATGGAAGTAGGCGCGATTCCAACGCCGATCGCCGCGCCGCCGGACGTAGTGCTGCTCGACGTCACGAATGGATAAGTGCCGTGATCGATATCGAGCAGTGAGCCCTGCGCGCCTTCGAGCAGCACGTTCGCGCCCGATGTTATTGCGCGATGAATCATCAGGCCCACGTCTTCAGTGATCGGGAGAATGCGGGGTGCGAGGCGCTCGAGCAGCGCCATCGTTGCGTCGGCATCAGCGCGCTCTGAAACGCCGAATGATGTCAGGACAGCGTTGGCATGTGAAACCGCTTTCATGACGAGGCCGCGCAAACGTTCCGGATGCTTGAGGTCGAGAACTCTAACACCGCGGCGCGCGATCTTGTCTTCATATGCAGGCCCGATCCCGCGCCCTGTTGTGCCCACCTCGCGGCTCGCGGGGCTCAGTGAATCGACGAGCTTATGACATGGCAGAACGAGATGCGCGCGATCACTCACATACAGCCGCCCGTGCACGTCGATACCATCGCTGACGAGCTCGTCGATTTCGGTGAAGAGAGTATCGGGATCGAGAACGACACCATTTCCGATTGCGCAGCGAACGCCCGAATGCAGAATGCCGCTCGGAATCTGGTGGAGAACGAAGGATTTATCGGCGATGTGAACAGTATGGCCGGCATTCGCGCCACCCTGATATCTCACGACCCAATCCGCCCGCTCGGCGATTACGTCGACGAGTTTGCCTTTGCCCTCGTCGCCCCACTGCGCGCCGACGATCACGACGGTACGCGTACTCGAATCGAACATTACATAGCCTGAAAAAGGAAACGCCCCGTGGCTTGGGCCGCAGGGCGTTGAGTCAATCTACGGGCTCGACCTTCACTGTCAATGCTGTGCGAGCTGTGTCATTGGATTAACAGGGAGCGCAGTGAGCACAGTGAGGTTTTGAGGGTTCATCTGAGTGGCTACACGGGTCGGCCCTACTGACGCGCCGCTGGCGGTGCGAATGATCAAAACCCTCCAAACCTCACTGTGCTCACTGCGCTCCCTGTTCAAAGCTGGTCCTCGAATAATTCGCAACAGCGTAGAATTCCTTAGCCCATCGCAGCAAAGAAAAGCCAGACGGCAATGGTGCATCCGACGCCCATCTTGATAGCCGTCGCAAACACGCGACCGATAAGAGCACCGGTTGCGACGCGGGTCGAGGCACCACCTGTGGAACCGGTGGTGAGTTCACCAACGAGCGCGCCGATGAAGCTTCCGACGAATGCGCCAATCATCGGCCCCACAATCGGAACGGGAACTCCCATGAACGTCCCGACAATGCCGCCGATCATTGCGCCCCACCCGGCGCGTCGCGAGCCGCCGTATTTGCGCGCGTACTTCGATGCCAGCGTGAACTCGATGAATTCAGCAACGAGCGCGAGCACGGTGATTCCTACAAGCGTGAACCAGCCGATCGCTGTCGTGTGTGTCGTGATGTTGTAGACGACAGCACTCGCGATCATGATCCAGATCCCGGGCAAACCGAGAGCGATCAGCACGAGCGAAGCAATCAGGACAAGTACAAGGATGCCAAAAGCCATCAGGCCAGTTCCTCAATAGTTGCCGCGATCACGCGCGCGGCGAGCGCGATGCCGGCGCCATCTATCCGGCCGGGCTCATCTCCTGAAGTATGTACGGCCGAGAGCGTCCCGAGGTTTCCGCGGCTCAGGGTGACGGCGTCCCATCCGGCGCGGCTGAACGGGATGCTGTCGGTGAGAATTCCTGGAATTATCGACCGGATTTTCACGCGGTGACCGATTGCGCTCCCCGCCCGGCCGAGAGCCAGGGCTGCCGGACTCTTTCGATTTCCGGTCATGCAGACAAACGTCCCGCGATCGTCGATCGTGTCGCAATTGATCGCAACTCCTTTCGCGAGGTGGCGTTTCAGGAAAGCCCGCGCACCCGCAAGCCCGAGCTCTTCTCCGCTTGTGAACAACACGCCGATGTTCTTCGCGGGCTGAATCTCGTCGAGAGCAAGCAGTACAGCAACGACGCCGCTCGCGTTATCGAGCGCTCCGCGCGAATCATTTCCAATGAAGCAGAGTGCAACGGGCAATATCGCGACGGCAGCAAGAATCGCAGCAACACCCGACTCGAGCGGCAGCAGCTCATCAGGATATCCCATGGCGACTGGGTACCGTGACATCTGCGCAAGCATCGTCCCGATTGCCAGCACGAACAGGATCCACGCCGCCACGATCGAGCCAACGCGCACCAGCATGCGTATGGTCTGCGATTTCGAATCGGTGTGGGCAACGAGCCACACACGAGGCTGGTCGACTCCGCGCGTCGCGATGAGATTCGTGCTTCCAGCACGCATGACCGGCAGCGTGAGTGTGCTGCGAAGCAGCAGCGCTCCAACCATCCAGGTAAGCACCACACTCAACAACGCCATACCGATTCCAAGTCCGGGCGCACGGTGCGAGGACGCGAGATGACCGGACAGATACATACCGGCGGCGAACAGGGAGCCGCATATGAGCGGGCCAAGCTTTGCCGGAAGCTGGGAATAAGTGAAGTCCTCGCGGCGCGACGTGAACCCCAGTCGCGTCAGCCGCTTCTCGCATTCATCCCGAAATCGATTTTCAGCTTCGCTGCCCGCGAAGCGCGGCGCAGCGGCGAATTGATCGATGAGCTCCTTCGCCTCGCGGGCGACGTCGCTCAAATGCGGATCACGCGGGGACGCTCGAAGCGAGCCCCATCAGCGATTTCGTTTCACGAATTGTGTCCTGCGCAATCGACCGGGCTCTCTCGGATCCGCGGGCAAGAGCGGAGTCGATAGTGGGGGTATCATCCTTGAGCGCACGCGCTCGCTCGCGAATTGGCGCGAGCTCCTTATCCATCGACTCGAACAGCACTTTCTTGCAATCGATGCAGCCCCATCCTGCGGTCCGGCATTGCACGGCAACGTGCTCGACGGTCTCGGGCGGGCTGAACGCCTTGTGCAGATGATAGATGTTGCAGACTTCGGGCGTTCCCGGATCAGTCTTCCGAACGCGTGCAGGATCGGTGACGGCAGGACGAAGCTTCTCCCAGATATCTTTTGGCTCTTCGAGCAATCCGATGGTATTGCCCATGGACTTCGACATCTTTGCCTTTCCGTCGAGGCCCATTATCCGCCTCGTGGGCGTGAGGAGAGGTTTTGGTTCCGGGAAGAATCCGACGATGTCGCTCGACGATGCTCCGGGAGCCATACCTGTCTCGGGGGCCGTTGAGTCAGCGCGTTCCGCGTCCTGCGCTGCCACCTGCGCCGCGTAGCCAGGCGAAAAGCGCGTGTTCCACCGCCGCGTGATCTCGCGCGAGAGCTCGAGGTGCTGCACCTGATCCTCACCCACAGGAACCAGGTCGGCCTTATACAATAGAATATCCGCCGCCTGAAGCACGGGATAATTCAGGATCCCGGCGAGAATACTCTCCTGCCTCGACGACTTCTCCTTGAACTGTGTCTGCCGCTCGAGCTCACCAAGGGGCGTGATCGTGTTGAATATCCACGCAAGCTCGGTATGTTCCGGAACCGTCGACTGCACGAACAGCGTGCACACCGCCGGATCGATTCCCGAGGCAAGCAGTGACACAACCATGTCACGGGTCCGTCGCCGGAGATCGTCCGGGTCGTACGGAACGGTTATCGCGTGGTAATCGACGATGCAGAAGAACGATTCGTACTGCCGCTGCAGCGCGACCCAGTTCTTCACGGCACCCAGATAATTGCCGATGTGAAGCTCGCCCGAAGGCTGAATGCCGCTGAAGATCCGGGATGAAGACATCCGGCGAAGTTAACAAGTGTGAGGAACGCGTTGCAAGCAAAGAACACAACAGCCGCGCATGACAGCGCGCTGATCGAAGATGCGCTGCAGGTTTCCATCTCCGCCGCGCGCGAAGCAGCCGAGGTGATAAGACAGGCGGCAGATGCAATCGGGGACATCGTGTGGGAGGAGAAAGCTGCTGCCGACTTCGTCACCGAAGTTGACCGCGGCGCAGAATCCGCTGTCATCTCCGCTATTCATGCCGAGTTTCCCGGTGCGGTGATCATCGGCGAAGAGCTGAGCCCTGACGCCCGGACCGGCGACAGCTCGCTGACGTTCATCGTCGATCCGCTTGATGGCACGACGAATTTTCTGCACGGGTTTCCGCACTACGCCGTTTCGATCGGTGTCATTCACAACGGGCTCGCCGCAGCGGGAGTCGTGCTCAATGTGCCGCGAGGAGATCTGTTCACCGCCTCGCACGGCAAAGGGGCATCGTGCAATGGCGAACCCATCGCGGTTTCCCATATCGACAGCATTTCCCGCGCATTGATCGGGACCGGCTTTCCTTTCAAGAATCCGGATCTGCTCGACGTGTATGCGCGCCAGTTCACTGCGGTAAGTCGAGACACATCGGGCATTCGCCGCGCAGGATCCGCAGCGCTCGACCTTGCCGACGTTGCATGCGGACGATTCGACGCGTTCTGGGAGCTCGTTCTCGCACCGTGGGACGTTGCCGCCGGCATAGTTCTCATCCGCGAGGCGGGCGGGATCGTCACCGATCTGAACGGCGCACCGGCCATCGCGTCACACGGGGCGTTCGTCGCAGGAAATCCCCACATCCACCCATGGCTGCTGGAAACGATTCGTACTTCATCACGGAACTGATCGATCAATGAAACTCATAGAGTGTGTTCCCAATTTTTCCGAGGGGCGCCGTCCTGAGGTTGTCGGCGCAATTCGCGATGCAATCGCCGCGGTTGAAGGCGTGACGATCCTCGACGCATCATCCGATGAATCGCACAACCGTTCTGTAATCACGTTCGTGGTTCCGTTGGAACACGCGGTTCAGGCAGCGTTCGAGGGAATACGTGCAGCCGCGGAGCAAATCGATTTGAGACAGCACACGGGCGAGCATCCACGAATCGGGGCAGCCGATGTCGTTCCCTTCGTCCCGCTCGAAGATTCCACAATGGACGATTGCATCGAGCTCGCGCGGCAGCTCGGCAAGCGTGTCGGAGAGGAGCTTCAGATTCCGGTATTCCTCTATGAGCGCGCTGCTTCGGCACCGTCGCGGAAAAATCTCGCCGACGTGAGGCGCGGACAGTTCGAGGGACTGCGGGACGAGCTGGGCACAAACCCGGACCGCGTTCCGGATTTTGGTCCGAATGCAATTCACCCGAGCGCAGGTGCAGTTGCAATTGGCGCGCGTCCGTTTCTCGTCGCCTACAACGTCTATCTCGGCGGCGCTGCAAATCTTCCGCTCGCAAAGTCGATCGCCAAACAGGTGCGGGAATCATCCGGCGGATTCAAGGCGGTGAAAGGGCTCGGGCTCGAAGTCGATGGCCAGGCTCAGGTTTCGATGAACCTTGTCGACACCGATCAGACCGCGCTTCACACGGTGTTCGATTTCATTGCGGCGAAAGCCAGGGACGAAGGCGTGGACGTGACGTGGAGCGAGATCATCGGACTCGTTCCGGAGCGCGTTCTGTTCGAGTCGGCGAAGGACCATCTCAAGCTTCGCGATTTCACGCCCGATCAGGTTCTCGAGCGACAGGTCGCACGTGCAATGCGCGCTTCGACTGAGGCTTCAGCGATCGCGCCGCAGAATACAGGATCGTCACAAACAACGGCGCAGGAATTTCTTGCTGCAATTGCATCGTCAGATCCGGTGCCCGGCGGCGGAAGCGTTTCGGCATACGCGGGCGCGCTTGCATCGGCACTCGTACGGATGGTCGCGGGCCTCACGATTGGAAGAAAGAAGTACGCATCAGTCGAGCCCGAGATGACAGTCATCGCATCGAACGCTGACACTCTCGCGGAAAGCCTGTCGCGACTGGTAGAGCGGGACGCCGATGCGTACGCCAGAGTCAGCGCTGCCTACAAGCTGCCGAAAGAACCGGAAGGCGCGATGGCCGAACGAAAAAAACAGATAACAGATTCGCTGCTGTTTGCGGCTGAGGTGCCGCTCGAGACAGCTCGCCTGTGCGCACAGGCGGCTGCGCTTGCCACCTCTGTTGCGGCGAAAGGCAATTCAAACGCGGTAACCGATGCAGGAGTCGCTGCCCTGCTGGCAAGCGCCGGCTGCCGTGGCGCGGCATTCAACGTCAGGATCAATATCGCATCGCTCGACGACCGGTCTGCCGGGCAACATCTCGCCGACGAAGCGAGAGCTCTCGTCGACAAAACAGAAGGCTACGCAAAAGAGGCTTGCGCACTCGTCGAGCAGGCCCTATCCAATTAGGGGTTCCTTCGCGGAGCGGACGATGTCGCGCACACTGAAATCGGTAATGACACTCGCCGCATTGACGCTGATTGCGGCGTCATCGACAGGTGCGATACACGTTCAGAAAATCAGCGACATCGTAGGACGATGGAAAGGCGAGTTCGCCAGCGACGGCACGAGAACGTCGGTGATCATAGACTTTTTTCCGCGCGGCACCTACGCTAGACGCGTGGATGTCATCAGTGAGTTCGGATGGACACTGAATGGTGACGCCCTC
>DATEDH010000188.1:0-12180 GCA_035281765.1 Gemmatimonadaceae bacterium
CGGCAGGATATTGGGGTGTTGGAGCTGGGCCGCGACTTTGATCTCGCGGAGGAACCGATCGGCTCCTATGGATGCCGCGAGCTCGGGGCGGAGGACCTTGATGGCGACATTGCGATCGTGCTTGAGGTCGCGAGCCAGGAACACTGTCGCCATTCCACCGGACCCGATTTCCTTCTCGATCGCGTAGCGGTCTCCAAGAACACTTGCCAGTAGCGACTGCGGAACACTCATGTACCCAACTCCGGGGCAACAATTCGAACGGCTGTCTCGCGCCATAAGATGGACGCATCGTCATGCGAGTGCAAAAATTACTCTCGTGAGCGTCATTCGATTGGATACGCCGCGCCAGCGAGCTTTGTGTCAGGCAGTAGGGCATTCCCTATTGAAATTCACCGCGATGGCCACATATCATTGAATCAATGGTGCGATCAACTGCGACGATCCTGTCCCTCGCGGCCACCGCCGTCATTAGCGGCTGCGATTCCCAATCGCAGCTGACAGGAGAGACTTGCCCGGATGTCGCTATCCCGGCGATAACAGTCGAGGTGCGGGATGCCTCATCGAGACCGATCGCACTGGGCGCAACGGTATCGGTCTCTGATCGCAAGGGACTGCTCGAGCCGCCACAGGTTAGCTACGATTCACTCCGTGTCATGGCTGCTTACGGATCGAGACCGGGCAGAGTTAACGTCGAGGTGACGAAGCCGGGTTACATACCGTCGGTTGCGCGCGATGTGATGCTCGAGAGCGCGGGAATGTGCAACAGGGCAAAGCCCATCACCATTCAAGCCGCACTCGTCAAATCCTGAAGACGCAGCAGTGCGGCAACGCGAGTGAAGTCAGTGGGCTCCTGCTTCCCACGCAATCGAAACGCCGACAATCTCCCCGCCCTCAGCACTCGGCCCCGCTATAACGCCGAGCAGTCGGCGATCGACCGGATTGTCCGGATGATTGTGCGAGTATCGCACGATCTTTATGCCGCTGAACGTCCCAAACGCAGCGCCGAGCGCGACATCACTCGCCCAATGCTTGTCGTGATACATGCGCGACAAGCCGACGACGGTTGCACCGCCGTAGAATACCGGACCCGCAATCCACGTTGCGTGCGGATACCACTGCTTCACTTCACTCGTAAGTGAGGCAGCGGCAGCAAATGCTGTAGTCGAATGACCGGATGGAAACGATTTCCGGTCACCTGAGCTGAAGCCGCCACCAAACTTGAAATCCTTTGGATCGTTGCCATTGGATACGGACGGACGCGATCGCCCTGCAACGTCCTTCACGATGCTTGTAAGCGCGGTAGCGAGGAGGATCGACTCGGTGCTATGCAGACCGACATCAGCGAGTGCCGGATGGCGCGCCACCTTGCCCACGACGTACGCTGCTGACGAAACGATCAGCGCGCCCGGATGCGCGAGTGTCTCCGACCCGGTTGTAACCTTCGCAATGAACTTGTTCTCCGATGATGTCGGCTCGCGCAAACGTCGCGCTAACGCCTTATCCGCCGGAAACATCGCGACGGTAAGGCCTGCGAACCCCAGCGCGAGATAGGCGTCATCGCGGGTGAATAGCGGCTTGCCAGCCCTCTTCGCGGTATCTGATTGTTGTGCAGTCTGCGCGGTGAGGTTACTTACCGCTGCTGCCGAGAGTATCAGGGCGAGCGTTGAGCTGAGTGCTCTTGAGTAGGAAAGCATGGCGTCCAGCTACGCATTAAGTGCTCCACTGCGCGGCCAGAGATTGCCCGGGCATACCGTGTGCAAACTTCGGGCACATGATCGACGCGCCGCAAAGAGATTCCGAACGAATGGCCGATCCATTGTATCGCGCGCTGAGCAAAGTTCCCCGCGTCACGCTCGCGTTCTGGGTTGTGAAGATCCTCGCTACGACCCTTGGAGAAACCGGCGGCGACGCGCTCTCCATGACGCTCAATCTTGGCTACGCTGTCAGCACTCTGATCTTTCTCGCGTTCTTCCTGATAACGGTCTTCGGTCAGGTAAAATCATCGCACTACCATCCAGTGCTGTACTGGTCGGTCGTTGTCGCAACTACAACTGTCGGCACGACAACCTCCGATTATTTCGACAGAACATTGGGACTCGGCTACGTGAAGTCTTCGGTGATTCTATTCGGTCTGGTGCTCGTTGTGCTCGCAGTGTGGAAGCGAACGACAGGGCACATCGCAGTCGATCATGTTGTCGGCCGCACCGATGAAACGTTCTACTGGATGACTATCCTCATCTCCAACACTCTCGGAACTGCACTTGGAGATTTCGTTGCAGATACCGCGGGTGTGGGATTCGAGCGAGGATCACTGCTGTTCGCAGCACTGATCGTGATCGTAGCAGCTCTCCACTACTTCACGGATATCTCCGACGCGATCCTCTTCTGGGCGGCGTATGTGCTCACACGCCCTCTCGGCGCAACTGTCGGTGATACGCTCACGAAGCCTCTCGCGGATGGAGGATTGAACCTTGGCCGCTTCACATCCTCGGGAGTGATTCTGGTAGCGATGATCGTGCTCATCGCGCTGACAAATCTTCGGAGGCGTCCAGTTCAGGAGCGACCGGCGTGAAGTGTCTAGTGCAGTCCCGCTTCCCACGCGACTGAAACACCGATTGTCTCTCCGCCGTCACCATTCGGTGCGACGATCACGCCGAGGAATCGCGTGTCGATGCGATTCGCGGGATGATTATGCGAGAATCGCACGACCTTTATTCCGCTGAACGTTCCGATTGCCGCACCGAGCGCGACATCGCTTGCCCAATGCTTATTGTGATACATGCGTGAGTATCCAACCATTGTGGCGCCGGTGTACAAAACAGAACCGGCAAGCCACGCATGCTCGGGATACAACCGTCGAGCTTCACTCGTCAGCGCGGATGCCGCCGCGAATGCTGCAGTCGTATGACCTGATGGGAACGAGGTGTAATCGGCTGACCTGAAACCTGCTCCGAGCTTGAAGTCGCGCGGGTTTTTCCCATTTGACTCGTAAGGACGCGAACGGCCCACGAGTCCTTTGAGCACCGCAGTTATGCTGGTTCCAAGAATTACAGATTCTGTCTCGTGCAATCCGACGTCGGCGAGCTGGCGGTGATGTGTGAATCGTCCAACCGCATACATGCTCGTGCCGATGATCAGTGACCCCGGATCGGCGAGGAGCTCGACACCCGTTGTTGTATGAACGATCCACGGGTCATGCACCGGATTGCGGAGATGTTCAGCTGCCTCTTCATCCGTTGGAAACATCGCGACCGTCAATGCCGCGAAGCCGACACCGAGGCCGCCATCATCTACGGTGAAGAGTTGTTTGCCGGAATGGTGGGCGGTGTCGGGTGCAGGGGGGAGTTGACCGGAAAGCCGGCTCCCTACTGCTGCGAGTAATACTGACCCAAGCGTGGCAATGCGCCGAAAATTCAATTCGCGACCTCTGTCTGCCTAATCATACACGCGAGTACGCCTCAACCCCCAACGCATGTGGCGAAGCGCGCAATTTCGTTGATGCAGAGTGCTTGAAACGACAATAAGTTCTGCCCCATGGCGTCACCTGTCTGGGAGTCGAAGCGGCTTTGTCTCGAGAAGCATGAATAAGCCGTCGAGAATCGCTGGATACTCGGCAATCGCAATCTCGGCACTTCTCACGATCGCCATCTATACGAGTCCAGAGAAGTTGAATGCACCGCCTTGGGTTGGTTACCTCGCCGGGCTCTCATTCGCATTCGCAGGAATCTCCATTCTCGCTCGCGTATACCAGCGCCCCTCACTTGCAAATGCCTTCGTACTGGTGATCCTCGGCAGCATGGCGTTAATCGGAGGATACATCGGATTCGGCCGGGGAACGAGAAGCTGCAGCGGGACCATCACCGGGGTTGGACTTCAAGTCTCCGGGACCAGTTGCCGCACCGGCTTCGCGATTGGCTCGATCATTGTTGCCGCCATGTTCGTGTATGGCTTAGTCAGATTTCTAAGGTTCGAACGCGGACACTAGGTCGTCGAACTGCCGGTCCAGGTGCGCGGCTCGAATGCCTGCCGACCGATGCGAGGGGCGTCAAAGATCAGTAACATTACCGGTACTCGCTCAGCATCTCGCTCTCGTTTCAGAGGTGTATATGCCTGGCCGCATCGCCGCAGATTCGTTGCTCGCTGTCGCACTTGTTCTTGCCTTCTCGAGTGCTGCATGTAAATCCGAGAACGAGAAAGCAGGGGAACCCCCACCGGCAGCGACTGCCGATCAGCTCATGCCGCCGGGAGAGCTCGAGAAACTTCCTGCACAAGCTGCCGACCAGCGCATCTCATATGGAAAGGATTCGAGTCAATACGGCGACCTTCGAATTCCGGCAGGCGCAGGCCCGCATCCCGTTGCCGTCCTCATTCACGGTGGCTGCTTCAAAGCGCAGTACGCAACACCTCGCGATCTCGCCGCGATGGCGGATGCACTGAAGGCAGATGGAATCGCAACATGGAACATCGAGTACCGTCGATTGGGACAACCAGGCGGCGGATGGCCTGGAACTTACCTCGACGTCGCGAATGCAATCGACTACCTGCCGAAGATAGCTCAGAAATATTCACTCGATCTCGATCGTGTAGCTGTCGTCGGTCACTCTGCCGGCGGTCATCTCGCAATGTGGTCTGCTGCGCGTGCACGCGTGCCGGCAACGAGTGCCATCTACACGAAGAAGCCGCTTCGCGTCCGAGGAGTTATCGATCTCGCCGGACCGCTCGATCTCTCGGCACATATCGCCGAGTATGAAGGTCTGTGTCGCGATTCCGTGATTACGTTGCTGATGGGAGGAACACCGCAGACAGTTGCCGAGCGGTATGCGCAAGCATCGCCAATCAAGCTCGTTCCACTCGGCATCCCTCAAGTACTCGTCATCGGCGATCATGAGGACTTCGTTCCGCGGCCTCTCGTCGAAGCGTACGCGAGCGCGGCAAAGCAGTCAGGTGATTCCGTGAGACTGATCGTCTTCCCGAACGTGGGACACTTCGAGATTGCGAGCCCGACATCTTCGCCGTGGCCTCGGGTTGAATCAGCCATACGGGCTTTGATAGATGGAAAGCTTCCGCACGACAGCGTTCACTGACACACGCGCGTATCCGTAATTTTCAAATTCGACTCGAGGCCCCAATGAATTACAAAATAGCTGCAGCATTGATTGCGATCCCGGCAGCAGCAACATCGCAGACTATTTCCTATCCACCACCAACATTTCAGATCGCTGCGGCAGTGAGCCCGCTTCCCGAAAATCTGCGCGCAGGTGCGGGAGTACTCGGATACGACGCGAGCGGAAAACTCGTCACGCTTCGCAAAGGCACCAACGACATGCAGTGCATCGCCGATGATCCCGCGGCAAAGATGTTCCATGTTGCATGTTATCATCGCTCGCTCGAGCCTTTCATGGCACGCGGTCGCGCACTTCACGCGCTCAAGAAATCAAAAGAATCGATCGATAGTGTGCGTGCCGCCGATCTCAAGGCTGGCAGATATTCAATGCCGCAGCGAGCGGCTCTCTATCAGTACTTCGCTCCGCGTGACAGTGTGAACGTCGAGTCGGGTGTGATCAATGGCGCTGAATATCTCTACGTCGTCTACACACCCAACGCGACTTACAAGTCCACGGGTATCTCCGAGGCGCCTGTGGATGGCGGACCGTGGGTGATGTATCCGGGAACCCCGTGGGCACACCTCATGATTCAGCCGCAGAAGTCTGCGAGGATCGTCCTTAAGACCAGGTAGCAACGAGCCAGAGACTTCGGGGGGCCGTCGGATTAAATCATTGCTGCCGACGGTCCCGACCATACATTAGTTGGCCATGAGGATATGGGTCGCTGCGCTGCTCATACTTTGCGCATGCCGGAGCTCCACAGGCCCCGACCTCGACGGTCACGCGACCAGCCTCGCTGACTTCGAGCGCCGCCTCGACATCCTGCGCGGCGAGCTCGCTGTTCCGGGAATGTCAGTGGGAATCTCAGAAGGAAATCACATCGTGTGGTCCCGCGGACTCGGCCACGCTGATATCGAGCGCGGAATCGCCGCATCCCCGACTACCGACTTTCACATCGCGTCTCTTACCAAGGGATTCGCAGCGATCATTCTCGTAAAGCTCGCCTCAGCGGGAACCACGCCGCTCTCATGACCGCGACAATAACTGCAGGCGATGCACGATCGACATTCGTGTCGGACTGGCTCACAACGGGATTCGCAGTTGCGCTCAGCGACGGACTGTTTGCGTCGGCTACGGGATTGTTGATACCACCAACGGTTACGCCGTTCCGTGTATTCAGAGGTGTTGCAAGCGTTGCGTTCGGGCCGGAAGTCATAAAGGGCGGCGTGCCGTGGGCGCTCGTTGGAATATGCATGCACATCTGCGTTGGGCTCTTCTGGTCGGGCTTGTTCGTCGCAGCGCTCTACACGTTCCCGAGAATGCGGAGCATAATCCGTACATTGCCGGGTGCATTCGCGATTGCAATTCCATATGGCTTGTCGATCTGGCTCTTCATGTCCCTGGTGTTCATCCCATCGATGCTGCATCGCCCACCAACGATCACGCCGAAATGGTGGGTGCAGCTCATCGGACACATTCCATTCGTCGTTGGCCCGATGATTCTCGTGAATCGACGGCGCCAGGCGAGCCTTAACATAGAGGGAATTTGAGAGTTCGTCTGCTCGTTTCGTCGGCAGTGTTGGCCGCGCTTCTTGCTGCGCGCCCATGGAACGCGGAATCTCCAGGTGAGCAGGTAAATGCGATCGCTACGGCGTATCTGCACGCCAGTATGGACTACCAGCCGGAGTCGGCGCCGTCAGACACTGGCTGGATGGCTCCTCTTGCAGGCCGCATCGGCGACAATAGTCCCGCTGCGCTTTCGAAATGGCACGCATATCAGGACAGCGTCCTCAATGTTCTGAAAAAAGTGGATGCGGCCGCACTCGTCGGTCACTCTGAATGGATCACTTACGGAATTCTTCGCGGCTCTCTTGAGTCCGATATCGGGACACGCATCTGCCGGCAGGAATTGTGGGGAGTGAACTCGTATGTGAATGGATGGCAGAACGGATACAGCGACGTGTTTGCCCAGCAGCGCGTCGGCAACACCACGCGAAGGCAGGCCGCGCTTGCTCGCGCGCGTGCGCTGCCGCGCTTCATCGACAATGAGATTGCAAACCTTCGCGAAGGCGTTCGTCTCGGATACACGTCGCCGGCCATCATCGTTCGCAACGTCATTCGTCAGATGGACGATCTCACCACAGGTGCGCCTGAATCGTCCCCATTCTATTCTCCGGCCGAGCGGGATACTGCACGCGATCCCGCAACGACAGGGTTCCGCAGGGAGCTTGCCGCCGAGATCAAGAACGGAATCAATCCGGCCATACGGAGATACCGTGATTATCTCGCGAACGAATACCTTCCCCGGGCGCGCAATAACATCGCAGTCTCATCGAATCCGAACGGGCTCGAGTGTTATCGCGCAGTAACACGCTACTTCTCGACGATGGACGTTCCACCCGACTCCGTCTTCGCGTTGGGACAACGCGAGATGCGGCGCGTCGACGACGAGATGCGAGCGATTGCCACGAAGCATTTCGCCACGAGCGATGTCCCCGCGCTGCTCGTGCGATTCAAGACCGATCCGAAATACACGTTTCGCACCCGTCAGGAAGTCATCGATTATTCGCAGGCCGCAGTGGACCGATCGAAGGCCGCGATGCCGAAATGGTTCGGGCTCCTGCCCGGGTTCGATGTAGTCATTCAGCCGTATCCTGAATTCCGGCAGCGAGCTGGTGCGCCTGGACAATTGAACACGGGCGCGCCAAACGACCGGCCGTCCGTGTTCCTGATCAACACGTGGGATCCGCTGCACAAGAGTCGCGCAGACATAGAGTCGACAGCATTTCACGAGGCGATTCCCGGCCATCACCTTCAGGGTGCCATCGCACTCGAGCGAAAGGACCTGCATCCATTCGTTCAGCTGGCATACAACTCGGGATTTGGTGAAGGCTGGGCTCTTTACGCCGAACGGCTCGCCGATGAGATGGGCCTGTATTCATCGCCGATGTCGGAGATCGGGATGCTCACGAGCGAAGCGTTTCGTGCTGCACGATGCCTGATAGATGCCGGGATTCACACTCGCGGCTGGACGCGGCAGCAGGCAATCGATACGCTTGCCGCGCACACGACGCTGAGCCGCAGCGTCGTCGAAGGCGAAGTAGATCGCTACATATCGTGGCCGGGCCAGGCGCCTTCATACATGATCGGACGAACAGAGATCATGCGCCTGCGACAGATGGCAAAGGATTCGCTCGGCGACAGATTCGACATCAGGCAGTTTCATGACAGGGTGCTCGAGAACGGAACTGTGACACTGCCGATGCTCCGCGAGAATATCGCCAGATGGATTGCGAAGGCGCCGCGATAGCTAAGCGGCAGCCGACGTAGTTATTACTTAGAAGTGCCTCAGCTCACACGCGCATTTCAGAGCCGGAATTACCGGCTCTTCTTCACCGGTCAAAGTATCTCGCTGATCGGAACGTGGATCACACGCGTCGCAACGAGCTGGCTCGTCTACCGCCTCACGGGTTCGCTTCTCCTGCTCGGCCTGGTTGGTTTTTGCGGACAGATCCCGACTCTGGTGCTCGGACCGTTCACTGGCGTGATCGTGGATCGAATGGACCGCCACCGCATCCTCGTGATCACCCAGGTCTGCTCGATGCTGCAGTCATTCGCGCTCGCAGCTCTCGTTTTCACGGGGATGATTCACGTATGGCACATCCTCGTGCTTCAGGCAGCGCAGGGTGTGATCAACTCATTCGACACACCGGCCCGTCAGGCATTTGTGGTCCACATGGTCGACGATCGCTCGCATCTGCCGAATGCGATTGCGCTCAACTCCACGATGGTGAATGGAAGCCGCATCATCGGGCCGAGCGTGGGAGGAATGATCATCGCGCTGGTTGGGGAAGGGTGGTGCTTCCTGATCGACGGGGTCTCGTACATCGCCGTCATCGCCTCACTGCTCGCGATGCGTATCGTACGAAATGAGTCGCCTAAGAAAGCGACAAGCCTCATGAAAGATTTCAGCGAAGGCTTTCATTACGTATCGCGATTCAGCCCTGTCCGCTCAGCACTCACACTCCTTGCACTAGTCAGCATGCTCGGCATGCCGTACTCGGTATTGATGCCCGCGATTGCTACACGTCTCCTTCATGGAGGCGCGCACACGCTTGGATTTCTCATGACAGCATCGGGAGCAGGTGCACTCGTGGGCGCTCTTTATCTTGCATCGCGGCCGTCCGTACTCGGACTAGGCAGGGTGATGGTCGTATCCTCGGCGACCTTCGGGATCGGGCTCGTTGCGTTCTCCTTCTCGCGATCACTGATCCTGTCACTGCTTCTTTTAACAGTCGTCGGTGCAGGAATGATGATTACGATGGCGTCGACAAACACGATCGTGCAGACAATCGTTCGCGAAGAACTACGCGGACGTGTGATGGCCTTTTACACGATGGCGTTCCTCGGCACCGCACCGCTCGGGAGCCTGATCGCGGGCGCAGTTGCTGAACGAATCGGCCCGACTACCACGATCATGGCTGGCGGAATCGGCTGCATTCTCGCTGCGATCTGGTTTGCAACGAGGCTGCCAATCATTCGCGAGATTGTGAGGCCGATTTACATCGAGCGCGGGATCCTCGCAGCAGAGGTGGAGCCGGGGTAGCCGGACCCTTACAACTTCCGAACGTCGCTTTACGTTGACGGCCGTGTTTTACACCTGTAGAATATGGCCATGCCAACAAGCCTGCAGTGATCTACTCGCTTACAGAGCTTCAGCTCATGATCATGACCGTCCTGTGGGAGAAGCAGGAAGCGACGGTCATCGACATTCACGACGCGCTGCGCAGCCAGCGGCGAATCGCGCAGTCTACCGTTGCGACGCTTCTGAGCCGCATGGAAGACAAGGGAGTCGTTTCCCGCCGCGAAGTTGGACGACAGTACATCTATCGCGCGACAGTGACGCCCGATCAGGTGCGCCATTCGGTCGTCAAGGAATTCGCCGGCGCCACCAAACGACTTTTCTCCGGCGACATCGCTTCGCTCGTGAGCCAGCTCCTGTCGACAACCGATGTCACGCCAAAGGATCTTGCACGCGCACGCGAGATCATCGAAGAGAAAGAGCGTGAGCTCAGGAAAGCCAGGCGAGGGAAGAAGTGATGTTGCTTGCTGCGTGGCTCGCGACCTACGCTATCCACAGCACAATCCTTCTTTTGTCTGCACTCGTTGCGTCGAGCATTATCAAATCCGATGCAGCCAGAGACCTTGTGTGGAAGGTCGCTATCGTTGGCGGTTTGCTGACCACAACCGCCGCAACATTGATGGGCTCCTCGCCATTCGGAAGCACATGGCGAATCGCAAGCGTGGAATCATCGCGTGGAGTGGAGACGGTTACAGCGAACAACAAGCAGGGAGCTGCCGAGGTCGCGCCGACAAGCGACGCGCGTGTGAACCCGGAAGTCGCTGATCATCCCGTAAGCGAGACGCAGGCGAGCGAACCACTACTATATAGTAGTGTCCTGCCTGCGGTCATCGTCTTGTGGGCCGCAGTGTCGGTGCTTCTTCTCATCCGTCTCCTGGCTCACCACGCGAGACTCATTCACGGTCTTCGAGACCGCGTCTCGATCACAGAAGGGCGGCTGCCTGGAATGCTGACCGAGCTGAGGAGAAGGTCAGCGGTATGGACACCAGTTCGTCTCAGCAGCTCTGCCGCGTGTCCGACCCCCCTGGCAATCGGTCGCCGTGAGATATGCGTTCCGCGGCGATTCGAAACCGACCTCGACGATGAGCAGCAGCGCAACGCACTTGCACATGAGCTCGCGCATCTCCAGCGGCAGGATCCTGTATGGCAATTTGGCATCGGAATTATCGAATCAATCTTCTTTTTCCAGCCGCTCAATACGGTCGGAAGAAAACGGCTGCGTGAAGCCGCGGAATATCTTTGCGACGATTGGGCAGTCGAGCAAACGCGCGCGCCGCTTGAATTGGCGCGGTGTCTCGCACAGATCAGCTCGTGGGTTGGGACGGTTCCAGTTCCAGACGGAACACTCGCAATGGCGGAGGGCGGATCATCACTCGTCAGTCGAGTGCAGCGTCTTGCGGAATGGCGCGCGCCGTCGAGAGCAGCAACGCGAGTGGCATTCGTCGGAGCTGCGTTGTTCGTCGCAGCAGTTGCAACGTCGGCACCCGCATTCTCGGCGAACGGATCAATGTCGTCACCCGCCGATCGATCGATCGCGACGGTTTTACCTGCGATAGAACCTGACGTTGTCGTTCCTTATACCGGTCCAGCTGCATCCTTGGCCGCTCGCTTCAAATGGGCGCAAGCGAATGCAGGACAAGACACCTACTGGATCGGATGGGAAGTCGATGCAGTAGAATCGAGATCCGCGATCGCAAGCAGTTCTTTGGGTGCCCCACGACCTGCTGCGAATTCCCCCTCACTTGCTGCGCTCGTGCACTCCACTGGTTCGGATCGGAACGGTGCGATCATGATCGAGTTCGACACGCGCGGGAACGCCATCGCAACACGGATCCAGCGAAAGTCTGATCAAGTCTCACTCGGCGGCCGAACCCTGATGTGGCTCGGCCATGCAATCGGAGGCGAAAGCATCTCGCAGCTTCAATCAGTCCTGCAAAATGCGACCTCGGCGCCGGTTCGTTCAGAGCTGAACGCGGCGCTCACGATTCATGATGACGGAGACCTGGCGTTCAAGGCAGTGAAGGCGTCCCTCGCGGCTGAAGACAACCCACGCGTTCGCGTTGAAGCGATTCAATGGCTCGCGCGCACGCACGGCGCAGACGCCAGAGTCATAGACCTCCTGTCGATTTTGAGCAGAACCGATCCGGACCGGAAGGTTCGGCTGGAAGCAGTTGATGGCATTCGTACCTCGTTTCGGAATGGTGAATCAATGGCTCGCGCTGCATTGGAGCGTCTCGCCGACGATGCCACTGATATCAAGGTTCGATCCGAGGCAATCCAGGCCCTCGCGCGCGACTGAGCGCGTTCATTCCGTTACATCACCGAAGGCTAACGTGATCTCGATTAGAAAGTTGGCGTTTGTTCTCGCATTCACCCCGAGTGCAACAGCCCTCTCACAGCAGACTGCGACTGGTACAGCCAGACAACTGTCAG
>DATEDH010000189.1:0-4599 GCA_035281765.1 Gemmatimonadaceae bacterium
AACATTCGCGGAGGATTCGGAGAGTTCCGCGGACGCGCGTCGTCGCAGCTGTTTGCTTCTGCCGCTGACGCAAATGGATTGACGACGGGTCAAACTCAAATTGTCTGTGTTGGCCCGACAGTCCCGCCCCCCGACTGGGACGCGTTCATTGCGGATCCGTCGAGCGTGCCATCGACCTGCAATGGTGACAGTCAGCAGTTCGGCAATGAGCGCAGAAACATCACGGTGTTCAGTCCCGATTTTGCTGCGCCGAGGGCGTGGCGCGGATCACTCGGAATCAGCCGTCGATTTCGCGAGAGATATAACGTGTCGCTCGATGCTTCGTTCTCGCGCGGCGTTGCGCAGACCGGCGCTCGCGACATCAATCTCGACGCAACTCCGAAGTTCTCTCTCGACAACGAGGGAGGCCGGCCGGTGTTCACGCCGGTGAGCTCGATCGTTCCATCGAGCGGCGCTGTCTCGCTGACCGGTTCGCGGCTCGCTCCCCGTTTTGGCGTAGTGAGTCAGATAAATTCGGATCTCGAAAACAATACGCGACAGCTCACTGCGTCACTGAATGGAATCACGACCAAGGCGATTCTCTTCAATCTGTCGTACACTCTGACGCGTTCGCGTGATGAAACACGCGGCATATCCAGCTTTGGTGGCGGAGGGTCCGGCTCATCGACTGCCGGTAATCCGAACGTTGCAGAAGGCGGGACGAGTGATCGCGAGCGAAGGCACTCGTTCATCGGAACGCTGACGTGGCCAATCAAACCTTCGTTCGAGATCACAGCGATAGGCAGGTTGGCATCAGGCAGCCGGTTCACACCCATCGTCGGCGGCGATGTAAATGGTGACGGCCTTCGTAATGACCGTCCATTCATATTCGATCCCGTGACAACAAGCGATACCGCTGTGAGTAACGGAATGTCGCGACTGCTCGCGAATGCACCGGAGCGCGCGCGCGAATGCCTGGAATCGCAGATGGGAAAAATTGCGCGGCGCAGCAGCTGCTCTGTTCCCTGGTCGCCCACCTTCGATCTTCAGGCGAACTTCCGTCCCAATGCATTCGGACTGAATCGCCGCCTGACAATCTCGCTGCTCGGTCTCAATACGCTGACAGGAATCGATCAGCTGCTGCACGGCAAGGACAATCTTCACGGCTGGGGCCAGCCGGTCTTCCCTGATCGCACGCTTCTCTACGTCCGCGGATTCGATGCGGCGAACGAGAAATTCATTTATCAGGTGAACGAGCACTTTGGTGCGCAGGCCGGTTCGCGCAACGCGTTCCGCGTTCCATTCCAGCTTGCGCTTCAAGCGCGTATCACGGTTGGACAGGATCCGGCTCGCCAGCAGTTCAATGCAGTGTTCGGAGGGCGCGGCGGCAATCGGCCGACCGCAGCTGACTTCCGTGAGCGTCTTGCGCGCGCGGTTCCAAATACGTTCAGGCAGATTCTCGATCTCAACGATTCTCTCAAGCTCGATCTGACCGCTGAGCAGAAGACCAGGCTGCAGGTCGCCGGTGATTCGCTTCAGGCCAAGGCCGATACTCTTATCGGCGCTCTTGCTCAGACTTTGGGAAGCAATGACGCGCGGACGGCGGATCCATTGCAGCTTGGAATGCGAATGCGGGGACGGATTCAGGAAGGCCGCGCTCTCGCAACGCAGGCGATCAAGGATGCAGAGGCAATCCTGACGCCTGATCAATGGGCAAAGGTGCCGAATGACGTGAAGCAGCCCTTTCAGCGGCAGGGTCAGGGCAGAGGGGCGCCGCCCGGTTAAGCCACTTTTCTTAGCGGGAAGCGCAGTGAGCACAGTGAGGTTTTGAGGGGTTTGAATCCGTCTAAACTCAGACGACGTCTCCAGTCGCTCCTCACGACTTTGATTAACAGGGAGCGCAGTGAGCACAGTGAGGTTTTGAGGTTTGATCACTCTCACTGACAGTGGCCGTCGGGTTGGGCCAACCACTACAGCCACTCGGATAACCCTCAACACCTCACTGTGCTCACTGCGCTCCCCGTTAAAGTGCTTTTAACGATTTCGCAGTCCGAACAGCAGTGCAGTTTTCCCCACCGGCAGGCACCCGGTTTGCCCGGTTGAGGTCAATCTGGTGATATTCCCTCAATCGACCGCAAAAAAAGGGTACTGAATGTTCGGCTGCTTCCGTCGTCTGGGCTGTCTTGTTTTTCTGCTTATTATCGCCGTCCTCGCGTGGTTCAACCGGGAGCGGCTCGAGACCATCTACCGTCGATACGCGGGCGATCACGCGCCTGCCGACTCGAGCGCGGTAGCAAGCGTTGCTCCCGGAGGCTGGGAGCTGCTTACCAGCGAGAAGGCAAAAAAGGGTGAGACCGCCGTGCAATCGCTGTCTGCTCAGGGCGGACCGGCCTTCGTAAATCTTTCAGCGGGCGAGGCAGCATCGTACATCTTCCTTGCTGTCGCAAAGCAGCTTCCTCCATCGGCTGAAAACGTCACGTCGTCGATCAAGAACGACCGCCTCTATGTTCGCGCGAGCATTGCCCTCCGCGAGCTTGGCGGATCGAAGGCACTCGGCCCACTCGGTGCGCTCCTCGGCGAGCGCGATACGGTTCAGCTTGGCGGAACGATCAACGTTCTGAGAAAAGGCGTTGGCGAGTTCGCAATCAAGGACATCAGGATCGGCTCGCTGCCGGTTCCGGACGCCTTGATTCCAAAACTCGTGAGCCGCATCCGCAAAGGCACCATGCCCGACAGCCTGTCGAAGGACGCGCTTCCGATGACGCTGCCGCCGTATATCGGGGACGTCAGAATCGCGAACGGCAGAATCACTGTCTACAAGTCAACGCAATGAATCGAAAGATTCTCGTAGTCGACGACGAACAGGGCATTCGTGCTGCGCTCGGTCAGCTGCTCGAGTACGAGGGATATGAAGTTCGCGCGGTATCGAATGCGGCCGACGGCATCACCGAATATCAGAAGTGGAAGCCGCATCTCGTCTTCATGGACGTGAAGATGGCGGGCATGGACGGAATGGAAGCGCTCAAGAAGATCAGAGAGATCGATCCTGTTGCAACTGTCGTGATGATCAGCGGTCATGCGACCATCAGGACTGCTGTTGAAGCGACGCAGCTCGGCGCCTACGAGATCCTGGAGAAGCCGCTCGACACCGATCGGATTCTGGTGATGCTTCGCAACGTTTTCGATCACATCAACCTGCGCGAGGAGAATTCACGCCTCCGCAATTTCAGCGGATCGCCTTATGAGATAGTCGGCGATTCACCAGTCATGCGCGCGCTTGTCGATCGCATCGAGAAAGTTGGCGCAACTCCAGCGCGCGTTCTCATCACCGGTGAGAACGGAACGGGAAAGGAGCTCGTTGCGCGAGCATTACATCGTCACTCGGCGCGCGCTGACAAACCGTTTGTAGAAGTGAACTGTGCAGCGATTCCCCAGGAGCTCATCGAGAGCGAGCTGTTCGGTCACATGAAGGGATCCTTCACCGGTGCTATCGCCGATCGCGCCGGAAAGTTCGAGCAGGCGCACAAGGGAACTCTCTTTCTCGACGAGATCGGCGACATGAGCATGAGCGCGCAGGCAAAAGTGCTGCGCGTTCTTCAGGACAATGTCGTCACGCGCATCGGTGGCTCGAAGCCGGTTACCGTCGATGTGCGAGTTCTGGCCGCAACGAACAAGAACCTCGAGCAGGAGATCGCAGCAGGACGTTTTCGCGAGGACCTGTATTACCGGCTCAATGTCGTTCCCATTCATGTTCCGCCGCTTCGAGAGCATCGCGAGGATATTCCCGAGCTCGTCGAATACTTCGTGTCGACGCTTTCGAATAGAGAGGGATTCACTCCGCGCCGCGTTGGTGAATCGGCAATTCAGCGTCTGATGGATCTGGATTGGCCGGGCAATGTTCGTGAGCTGCGCAACACAGTCGAGCGAATGCTCATTCTCGCGAGTGGTCCCGAGCTGACCGCAAAGGATGTCGACCGGCTTGCTGGTGCACGCGTCGCCGATGACACGGGGCTTGGCGGTCTTACGGCGATCAAGACTTTCGAGGAGTTCAAGGAAGCGGCCGAGCGCGCATATCTGTTGAGCAAGCTGCGCGAGTTCGACTGGAATGTTTCTGAAACGGCGCGAGCAGTGGAAATGCCGCGCTCCAACCTTTACAAGAAGATCGAGCGCTACGCACTCACACGCGAGCACTCGTGATCACATCGAATCGATAAATGAAAAAGTTCAACAACTTCATCGCCGGCGCCTGGGTCGAGCCGGATTCAGGCGAATACTTCGAGAATCGAAACCCGGCTGACCGGAATGATCTCATCGGGATGTTTCCGCTGTCCCGCTCGAGTGACGTGCAGCGCGCGGTGGAAAGCGCAAAGCGAGGTTTTTCTCAGTGGAAGCGCACGCCCGCGCCGGCGCGCGGTGATGTGCTGCGCGTTGTCGGAGATCTTCTCTCAAAGAGAAAGGAAGAGATCGCGGACATCATGACGCGCGAGATGGGAAAGCCGCTCACTGAGACGCGCGGTGACGTTCAGGAGGGAATCGACACCGCGTATTACGCCGCGAGCGAAGGCCGCCGTCTCTTCGCTCACCGCGTATTACGCCGCGAGCGAAGGCCGCCGTCTCTTC
>DATEDH010000190.1:0-2990 GCA_035281765.1 Gemmatimonadaceae bacterium
ATGCGATGCGTGCCGTGCGGATCGGACAAATCGCCGGCAACGAAAATCAGCGAAGGCCTGTGCTGCTCGAGAAGCTCGAGCGTGATGCGAACATCTTCCGGCCCGATTGGATCCTTGCGTGTTTTGCCAGTCTGATAAAACGGAAGATTGAGGAAGCGCGCCTGGTCGCGATCCATTCCGAAGGTCTCGATACCGGAGACTGCCTCTGCCTCGCGAATGCCGCGCTTGATCGTCAGCACTTCGGGAATGTCCACCTGTCCAGGCGCTTTTGTATCGAGGAATTTCTCGACACGCTCGACGAGCTCGCGAGTCTGCTGATTGTTCTTTGAGAAATCACGATCGAAGCGGCGCAGGAAATCGACGTAGCGGCGAACCTCATGGTCGAATACCGCGATGTTTCCAGAAGTCTGATACGCGACGATGATGTTGTTGTGATTCTGGTGCAGCTTGTTGAGCATGCCGCCCATGGAAATCACATCATCGTCGGGATGCGGCGAGAACACGATGATGTTGCGGTTCGCGGGCAGCTTGCTGCGGCCACGCACTTTCGAGATGAGCGCGTTGAATACTTCGCCGTTGAGCGGGCCTGCTTCCTGGTAGCGGGCGAGCAGTGAGCTCAGATGGTTTTCGCGATAGTCGAGACTGTCGAGCTTAAGAATCGACTTGTGCGTTTCACCGCTCAGCCAGATGACTGCGGCCATCTCGCGGTCCCGTGTCCATTCGACCTCGCCGACGATCCACGGAGTTCGCACTCGCGTCAGATCGGCGGCTGCTGCAGGGTCCACGTAGAACACAGCGTTCTTGTGCTCCTGCAGGTACGTCGCGGCAACATCAGGAACGGGCTCGCCTTCGACAGCTCGCTTGATGATTGCCGACTTGTGCTCACCTGTTGCGATCAGCGCGACTTCGCGGGCTTCCATGATTGTCGCAACACCCATCGTGATTGCTTCGGTGGGAACATTGTCCTCTCCGAAGAAATCCGCGGCGGCGTCGCGGCGGGTAATCGTATCGAGCGCAATCGGGCGCGTTCGCGAATCGATTCCCGATCCCGGCTCGTTGAAGCCGATGTGACCGGTCTTTCCAATTCCCAGAATCTGCAGGTCGATTCCGCCGGCATCTCGAATGGCCTGCTCGTACTGGCGGGTTTCCTCGTTCAGCTTTTCCCGCGGAACTGCTCCGTTCGGTATGTGAACGTTTTCGGGTTTGACATCGATGTGGTCGAACAGGTTCTCCCACATGTACCGGTAGTAGCTGTGAATGCTGTCGGGCCGCATCGGGTAGTACTCGTCGAGATTGAACGTCACGACATCGGCGAAGCTCAACCCGTCTTCGCGGTGCATGCGAATTAATTCCCGATAGATCCCGATCGGTGTACTTCCCGTCGCAAGGCCCAGCACCGGCGTCTTGCCCTCGGCGCGGCGCTGCGCAATCACTTCAGCTATTCGGCGCGCCACAATGCGCGCAATTTCGTCGTAATCGGCTATTACAACCCTGACGCGTTCACGTACCTGCGCGTTCAACGGCTCATCTCCCAGTTAATCAGTGGTGCATCGGTGATCGCCATCTGCGCGGCATCGGCAACAGCCTTTCGCAATGGAACCTGGCGATTGTTGTTTCGCGTCGGATTCACGCGATTAGTCAAAAGTATTACGAAAAGATTCTTCTCGGGATCGACCCATATCGAAGTTCCCGTGAACCCCGTGTGGCCGAAGCTGCGGGCAGAGAAATAACTGCCGGCGCTCGAGCCTTTAGATGGAGTATCCCACCCGAGAGCCCGGCTCGATGTGCGCGACTGCGGCGCAGTCCACCTGGCAAGGGTCGCAGGCTTCACGATTCGCACGCCGTTGTATTCACCACCATTCAGCAGCATCTGACAAAAAACGGTGAGGTCCTTTGCACTCGAGAACAAACCCGCATGGCCTGATACGCCACCCATTGCCCACGCATTCTCGTCGTGAACCTTGCCATGGACCAGGCCGCCGCGCGCACTGTCGATTTCAGTCGGCGCAATCCGCGCGAAGAATTGCACGCTGTCCGGAGTGAACATCGTGCTCGTCATGCCGAGCGGCGCGAAGACTTTTTCCGTGACGTAGCGATCGAGTGTCATGCCAGTGATGCGCTCGATGATGAACTGCATCAGGATCATGTCCCAGTCGCTGTAAACGGTCTCGGTCCCGGGCACCGACTTGAGAGGACGTGCATTGATCTGGGTGAGATACTGCTCGCGTCCCTTGAATTCCTTGTACAGCGCCGCGAATGCTTCGAGTCCGCCGCGATGTGTTACGATCATGCGCACGGTGATCGCGGCTTTGTCGGGCGCATTGAATTCAGGCAGATAGCTCGCAACGGTGCGGTCGAGATCGAGCTGTCCCGATTGCTCGAGAATCATCGCCGCTGTAGTTGTCGCGATGACCTTTGTGAGAGATGCCATGTCCCACATGGTGTTCTCATCGACTGCGGCCGATGCTCTCGCCGTATCCTGCCGGCCATAGCCCTTCATGTGAACGACGCGACCGTATCGTCCGACGGCAAGCACGCCGCCTGGCGCTGCACCGCCCGCGATGGATGTCGACATGATCGAGTCGAGAGTCGCATTCAATCCCGGGCTCATGTTCGCGTCCGCAGGAGGCGCGCTCACGAGAGCAGAAAGTGGAGCAGGTCGTGAGCTCATCTTGATTCCTGCCGATTGCGTGGCACACCCGAGCGCCGCTGCCGCCGCGACTGTGATGATGAATTTTCTCATTGGGCGCTCCTCACCGCAGCACGATCGATTCCATCTCCTGTCTTGAGCGATGGCGGAATCGAGATTGGAAGCCGCCCGCTTATTGGAGCACTGCCAAGAAGTGCTGCTGCCGCTGCGCGCTGGGAGACCGGCGCGCCTCCCCAGGCCATCAGATACGCTGGCGCATCAGGGAAAGCGCTGACGACATACGGGCTCCCGAACGCAACGGCGATGATATTTTTCTGCGCCGCAGCGAGCTGTTGAAGAA
>DATEDH010000191.1:0-15357 GCA_035281765.1 Gemmatimonadaceae bacterium
GCTTCTCTCGCGGCGTAGGGTCGTGCTCGATACGCGGTGGGGCGCTGCGCTCGATTCTCGGCTCCGGTGCGCGTTGGGGGGCGGCGACCATTGGCTCGGACCGCGGCTGCGCGCGACGAGAATCGTTCTCGGGACGATAAATGCGCGGCTCTGAAATTGGACGCTCACGCTCTCTCATCGGAACAGTCGTCGGAGTGCGACCGCGCGAAGCATCGCTGTCGCGAAGCCGTCGCAGCCTCGATGCGTCCAGGCGGTCGCTGGCGTCGCGAGTCGCCTGCCGTCCTTCGACTGGCTCAGGCTGACGCGGCGCGTGAGGAAGAACCGGATCGGGAACGAGTGGCCGGATCCTCATGTTCTTTCGCGGCGCCGGATTGCCGGGGTTACGCGGAGTGGCAACGACTATGTATGGAAACCCGTACCCACCGTATCCCCTGCAATAGTTGTTGCTGTAGTACCCGAATGCATTGAGGCACAGATCGTAATAGTCGTCATATGCGTAGCCGCGATGACGCGTCGCGTAGCGACTGCGATACGAGCTCGCATCCGTGTCATACATCACGTAATCCATCGAGTATGAATCACTGCCTTCAGTGATCTCGTCGACAAAGCTGCGAATGATCTGGAACGGACTTCCAAATCTTCCAGCACTCGAAAGGCGAGCCGTGCTCCAGCGAGCTCCCGTTGTATAGAACCTGTAGTTGAACCGGTAATACGAAGCGATCGCGAAAATGAAACCGGTCCCATTGGACTCGCGGACGGAAAATGCTTCGGTCGTAGTAACGGGGAGCCGGTCATTTGCGAACTGTCCCGGCTGATACTTGACCTGCTGATTTGGATACTGCGGGTACAGCACGCGAAGCTGTCCGTCAGTCGTGACCCGCACCACTGTGAGGTACGCTTCCGGATCGGTGGCGACAGACGGGCGCACGAGATCACCGAAGCGCAGCGTCCGCTCATCGAGCCAGACCTGAACGGCAGGAACATCATCGCCGTTGGCCGGACTGTTATCGAATTGCGGTGTGTAAACTTTGGGGTTGGCTTGGGCGCCGGCGATGGAAACCATCGCTCCGACAGCGACAAGTGCGCTGACAAATGCTTTTTTCATCGTACCTCCGATTGATCGCCCGGTCCGCTACCCCATGCGATACAAGTAGGATAGCTTGCGCGCAGTGGCACTGCCAGCACTTCTGGAGGCGCTTCAGGCGCTGCCCGCCTTCGGCCAGCTTACCTCAGCATTACCTCCTGCAAATACCCGGCTACACGTAACGGGGCTTCCAGGTTCCAGCGACGCACTCGCGGTCGCTGCCATGGCGCACGCCAGTCAGGGCCGATTTTTCGTCGTAATCGCGGAAAGTGTATCCGGAGCCGAGCGATGGCTCGCCGATCTCGAATCATTGGTCGAGCCCGGCTCTGTGGCTTTTTATCCGCCACGCGAAGGCTTCGGCGAAATAGAGCCGCATGCCGAAGTTGCAGGTGAAAGGGTCGAGACCCTCGAAAGAATCGGCCGCGGTGAGATCCGGATTCTGCTCACCACCGCGCGCGCACTGCTCGAGAAAACGCAGCTGCCCCGATCGCTCGCGCAAACCAGAATGGAGATCCGGAAAGGCGATACGCATCGTCCGGAAGCTCTCGCCGGTCATCTGGAGTCGATCGGATTCGAAAGAGTGCCGATGGTGGATGACGTCGCGCAGTTCAGCGTGCGCGGAGGAATCTTCGACATCTACAGCTTTGGAATGGCAGAGCCCGTGCGGCTCGAGTTCTGGGGTGATGAAATCTCCGAGCTGCGTCATTTCGACCTGGTCTCGCAGCGCTCCACACGCGATGCCGATCTCGCGTTGATCCTTCCCGTCGACGGCGCCGTATCGACTAACTCCGACGACACCGAGCGCGTATCGATCACGACGCTCTTTGCTCCCGATACAATTCTCATAATTCCAGAGGACAGCCGCGTAGGTCCCGAGCTGCGCCGCACGTGGGATGAGGCCGAGCATCACATCCTTCTCGCGCGCCGCCGCGGAGAAGATGTGCCGAGCAGGCATGAGCTCTTCAACGCGCCGGATGCTGCGCTTGCAGCGTTGTCATCGCTCGGTATTGCAGAGCTGTTCTCCACGGACGTCACTGATTCTCACGCTGAGTTCGCATCGCCGGAGAATCCCGCAGCGGTATTCGATTTTCCGATCGTGCCGCCGGAGCCGATTCAGCGCGACATGAAGCGTCTGCGTGAAGTCGTCTCCGATGGAATTCCTACGATCATTCTTTGCGACAATACCGGACAGGCCGAGCGTCTCGATGAGCTGCTGACAGAGGGCCGGACGAAAATTCCATCTGTCACGCTCGCCATCGGCGTGCTGCACGGCGGATTCATCATTCCACCGTGGGGAATGCAGTTCAGCGGACTGCGTGTTCTCACGGATCACGAGATTTTCCGCCGCGAGCGAAGAATCCGGCGCGCGCGCAAGTACACGACCGGCACGTCGATCGAATCACTTACCGCGCTTACGCCCGGTGATTACGTCGTGCATCTCGAGCATGGTGTCGGCATCTATCGCGGTATCGAGAAGATCTTCGTTCGTGAAAGCACTGTTGAGGCTGCGGTGATCGAGTACGAAGGCGGCTCGCGGCTCAACGTGCCACTGTATCGCATCGATCAGATCGAGAGATTCCGCTCTGCTGCCGACATCTCTCCTGATAATCCTCCGCCGAGACTTCATACACTCGGCGGAAAGCGATGGGCGCAGCAGCGCGACAGAACTCGCGCTGCAATTCAGGACATGACGGTGGAGCTGCTCGATCTTTACGCGCGCCGCCGGGTTGCGACTCGACCGCCTCACGTACCCGATACCGCGTGGCAGAAGCAGCTCGAGTCGTCGTTCCTCTTCGAGGATACGCCGGATCAGAGAACAGCGACTGCCGATGTGAAGGGCGATATGGAGAAGGCGCGGCCGATGGACCGACTTCTCGTTGGCGACGTCGGTTATGGAAAGACTGAAATCGCGGTGCGCGCTGCGTTCAAGGCGGTGCAGTCGGGGCGTCAGGTTGCAGTGCTCGTTCCGACGACTATTCTCGCCGAGCAGCATGCGCGCACATTCGGCGATCGTCTCGCTGATTTTCCGATCGAGATCAGGACGATGAGCCGCTTCGAGACTCAGAAGCAGCAGCAGGAAGTGATCGCTGAGCTCGCGAGCGGCAAGATCGACATCGTCATTGGAACGCACCGGCTGCTGAGCCCCGATGTGAAATTCAGGAACCTCGGAATCATCATCATCGATGAGGAGCACAGGTTCGGAGTGAAGCACAAGGAGCGGTTGAAGCATCTCAAGCTCGAGACCGACGTGCTCACTCTCACTGCGACGCCGATTCCGCGAACTCTGCATCTGTCGCTTGCCGGCTTGCGTGACATGACGCTGATGCAGACTCCGCCGCGCGATCGCTCACCGGTGCTTACGTTTGTCGAGCCCTGGGACCCGGGACTGATCGAAGAAGGAATCAGCCGCGAGCTCGATCGAGGCGGGCAGGTGTTCTTCGTTCACAATCGCATCGAGACGATCGACACTATTGCGCAGAACGTGCAGAAGCTCGTGCCGCGCGCGCGCATTGGGGTCGGACATGGACAAATGCGGGAGCGCGATCTCGAAGAAGTGATGCGCAAGTTCGTCGATGGCGAGACCGATGTGCTCGTTTCGACGATGATTGTCGAGTCAGGACTCGACGTTCCCAATGCGAACACGATGTTCGTGAATCGCGCCGATCATTTCGGTCTCGCGCAGTTGTATCAATTGCGCGGACGAGTCGGCCGCTCGCACCGTCGCGCGAATTGCTATCTGCTGGTGTCGGACGGCGATATCGACGAGGAAGCCAACCGCCGCCTCAAAATTCTCGAGCATCATACTGAGCTCGGCGCCGGTTATCGAATTGCGCTCAAGGATCTGGAGCTGCGCGGCGCAGGCAATCTTCTGGGACCTGAACAGTCGGGGTTCGTCACCGCGGTGGGCTTCGATATGTACCTGCGGATGCTCGATGAAACAGTGAAGCGTGTCATGCGCGGCGACACCGCGCCCAAGCTTCAGCCGTCCGATGTTTCGGTCGACATGCCGTCATACCTGCCCGACGAATACATCACGAATCAGGATGCAAAGCTGGATATCTATCGTCGTCTCACTCACATGACTGAGACCACGGAGATCGAGGCGCTGAAATCGGAGCTCAGGGACCGGTTCGGACCGCTGCCCCCGCCTGCGGAAACCTTTTTCGATGTGGCGATGCTCAGAGTACTTGGCGGCTACGCGCAGATCGAGTCGATGCTGCTGCGTGGGAACGAGGCTCGTATTACCTTTGGGGAACATGCTGTGCCCCGGATGAAGGGGATCTCAGCTGCGTTTCACGAGGTACAGTTTCAGGCGGAAGTGCGAAGAGCACATCCGCTTTCGCTCAAATTGACCAGGCTCGGCGGGGCAGAGCTGCTCGGCGGCCTGGTCCGCGCTCTCGCGACGCTACGCGGCCGGGGCACGGCCTCCGGCTAACAACGAATCACCAACAACGATGAAAAAACTGACACTTGCCGCGATCGGCGCGGCTCTTCTGTTCACCGGCTGCGACTCGATCAAGGACGCGTTCTCGGCACATACGAACGTGGTCGCCAAGGCGGCAGACTCCGAGCTCACAGTGACGCAGCTCGCGAACATGATGGGCGCATCCAAGGCGCCGCTCAGAAAGGATGTTGCAAATGCGATCGTGGACGCGTGGGTGAACTATCACCTCATCGCGGAAGCCGCTGCGAACAACGACTCGCTCAAGGACAACGCGAAGATCGACGAGGCGATGTGGGCGGTGATTGCCAACATCAAGGCCAAGAAGTTCTACGACAATGTCTCGAAGACGTGGAAGGCACCGGACAGCTCACAGGCGGAAGCTGCATACAACGCCAACCAGATGCTCGCGGCCAGCCACATTCTTCTTCTCACGCAGGACACGACGCCGGCAGGAAAGGCAAAGGTCAAGGCGAAGATCGATGCGCTTCGCGGCCAGGTGAATTCGGCGAACTTCGCGGAAATGGCGCGCAAGAACAGCCAGGATCCGGGATCGGCCCCGCGCGGTGGCACCCTCGGAGTATTCCCGCGTGGCGCGATGGTGAAGGAATTCGACGAAGCAACCGCCGCACTCAAGCCGGGTGAAATCTCCCCGGTGATTCAGACTCCGTACGGCTACCATATTATCCGCCGCCCGCTGTTCTCCGAGGTGAAGGAGGATTTCACGAGAGCGATGCAGGCCGGCGGAATGCAGGCTGCCGAGAGCACTTTCCTTGCTGGTATCGAGTCAGGCAACAAGGTCGAGGTAAAGCCGGGAACCGGCGCAACCATTCGTGCTGTCGTCGAAGATCCGATGAAGCACAAGACCGACAAGACCGTTCTTGCAACTTCGAAGATCGGCAAGTTCACGGCGTCAGATCTGTCGCGATGGATGGAGACGTTCCCGCCGCAGGCGCAAATCGCTGAGCGTGTGAAGCAGGCGCCGGACTCAATGCTTCCCATGTTCGTGAAGAATTTCGTTCGCAATGAGCTCGTGCTGCATGCGGCTGACAGTGCCAAGCTCGGTCCGAGCAAGGAACAGCTGGACGAAGTTCGCAAGATGTTCCTGACCACCGTCACGAATTCGTGGAACGCACTCAACGTCGATCCCAAGAATCTCGAAGCAGCAGCGAAATCCAAGAGTGACCGCGAGAAGCTCGCATCGCAGCGGGTAGAGGATTACCTCGGCAAACTTCTCCAGCAGCAGGCGCAGTACGTCGAAGTCGGCTTGCCTGTGCAGAGTGTTCTGCGTGACAAGTACGATTACACGATAAATCCCGAGGCAGTCGATCAGGTCCTGCTGGAAGCAGCAAAGGTCCGTCTGGCAACTGACTCGACAAAGACCGGGCAACCGAATTCGGTGGTACCTGTGCCTAATGCAGACACCACGAAGAAGTAGAACCAGAGCGGTGGTGCAGGGTATCACTAACAGAATGATCAGACGTCTACTCGTTTCTTTGATTGCAGTGGGCCCTGCGTCGCTTGCGGCGCAGACGCCCGCGCAGCCCGCCGCGCAGGTTGCATCTGCTCCTCCGCAGGGATCTCTTCCTGTCGATCGCATTGTCGCGGTTGTCGGCGATCAGGTAATCCTGTGGAGCGATGTAATGAGCTCCATCAATCAGCAGCGCGCTGCAGGATTGCAGCTGCCCTCTGACTCGGCAGGGCAGGCCGCGATTGCAAAGGATGCGCTCGACGCGCTCGTGGATGAAGAGATCCTCGTGCAGAAGGCGCATCTCCTGAAAATCGAGGTCACTCCGGATGAAGTGAACCGCAGCGTCGATGATCAGGTTCGCCGCGTTCGCGGAAATTTCCAGACTGAGGATGAATACCGTGCGGAGCTTCGCAAGGCTGGCTTCGGCACGCCTGAAGAGTACAAGCGGACTCTCTACGAACAGTATTATCGCCGCGCACTTCAACAGCGCGTATTCGAAGAGCTGAAGAAGACCGCAGTTGGGCGCAATGTCAGTGATGCCGAGGTCAACGAAGCGTTCGAGAAGAACAAGGAACAGCTTCAGGGCGCGCCGGCAACGGTGACGTTCCGCCAGGTCGTCATTGCACCAAAGCCATCGGCTGCAGCCAAGCAGCGCGCGAAGGCAAAGGCAGATTCGATTCTCGCCGAGGTCAGGAAAGGTGGAGACTTCGAGCAGATCGCCAAGCGTGAATCGATGGACGAAGCTTCGAAGCCGCAGGGTGGAGATCTCGGATGGAATCGCCGCGGCGCAATGGTCCCTGAGTTCGAGCGCGTGATGTTCTCGCTTCAGCCGGGCCAGATCAGCAACGTGGTCGAGACGTCATTCGGATATCACATCATCAAGGTCGATCGTGTTCAGGCGGCAGAAGTAAAGGCACGCCACATTCTGATCTCACCGAAGATCGATTCCACTGATATCGCAGCCGCTCATGCGGAGGCGGAGCTTGTCGCAACGCAGCTTCGAAACGGTGCAGCGTTTGATTCGGTCGTGCTCAAGCATCATGATCCCGCTGAAGAGAAGGGAATTCTTCAGCCGTTCGTGCGCGACTCACTGCCCGCTTCGTACGCGACAGCGATTGCGGGGAAGAAAGCGGGCGACGTAACAGAGCCGTTCGAGCTCGTCAGTCCGCGCGGTATTTCAAAGTGGGCCGTCGTCCAGCTCGTGAGTGTGAACGAAGCAGGCCAGTACGACGAAGCCGAAATCAAGGAGCGAATCCGCTCCCAGCTCGTTGCTGAAAAAGCGACGCGCTCGCTTCTCGACGACCTGCGCAAGCAGACATTCGTTGCGATAAGATTGCAGGAGTGAACGCACGCCTTGCTGTAACTGCCGGCGATCCGCGCGGCATCGGGCCGGAGATTATAATCAAAGCGCTCGCAGACTCGAGAGTCGGCGGGCGCTCTGATTTGGTAATCGTGGGGCCTGCGGGTTGCGGGCTCGACGTGGATGTAGACATCGGTGAGTGGGACAGGTCGGGCTCTGCAGCAGATGCGGGGCGTCTCGCCGGGCTCGCGATTGAAGCCGCAGTCGCGCTTGCATCAAGCGGTGAAGTGCATGGAATAGTGACGGCGCCCATCGACAAGGCCGCGCTGCTTGCCGGCGGATACAGCCATCCCGGACATACGGAGATGCTCGCCGAGCTGACCCAGTCGCGCGTTGCGATGATGCTCGCGTCCGACCGGCTGCGTGTTGTCCTTGCAACGACGCACCATCCCCTTCGCGATGTGGTCGCGCTGTTGACTGAGGATCTCATTGTCGAAATCGCGTCCATCACGCGCAAGTCGCTGCAGGACTGGTTCGGGATTGAAGATCCAAGAATCGCGCTGTGCGCACTGAATCCGCATGCAGGCGACGGCGGACGATTTGGAAATGAAGACGATGAGATTCTCGCGCCGGCAGCAAGACGTGCGGGAATAAACGGGCCGTTTCCCGCAGATACTGTTTTTGTGAAAGCGATTCGCGGCGCGTTCGACGCAGTCATCGCGCCTTATCACGATGTTGGAATGACCGCAATCAAGGTGGCGTCATTCGGAAGCGCCGTGAACGTTACGCTGGGTCTTCCATTCCCGCGGACGTCACCAGATCATGGGACGGCGCTCGACATTGCAGGCCGCGGCATCGCAGATCCGTCGAGTTTTATCGAGGCGCTGCTTCTGTGTCGGCGGATTGCGGCTCGCGGTCCTTAGAGCGGCGGTCGCCCATCGAGTGAAGATCGACAGCGAGCGTGTCGATTTTTCGTCCATCCATCGCTTTGACTGTAAAGATCGCGCCTCCTGCAATTACGCGATCTCCAACCTGCGGCAGCCGCCCGAGAATTCCAAAAACAAATCCGCCGATCGTAGTCGCGTCTTCGTCGGGAATGTCGAGACCAAAGCGCTCGTTCAGCTCGCCGATGTTCGATGAGCCCGACACGAGCGTCTCACCGGCGCGCGTGAGCACCGGCTCGTCGACGTCTTCGGGCGTGTCGTATTCGTCGAGAATGTCGCCGACGATTTCTTCGAGCAGATCTTCCATCGTGATGATGCCGGCGGTGCCGCCGTACTCATCGAGCACGATTGCCATGTGCTCCTTTCTTCGCTTGAAGTCGGCAAGCACATCCTCGACTTCGCGCGATCCGGGAATGACGTGCACCGGCCGAATCAATTTTTTCAGGCTGAATTCCGCTGCGCGCGCTGCCGCGAGCGAATCACCGGGAAGAAGCAGGCGCAGCAGGTCCTTCGTGAGAATGAGTCCCGTGATATTGTCGATCGATTCCTGATACACCGGATATCGCGAGAACTGACTCTCCTCTACGACCCGCAGGACTTCCTCGAGCGAAGCATCGATATCGAAGGCGCTTATTTCGGTACGCGGCGTCATCACTTCACGCGCGCTCTTCTCCGAAAACTCAAATACCGCGTCGATCAGGTCCGCGTCGGATGATTGAAGCGCGCCGCCTTCCTGCGACTGTTCCACCAGCATTCGCAATTCTTCAGGCGAGTGAACCGATTCCTCGGATCCTGCCTTGTGCTGCCCCAGAAGCCGAAGCAGCTGATTGGCTGATCGATGCAGCACCCATATGAACGGGCTCATGATCCATGCGAACAACATGAGGGGCGGCGCGAGAAACTTTGCGAAACGCTCGGGTGCCTGGAGTGCGGCAGCCTTTGGTGTCAATTCGCCGAGCACGACGTGCAGGTACGTGAGGACGGTATAAGCGATGATCGCGGCGAGGGTGATTCTGAGTCCAATCTCGAGGCCCGGCGTCAGCCCTTCGAACACGCCTTCGAAGATGTGAGCGAGCGTCGACTCGGCGATCCATCCGAGTCCGAGCGAGGCCAGCGTGACGCCAAGCTGGCTCGCTGAAAGTACACGGGAGATATTTGAGCTTGCCCTGAGCGCAATGCGCGCAAGAGGGTCACCGCCGCGGACCATCGCCTCGAGGCGTGTCCGGCGGGACCTTACCAGGGCAAATTCTGCAGCTACGAAAAAACCATTCAGAAGCACCAAGGCCAGAATGGCGAGGAGTCGCGTGATCACACTGGGGAAAATATCACAATCCGCGTTCCGTTGACCCTCTCTTGCGAGGGAGGCTGCCGTGCCTGACCACCCCGGTCATTCCCACGGGCACGGGCATTCTCACAATCATGATGACGGGCATCATGATCATGCCGCACATGCCTCGGTAAGAAGTCTCCGGATCGCCCTGGTTCTCACGGGGACCTTCCTCGTGGTCGAGGTGATCGGCGGGTTTGTTTCGAACTCGCTGGCCCTCTTGGCTGACGCCGGGCACATGCTTACCGATGTCGCGGCGCTGGCGCTGTCGCTTTTCGTAGCATGGTTCAGCAGACAGCCTGGCACGCCGCAGAAGACCTACGGGTATCTGCGGTGGGAGATCCTCGCAGCCTTCCTGAACGGCTCAGTGCTTCTTCTCATATCCGCCGGCATCATCGTGGAGTCGGTGCTACGGATCAGAAATCCCGAACCGGTGGGCGGATTGATGCTCTGGGTTGCGGTGGCGGGCCTAATCACAAATGTGATATCCGCGCGCATCCTGCACGGCGGTGCGAGCGAAAACATGAACGTGCGGGGCGCCTACCTCCACGTCATGGGTGACCTGCTGGGCTCGGTCGGAGTCGTGATCGCAGCGCTGATAATACGATACACAGGATGGCTCCTGGCTGACCCGATTGCATCGTTCGTCACCACCGCACTGATCATGCGCGGCGCCTGGAGCCTGGTGCGTGAATCGGTCGATATCCTCCTCGAAGGTGCGCCGAAGGATATCGATCTCGATGCCGTCAGGCAGCAGCTGGAAGCGATACCAGGAATCGAATCAGTGCATGACCTGCACGTCTGGTCGGTGAATCCCCGAATGGTTGCGATGAGCGCGCACGCGATAGTCCGTGACGCGTCGACTCAGCAGCACGTCCTCGAGCATGTGCACGATGCCATGGGATTGTTCGGGATCGGACACGTGACGGTGCAGATCGAGCAGAGCGAAATGATGGACAGGGAATCGCACGCGCACGCCTAATTCGAGGTTACGCGGTGCCAGGCTGGGCGTCTTGATGGTATGCCCAGAATTGATCCTCTTCTTACTGCCATGGTCTCCAACAAGGCGGACGCAGTGCGTCTTGCCGATGGAGATATTGCCCACATCATCAAGGGCGGATCCCAGCATCCGCTGACGCGCCAGCCGCTGGCGGATGGCCAGCTGCTTCTTCTCCTTCGAGAGATGGCGCCACCCGACATTGCGTCCTCGCTCGATGCAGAAGACGGCGTCGAGTTTGTGTACGCCAATGGCGAGGGCCGGTTCGTGACGAAGGTCACACGGGAGAACGGGACGCTCAAGGCAACAGTAAGTGCTGCACCAGCGAATGCGTTTACCGCACCGCCTTCACCTGCTTCGAACGGAAACGGTGCGAACGGAAACGGCGCGAATGGAAATGGCGCGCATTCAAACGGACCTAATGGCAACGGGCACATGGCATCACCGTCGCAGCCTGCGCCGGCCCACCCGACTCCTGTCTCGCAGCAGCCGCAAGTAGAGGTTTCCACCCGACCCGCCGATCCACACTCGCGCGCCGACATCGAGATGCTGTTGACGATGCTGGTGCGGGAGAGCGGTTCGGACCTGCACCTGCGTGTTGGTGAGCCACCAGTAATGCGACTGCACGGTGAATTGAAGCGCATCGAACAGCGGTCTGCGCTCGAGCGCGACCAGCTGCATGCGATGGTGTGCTCGATCATGCCTGATCGTAACTATCAGGAATTTCTTGCATCGAACGACACCGACTTCGCGCACGAGATTCCCGGCGTCGCTCGATTCCGCGCCAACGCTTTCAAGGATCACAAGGGCACAGGCGGAGTATTCCGCGTCATTCCCGCGGTTGTCGCGTCGGTGGAAGAGATGGGAATTACACCCGAAGTTCAGAACCTGTGCTACCTCACGAAGGGACTGGTCCTGGTCACCGGCCCGACGGGGTCAGGCAAATCGACGACGCTCGGCGCATTGATCGATCTGATCAATCGCTCGCGGAATGATCACGTCATCACGATCGAAGACCCGATCGAGTTCGTTCACACGAACAAGAAATGCATTATCACACAGCGTCAGGTTGGCGTTCATACCGGATCCTTCAAGACCGCGTTGCGCGCTGCGCTGCGCGAGGATCCCGATATCGTTCTCGTCGGTGAGCTGCGCGATCTCGAGACGATTTCAATTGCGCTCGAGACGGCGGAAACAGGACACCTCGTATTTGGAACGCTTCACACGACGACGGCAGTCGGCACGATCGACCGCGTCATCGACCAGTTCCCTGCGGACCGGCAGGAGCAGATTCGCGTGATGCTCGCGGACTGTCTCAAGGGCGTGATATCGCAGACGTTGTGCAAGAAGGTCGGTGGCGGCCGAGTGGCGGCGCGCGAGATTCTGTTGTCGGTGCCCGCGGTTGCGAATCTCATTCGCGAGGGCAAGGCGTTCCAGATTCCGTCGGTGATGCAGACGTCACGCAAGCTCGGAATGATCCAGCTCGGAGATGTGCTAATCGATCTCGTGGATCAGGGACTCGTGGAGCCGAAGGAAGCATACATGAAATCGACTGACAAGCAGTCATTCATGGCAATGCTGAAAAATCGCGGCCATGATGTAACTTTTGCGGCGGTTTGAAAGCTTAACTACGCGGCGCTCACGCGCGCTTGTAGCCTGTAGCCGCCTCTAGCTCTTAGCCTGATAGCGTGCTAAAACGGAACTGCGCCCTTAGCTGATAGCTAGCGGCGCAGTTCTGTTTTAGCACGCTATTTAGCTAAGAGCTAGAGGCGGCTACAAGCTACCGGCGCGCGTGAGCGCCGCGTAGTTAGAGGCGTAGGACTGCAATAAATCTCTAGGCCGCAATAACTTGACTGCTATGTCAAGCAAGCAGGATATAAGAAATATTGCCATCATCGCTCACGTCGATCATGGCAAAACTACTCTAGTCGATAAAATGCTCCGGCAAGCCGGAGCTTTTCGTGAAAATCAGGTTGTGATGGAGCGCGTGATGGATTCCAATCCTCTCGAACGGGAGCGCGGAATCACCATCCTCGCCAAGAACACTTCCATTCGCTGGAAGAACACCAAGATCAACATCGTCGATACGCCCGGTCACTCCGATTTCGGAGGCGAAGTCGAGCGTACGCTGCGCATGGTGAATGGTGTGCTTCTCGTCGTCGACGCATTCGATGGTCCCATGCCGCAGACGAGATTCGTCCTGCGCAAAGCCCTCGCACTCGGCCGCACTCCGATTGTCGTGATCAACAAGATCGACAGGCCTGGCGCGGATCCCATGCGCGTGCACGATGAGGTGCTCGATCTGTTCATCGAGCTCGAGGCAGATGAGGCGCAGCTCGACGCGCCTGTCGTGTATGCCTCGGCGCGCGATGGAGTCGCAACGATGGATCTCGACGTCGAGCCGAAGGATCTCTCGCCGTTGTTCGATTCCATCGTGAAGCACGTGCCGCCTCCCCCGATGGACGCGAAGAGTCCGTTTCAGATGCTCGTGTCGACGATCGACTATTCGCCGTATCTCGGTCGCCTGGGTATCGGCCGCATCGAGCGCGGAACGGTGAAGGTCGGACAGGCCGTGGCGCTTCTTCCGCTCGATCCGAACCTCAAGGATGAGCAGGGTCGCGTTACGAAGCTCTTCGGATATGAGGGTCTCGAGCGGATCGAGCTCCAGGAAGCGAGCGCCGGTGAGATCGTTTCACTGGCAGGGCTCGAAGCCGTCGAGATCGGCCTCACAGTGGCGGACACCGAAACACCCGAACGCCTCGAGGGAATATCCGTCGAGGAGCCGACGATTTCAGTCGACTTCCTCGTCAACAATTCTCCCTTTGCCGGAAAGGAAGGGAAGTTCGTTACATCGCGACAGCTCAGGGAACGATTGTATCGCGAGCTCGAGCGCAACGTTGCACTGAGAGTGGAGGATACTGATTCCACCGATACGTGGACGGTGTCGGGGCGCGGCGAGCTGCACCTTACGATTCTCATGGAGACGATGCGCCGCGAAGGATATGAGTTTCAGGTTTCGCGTCCGCGCGTCATTACACGTGAGGGTGCAAACGGAGAGCGGCTGGAGCCTTATGAAGAGCTGTCGATCGACGTGCCGGAGGAATTTCTGGGAGCGGTCATCGAGAAGCTCGGGCCACGCCGCGCCGAGATGATCGAGATGAAGAATCCGGGGCAGGGAATGGTGCGTCTTCTTTACAGAATTCCGGCTCGCGGGCTGTTTGGTTACAGGTCAGAGTTCATGACTGACACGCGTGGCACCGGAATCATGCATCATCGTTTTCTCGATTACGGAAACTGGGCTGGACCGCTCGCTGGGCGCACGCGGGGAACTCTCGTTTCCATGGAGGCGGGTGTGATTGTTGCATTCGCTCTCGCGAATCTCTCGGAACGTGCAACTTTATTTGTGGCGCCGGGTGACAAGGTTTATGAGGGGATGCTGGTTGGCGAAAATTCGCGTCCCGGCGACATGGATGTGAATCCGACCAAGGAGAAGAAGCTGACCAACATGCGGAGCAAATCGAGCGACGAGAATATTCAGCTCGAGCCGCCCCGTGAGTTGACTCTTGAAGGCGCGTTGGAGTATATCGAGGAGGACGAGCTGATCGAAGTCACGCCTCAGGCCATCCGCCTGCGGAAACGCTTCCTCAGCGCGAACGATCGCAAGAAGCTGTCACGCGAAGCGAAACGTGAGCGTGCGCTTCTCTAACCCGGAGGAAAGTGATTGTATGTTGGACAGATTCGAGTCGCCTGCTGAGGAACTCGCAATGGAAGGCGACGAGATGATGTGGTTCGCGGAAGGCTACAGAGCGGCTGGTCCCACAGACAGTGACGATCCTGAGGACGAGATCCTCGACGATGAAGATCTCGATGATGATGACGATGATGACCTCTTCGACGATGAAGACGATCTCGACGACGAAGATGATGAAGACGATCTGGATGACGAGGACGACGAAGACGAAGACGATGATGATGACGACGACTTCGACGACGATGATGATGACCTCGACGACGATCTCGATGATGACCTGATCGATCTCGATGACGAGTTCGATACTGAGGATGAGGACCGCCATAAGGGTCCTGGCCATTCGCGGTACGAAGACTAGGTAAGGCACTACAGAACAACGCGTCGCCCGACGTCCGACGCCCGACACCCGATTGAATCATCACGGGCGACGGGTGACGGACGTCGGGCGACGCGCTTTTGTTGTTCTCTGTCTTATCGCTCCATCATCCAGTCGATCGCGTGCTGAATCTCAGTTCGAGTCATCGTGTGATTCCCCTCGAACTCCTCATACTTCACCGGATAATTCTTCTCACGCAGTGCAGCTACGATCTCCCGGCTCGTCATGTCGATGGGAAGAATCTCGTCCTGCGTTCCGTGCCCGATGAAAATCCTTGGCTTGCCTGTCTTCACTGCGGGTTTGACGAATCCCGGTGAAAACGCCAGGACCGAGCTGAAGAAATTCGCATTCGTGATTCCCAGCGATAACGCGTACGTTGCGCCGTCGGAAAAGCCGCCGAGTGCGATGCGTTTCGGGTCGATGCGGACTTTGGTGAAGGCGAGTGTGAGAGCGCGGTCGAGGAACCGGACATCGGGGCCGTACTCACCGGCGTAAATCATGTCCCACGTCGGCATTCTCGAATCGGGGATGATTACGACGATGCGATCCGTGTCGAATAATTCCGATAGTGGCCCGCGCGTGAATTCCTTCGCGCTCTGGCCTGCGCCATGAAGCAGTATCAGCAGCGGTGATGGCTTCGACGCGTCATAGGTCGGAGGAATGTA
>DATEDH010000192.1:0-8448 GCA_035281765.1 Gemmatimonadaceae bacterium
AAGCGAATTGCGCAGGATGGTCCGTCAACAATTGCGCTCGGGGCAATCGCGCTCGGGCTGGTTCTCGCGACCGTGTTCGTGCACCGACAGACGCATCTCGAGCATCCATTGATCGACCTTGCACTGTTCGAGGTGCCGGCATTCACGGCGTCAGTGTGCACGCAGCTCATCGCGACGATCACGTTCGGCGGACTGTACCTGCTCGTCTCTCAGTATCTACAGCTTGTCCTGGGGTTGTCACCGATTCACGCGGGAATATCGCTTCTGCCGGCAACAGTCGTGGGCGTGCTCGGAACAATCGCCGCGCCATTGCTCGTAAAACGTCTGCCGATCGGGCTTGTTATGCCGGCGGGAATGATCCTGACGTCGCTTGGAATACTTCTGCTTTCAACGATGGCGATATCCTCAGGCATCAGGACACTGGTGATTGCTTACGTCATCATGAGCTTCGGTGTGAACATCGCGATGACGCTCACAACGGACATGATCATGAGCGTTGCTCCGCCGGAGCGCGCCGGCGCTGCATCCGGCATTTCCGAAACCAGCGCCGAGCTTGGCGCAGCTCTCGGCATCGCGCTCCTCGGCAGTGTTTCGACCGCGTATTATCGAAGAGCGATGTCGTCTGCGGCTCCGGAAGCACGCGCGACCCTCGCGGGTGCAATCGAGTATGCGCAATCAGGTGGAGACGGTGGACTAGCACTCGCCGCGCGCGAGGCATTTACCTCGTCCCTGAATCTCGTTGCGCTCATCAGCGCAGCGCTCGTGATGATTACTTCAGTGGCGACGCTGGGCATCCTGCGAAGAATCAACAAAACCAGCTGACCGCCTATTACCCGGCGGTCGGCTGGTCCTATGATAAATCAGGGATTGAGCCAATAACTGACTTTGATGAGGAAGATGTTATTTGGCTTCGAGCCAAAGAGATTGTCGAAATCCCTGTCGAATGCAAAGTTGCCAACGGGGCTGAACGAATCCCGCGTCTGCTGCCACGCGAGGTACATCGTCGAGCCGGGTCTCCAGTCCCACTTCAACACGGCGTTTCCGCGCAGCGATCCGACATTGAAGTCAGGCTGGGGGACCGCGAATGACACGGCAGGGTTCGCGGCACCATTTGGATAAATGCGCCCGTCCGAGATCTCACCGATGTCCTTTCCGTAAGTGAGGAAATCGAATTTGCCAGGCTCTGCAAACTCCTTCGCTGCACCGAATTCACCACTTGCGATGAACGGCTGCGCAAAGACCTGAAGCGAAAGCGTCGGGCTGAACGTGTAGTTCACACGCGTGTCGATCGACAGCGTAGTCTGGTCGACGCTTGCAAAGAGATACCGCACTCCGTACGTGCGAGTCGCTGCAGCATCGGGAACGCGTCCGAGGAACTGCGCCTCAGACTTATCCCAGCTGATGGATGGTCCGATTCCGATCTCGAGAGATGGCCGCGGCTTGTACAGCACTTCACCGAACCACTGGTTGTTGCTTCCCTCACCCGGTCCTGCCTGGAGGAAATTGCCGAAGTTGAACACGACAGACTTTCGTGGATCGGACGAGAGGCCCGCGTTCATATAGAAGTATGCGGGACGACTGGCACGCGGACCGCCGCGCGTGAGACGATCGTCGATCGTTCCCGGCATTCCCCAGCTCAGGTTGAGATTAGTGCTCCAATAATTCAGGAACTGCAGGAATCCATTCACGAACAGGCGGCTTGAAATTGGATCCCACGCGTAGTTGTGCTCGAACAATCCGCTGGCCGAAGCCTGGTATCTGCGGAATCGCCCCGGACGTGTCTCGCTGTATCCGAGATTTGCCTGAAGATCGAGACGATCGGCGCGACGCTGGAAACCAAGATCGCTGATCTCGTAATCGGGGCTGATTGTGTTGAAGCTTCCGTTCATCGTCCAGTGACGGCCGATTCGATGAGAAAGAATTGCCGAGCCGGCAAAACCCGTCAGCGATGTCGCATCGGGATCGACTTCGAGATGCGTGGCATCCGGCCGCTGAAAGTAGTGATACGGAAGCTGCTGCGTTGCAACGATGGCTTCCTTGTCGCCGGTTACGTGACTCGAGGCGACAAAACCTTCGATCGTCCAGTTCCGCTGCGCCCACTGATGAATGAAGTCGATGCCTCCAGTGTATGCCGACTTTCGTAGTACTGACGCGAGCACATCATCGAGATCGGTTCGATTCACTGCACCAACGAACCCTCCAACTGCGGTGAGGCCGCCGCGTGCTTCGCGGCGCAACCTGCCTGCGAAATAATTCGTGAGTGGCTCCGACACGAAATCGCCTTCAGTTCCATCGGGAGCACGGTATCGCGATGTCTCTTTCGCAGTCACAGCGTCGAGCACACCCATTGCCCATCCGCCCGCGGTGCGCCCGGTGAGCTTTGTCGCACCGATGATGTTCGTTGCGTCCGCGACATCAGCTTCTGCATACGGCGGCGCAAGCGACGGCTGCTTGCCGATACGACGCGAATAGAAAACGGAATTCGTTCCGTCGGTTCCAAAGTTGAACAGCTCCGACCCTTCGACGAAGAACGGCCGCTTCTCGGGGAAGAAAGTTTCGAATGCAGTAAGGTTGATGACGGCAGGATCAACTTCGACCTGGCCGAAATCCGGATTCACTGTTGCGTCGAGTGTCATGTTGCTCGTCACGCGATACTTGAGATCGAGGCCGACGTCGCCGTTGAACTCATGATTGTCGCGGAACGGATTGCCGGCGCGATCGATGTTCTCGGATCTCGCAACAGCGTAGGGCATGATCTCGAGCTTCTTTCCAGCGGCAATTCCATTGATGCCAACCAGATGGCCGAACCGCGGGATACCGCCTGCCTGCTCGCGCGGAGTGAACGCCCAGTTCGCGAATTCCTGGTTGCGCGCAATCTGTCGCTCGACCTGAAGTCCCCACACAAGGTTCGACTTCCCCGCAAAACGAAGCTGACTGAATGGAATGCGCATCTCGGCAACCCATCCTGAATCGGTCACCGTGGTCGCAACTTCCCACACAGGCTCCCATCCATCGTCTTCACCTGATGGCGATCGTGTCTGATCCCGCTTCACACCAAGTGGATTCACCTCGAATCCGACTGCTGTTCTATGATCGTGATTGGTATCGATGATCACCGTGAGCCAGTCCGACGCGGTCATGTCCATGTCGCGGCGGCCGAGTCTTCCACGCGCGGCCTGCCGGTCGTAGAGCATCGCGCCGATATACAAGGCGTTGTCGTCGTACATGAAGCGGATGTCGCTTCGCTCTGATGCCGGCTGCCCTTCGGTCGGATCGAGCTGCGTCAATCCGCTGATTGGCTGTGCCGACTGCCATGCCTGCTCAGTTAGCCGGCCATCAACACTGATTGTTCCATTTAGCCGTGTCGCGGTTGCCCGCGGCGCCGCCGCATCATGGTTGTAGGTGTTCGCTGCAGGTCGCGCAGGAGGGGATGGCTGCTGCGCACTCGCGACTGACGCTGCCGCGAGCATTGTGAGGGACACGATTTTTAGTCTCATATCCCTTCATTCTACGATGGTGGAAAGTCTGCGGTTTGTAAGAAAGTTGTAATTGCGGCCCGGCTGGCTTCGAGCGTGAGCGTGCTTTCGTTAACTGCGTGCTGCCTGCTGTCTGCGTCCTGCTATCTGCTTGAGCTACCTGCTACCTGCTACCAGCAAGGCGTTTTGCTTTGCAGGTAGCAGGCAGCAGGTAGCTCAAGCAGATAGCAGGACGCAGACAGCAGGCAGCACGCAGTTCCGAAGTCTTAGGAGTACTGGGCCTCAGACCCGAATGCTTCTCCATCTGCCTTGATTGAATCTCACAACGGAAAGGATGCAGCGTGTGAGATGCCCGGCAAGAATTGCGAGCCAGATATGGAGCGGAACAAGATCAGTTACGCGCGAGACGACAAAACAAATCCCGAGCGGAACGACAATCTGCGATATCACCGATATGTAAAACGGTCCCTTCGTATCCCCGGTCCCCTGAAGTCCGCCAGTGTACGTAAGTGCAACCGAAACAAGAAGCCCGGAGACGCTGAGCACCCGCAGCAATTGTACTCCGATGCTGACAACTTCCGGATCATTCATTCCAAATACCGCGAGCAGCTGTCGCGGCAGGAACATGAAGAAAATGCCGACTATCGCAGCGCCCGATATCGCAATGCGCGCGGCAACGTGAACTCCCTCTGTCGATCTCTCGGGCTTCCCCGCTCCAAGATTCTGGCCGGCAACCGCGGATGCTGCGCCGAGCAGTCCGACTGATGTCCATGTGATGAGTGAGAAAAGCTGGGAGTATGAGACACCAAACGCCGCCTGTGCCTGCGCGCTCTCATCGAGCGATCCGATGACGGAAAGCATGAGCAGTCCACCGATGTTCATCGCGATGCCCTGCATTCCTGTCGGCAGTCCAAACTTGAAAAGCGACTTGATGATGGTCCAATCAGGTGCGTAGCCCTGTCCTTTTGGAAACGCTACGACCCATCCGCCATGAATCAGTCTCCACAGTGAGTAGATGCCGAGCAGTCCGGAGGCGATCATCGTTCCCATTGCAGCGCCTGCGGTTCCAAATGCGGGAAGGGGCCCGACTCCGCTTATGAATACGATGTTGAGCGCGATGTTGAGAACTGTGAGAAGAATTCCCATCACCATCGGAGTTCGGGCATCTCCGGCCGCGCGGAGTGCACCGCTAAGCATGAAGAAAAGCAGCATGCCGATCGAGCACACCAGCATGATTCTGAGGAATGGCAGTGCCTCCGCCTGCACAGCCGGAGTTGCATTCACGAATTGCAGTAAATACGGCGAAGCGAAGTAACCCACGGGCGCGAGAATGAAGACCGCCATCGCGCTTGCAGTGAGAAATGCCTGATATACAGTGCGATCCGCCATCACCTCGTTGCCTGCACCGACGAACCGCGCAACGAGAACACTCATGCCGGTGAATACCGACATGATGAAGATGATGACGACAGTCCAGATCTGGTTTGCGACGCCGATCGCTGCGTTGCCGGTGAATCCGACGATGTGCCCGACGAGAATGTTGTCGATGATGCCCTGGAGTCCACCGAAGATGTTCGTCAGCATCGCGGGCCACGCGAGCTTCCACACGGCGGGAAGGAGTGGCCCTTCGACTATCGAGCGATCATAGCGTGATTTCACCGGAGCCGATGCGGCCGCAACTGCGGCGGCAGTGGCTGCGGGTGGAGGTCCGGCAGTGGGAGATGGTACTTCTGCGGCGGGCTGCGTCACGCCGTGAAATCTACGACGCGCCCGCCTTTCCGTACGTTCTGGCTATCCGCTCGAAGCGCGCGTCTGAGCGTGCGCGTCCCTTCGCCGCCTCGACTTCGCGATTGCGCGGGGCCGCGGTCGTAACGAGCGCTTCCAGCAGATGCTCGATGGAATGCGTTACCTCGTGAACCGCGCGATTGAAAGCTTCTTCGTTTGCCTTTGATGGCTTGTTCATTCCGCTGACTTTTCGCACGAATTGAAGTGCAGCGTTCTGCACTTCGTCGCGCGTAGTCGCAGGCTCAAAGTTGTAAAGCGGCCGAATGTTGCGGCACATGATTGTTCGCTCCAGTTTGCGTCGCGTTCTCGACAAGCGCCGCAATCAGCTCGCGGCAGAAATCCGGAATGTCCGCGACAACTCGTCCCCATATCTGGTTGCCGTCGCGGAATGCCGGCGAATCTACCCACGTTGCGCCGGCGTTGACCAGATCATCCTTGATTCCAAGCGATCCCGTCACGCTGCGGCCCTTCACGATCCCCGCTGAAATTGCGACGAGCCCGCCATGACAGATGATCCCGATGACTTTGTTGGCGGCATTCATCTCCTTCACGAGATTCGTCACCGCTGCATGACGTCGCAGCTTATCCGGAGCCCATCCGCCCGGAATCACCAGAGCGAAGAGATCCGCCGCCTTGAGCGAGTCGACTTTGACATTGGGCGTGATCTCGAGACCGCCCTTCCCCTTCACCGGATTCAGGTCGAGTCCGGCACCGATTACATCAGCACGCTCCTCGCGAAGCCGCATGAATGGAACGTAGTACTCGAGGTCTTCGACCCCATCGGCAACGAGAATCGCGATACGCTTTCCAGTTATTGGCATGGTAGGATGAGGTTGAGGTTCAGGGTCATTGACAAACTCCGGTCTGTGCTGATTTTTCAGCAATACTCCTGAATCTTCGGCATCGTGTCAAACGTTTTGCCAATTGCCGCTGTCGAAGACCAGCTATGTCGGCATGCCCTATACCAGAAGCCCCGTATGAATAATCGATTTGTCCGCCTCCTCGCCCCGTTAACCCTCGTTTCGGCATCACTGTTTGCCCAAAACCCTCCGCCTCCCACCGCTCAGGTCAGGCCTCACGAGCAGGCGCCCACCGCTGTAGCAGCGCGTCGCAGCGGACCGGTCTCCATCGACGGAAAGCTCGATGAAGCCGCATGGCAGGCCGCGACACCGGTGACGGATTTCAAGCAGTACGACCCGCAGGAAGGACAACCTGCCACTGAAAAGACCGAAGCGAGAATTCTCATCGACGACGAGGCGGTTTACGTCGGGATGCGGATGTTCGACAGCGAGCCATCGAAGATCCAGTCGCAGCTCGCGCGACGCGACGAGTCGATCGAGGGCGACCTCGTCGAAGTCACATTCGACAGTTTTCACGATCATTTGAGCGCCGTGATCTTCCGGCTCTCGGCAGGCGGCGCGCGGCGTGACGCAACCATCAGCCCCAACGGTAATTCGGACAACTCATGGGATGCCGTGTGGGAAGGACGCACTACCGTCGACGCGCAGGGATGGACCGCTGAATTTCGCATTCCACTTTCGCAGCTGAGATACAGCCGCAACGTCACGGAGCAGGTCTGGGGGTTGCAGCTCGCGCGAAAGATCGCGCGCAAAGCGGAGATCGATCAGTTCTCGTATACGCCAAAGTCACAGCAGCAGGGCATCAACCGGTATGGCCACCTCACGGGACTTGGCAACCTGCACTCCGTTCGAAAAATCGAGCTCGTGCCATACGTCCTCGCGAAGAACGAGAATCCGTCAGCCGTTGAAGGCGACCCATTCAATAAGAAGAACGAGCTCAAGCCGGGCGCGGGGCTCGACGCCAAAATCGGCCTGACAAGCAATCTCACACTCGATGCGACATTCAATCCTGACTTCGGCCAGGTCGAAGTCGATCCCGCAGTCGTGAATCTCAGTGCATTCGAAACGTTTTTCCCCGAGCGCCGCCCGTTCTTTGTCGAAGGCTCGAGCATTTTTTCCTTCGGCGACATGCGCTCGCAAAATAACTCGAACGGCTTCACCTTCTTTCATACGCGTCGCATCGGACGCCAGCCGCAGCGATTCATCAGCGGACCCGACCTCGCGTTCGTAGATACTCCGGTCGAAACGACAATTGCCGCAGCCGCAAAGCTCACCGGCCGCTCGCGCGGCGGCTGGTCGCTTGGCATCCTCGACGCAGTCACAACAACTGAAGAAGCCCGATACCGTGATCTCGACGGTGACGATCATACGACAATCGTCGAGCCGCGCGCGAATTACTTCATTGGCCGCGTGAAGCGTGATCTGCGCCAGGGCAACACCACAATCGGCGCGGCGGTTACAACAGTCCACCGCGATTTAAGCGACGAAGTTCTCGAGCCTCTCTTCCGCAGCGCGGCATATGTCGGGGGACTCGACTGGAACCATTCATGGTCCAATCGCACGTGGGCATTCGACGGCAACTTCGTGCTGACTCACAACGTCGGCAGCAAGGAATCGATCGCCGCGCTTCAGCTCGCGCCTGCGAGATACTTTCAGAGACCAGACAAGGAGCACTACCGGTTCGATCCGGACAAGACGTCACTCACCGGCTACGTGCACGAGATGACTCTCGCAAAGACCTCGGGTCTTCACTGGACCGGAACGGTCACATATCAGGACTACAATCCGGGATTCGACATCAACGAAGCTGGATTCCTTGGATCGACAGACATGCGCGGAATTGCGCCGCTGATTGCGTACAGCGAGAACCGGCCGAGCAAGCATGTGAGAAACTGGGCGCAGTATCTGTTCTGGAATCCGACGTGGGACTACGATGGAAATCCGACATTCCTTGGTGTTGGATCGATCAGCACGGCCGAGCTTCCGAACTTCTGGAATTATTTCGTGAGGTTCGACTGGCGTCCTCGCGTGTATGATCCCGGCCTCACACGCGGCGGCCCCATCGCGCGCCTTTCGGAAGGCGGCGGCGCGCAGTTCCAGATAGACTCTGACCGCCGCAAGCGGTACACCTATGGATTGTTCGCGTCGTACTCGTACAACACCGCAGGAGGCCGCGGTGTGAACATTCAGCCGACGCTGACTTTCCGTCCGACCACGGCGCTCCGCGTTTCAGTGAATCCATCATGGAATCGCACACATGCGATGGCGCAATTCGTCACGCGAGTTGTCGATCCACTCGAGACTGATACATACGGCACACGCTACAT
>DATEDH010000193.1:0-10824 GCA_035281765.1 Gemmatimonadaceae bacterium
GATTTAGAAACCAAGTGTGCGAGGCTTTTCGGGTTCTACGCCTCGCTGCTTGCACCTCTCGAAGTAGGACTCCAGCGCGAGCGCAAATTGCCGCTCGGCAACGCGGATCGTCACCGCCTTGAAGTTGATGATCTCTTCGAGACCGATCACGCGGCCATGTATCATGCCGTCGCGTTCGCGCTCGATTCTGGCGTAATACCCTTCGATTTCCAGGATTGGTTGAGACATCGCGATGGGGCAGGCGTCGATTTGAACACGATTGACGCCTCCTAAAGGCAAAAAAAACGCTCCCTGTAACGGAAGCGTTAAGGTCCTTTCGAGAGCCACCGGTCGGATTTGAACCGACGACCACTCGATTACGAATCGAGAGCTCTACCCCTGAGCTACGGTGGCGAAGCTTGTACCGGCTATTACGAATGCCCTGGAGCGGACTCGAACCGCTATGCCTTTCGGCACCACCCCCTCAAGATGGCGTGTCTACCAATTTCACCACCAGGGCCAAACTACAGCGATCTGCTAACTGCAACTTGCTACCAGCAAAGCGCGAAGCTCTGCGTTAAAAACGGGGCCGACGGGGCTCGAACCCGCGACCTCTCGAGTGACAGTCGAGTGCTCTAACCAAACTGAGCTACGGCCCCCGAACTACAGCTACCAGCAACCTGCTACCAGCTACCTGCAAAACGCCACCTGCTACTTGCAACCACGGAGGCCAACAAAGCTCTGCGTCTCTGTACCTCTTGTGTGACCGAGCCGCGAGCGGCTCGGTCCTCTGCTACCTCGCTATCGCGAGGCTCGCTGGTTTTCAGCGGCGAAGCCGCGGAAAACCGGTCGAGCCGAGCGATAGCCCCAAGGGGAATCGAACCCCTCTCTGCACCGTGAAAGGGTGCCGTCCTAACCGATAGACGATGGGGCCGACTGCATAGCGCTAACGGGATTCGAACCCGTGTTTGGGCCTTGAGAGGGCCCCGTCCTGGTCCCCTAGACGATAGCGCCGTCACGCCTCTCTAAATTTTTTTGTTCGTGCTACAAGCTACGGGCTACAAGCTACCAGCTAGTACAGGCCCGGAGGGAATCGAACCCCCAACCGCCGGTTTTGGAGACCGGTGCTCTACCAATTGAGCTACGGACCTACTTACCCACCGACTTTTTCAGGGGGAGGGTGGCTGACGGGAATTGAACCCGCAACCCCCGGAGCCACAGTCCGGTGCTCTAACCGATTGAGCTACAGCCACCATGACACTACAGCTGCCTTTTGCCAGCTATCTGCTACCAGCAAAGCGCACGTAGTGAAACTGCATCTTAATTCGTCTCAAGTTGTCAAACAACTGCGCCGACATGAAACTCTCGCGTCTCGTGACGCGCGTCTCGTGTCGCCGTTCTCTGTCTACGGTCCTGCTACTTCGCTCTATCCATGTACTCGCCCGTATTCGGATTGACGCGGACTTTTTCTCCGGTCTTCACGAATTCGGGAACGTTGATCGTCACGCCGTTCTCGAGCTTTGCCGGCTTCGTCGACGCATTCTTGGTCGCCGTCTTCATCACCGCCGCAGTGTCGACAATCTCGAGCACGAGCGAGTTCGGAAGATCGATGCCGATCGGGCGGCCATTGTAGTACTCAGCCTGGATTTTCATTCCGGGCTGCATCCACTGAGCGTTGTCGCCGAGTGTCTCTTCATCCATCTCGAGCTGATCGTAGTTCTCGGTATTCATGAAGTGGTATGTATCGCCACCCTGATACAGGAACTCGAGATCGTGCGTCTCCATCGATGCTCTCTCGACGGAATCAGCCGCGCGGAAGCGATGCTCGAAGCTCGACCCGGTGCGAAGATTCTTGAGCTTCGCCTGAACCATCGCGCGGAGATTTCCCGGCGTGTGATGCCTGAAATCGACCACCCGGCAGGGATCGCCCTCGAAGACGAGAACCATTCCGCGTCGAATCTGTGTTGCAGGAAATGCCATCGTTCAATTCCAATATTTGCGGTGCACAATTGGCGCTGCGGAAGCCCGAAAAGCCAATAGCGGCACAAGTTTAGACTATTCAAACCAAGCCTTGAAATTTAACCTTTTAGGCCCCTTTCGTAAACTGTTCGGACAAACGGCTTAACAGAGAGCACAGTGAGCACAGTGAGGTTTTGAGGGTTGTCTGAGTGGCTGTGCTGGTTGGGACCATCGCCGGCCACTGTCAGCGCGATTGATCAAACCTCAGAACCTCACTGTGCTCACTGCGCTCCCTGTTAACCGTTGTGTTTATGAGCCAGGCCGACGCGAATAGACTTCCGCAACGACGGGCTGCAGAGCCTTCCACACGTTCGCGGCGACGATTCGTTCGCCTTGCTCGTTGGGATGCACTCCATCGTCCTGATTGAGCTCCGGATGGCCCGCCACCTTGTCGAGAAGAAACGGAACCAGCGGGATGTTCTCTTCCTTCGCCACATCGACGTACGCCTGCCGGAATCTCGCGTTGTACCGCGCTCCAAGATTCGGCGGCGATTCCATGACGACGAGAAGAATTCGTGCCTTCGGCTGAATCTCCTTCACGCGGCGAACTACTCCCCGCACGTTTGCCTGGAGTGAATCGGGGTCGAGCGCGCGCAACGCATCGTTGCCGCCGGTTTCTATCACGACGATGTCGACGGGGCGGCGAAGCGCCCAGTCAATCCGCCTCAACGCCCCCGCGGAAGTTTCCCCGGAAAGCCCGGCATTGATTGCCGTGATCGGTGTAGAAGTCGAATCGGACTTGAGCTGAATGAGACGCGGAAACGCGATCGATGGATCGAGCCCGTAGCCGGCTGTGAGACTCGTCCCGAAGAACAGGACAGTAACTTTCTCGAGGGAGGGCGCAGAGGAACTGCCAGAGGGCACAGAGGGAGACACGGAGGTATCGTTGCCCGCTCTGGAATCTGCTTTTTTATCGCCAGTGTTGGCCGCGCATCCAAGCGCGGCAAACAGCAACATCCATTTAAAGTCGATGCTCATTGCAAATGAAGTTACACGGGAGTACCAGAGCGGCGATCAACGGATCGCCGTTCTGCGAAATGTCTCCTTCGAGATAGCGCAGGGCGCATTCGTCGCAATCGTCGGTCCTTCAGGCAGCGGAAAGACCACGCTCCTGGGCCTTCTCGCCGGCCTCGATACACCGACACGCGGCAAGGTGATCCTCGACGGACACGATCTTACGAAGATGTCGGAGAACGAGCGAGCGCGACTGAGAGGCGAGAAAGTCGGGTTCGTATTTCAAAGCTTTCAGCTCATCCCAACTCTCACGGCGCGCGAGAACATTCAGGTTCCTCTCGAGCTACAGGGTGCCGACGGCGCAGCCGAGCGCGCGGAAGAGCTGCTCGAACGAATCGGTCTCGCAAAGCGCGGACACCACTTCCCGATGCAGCTCTCGGGCGGCGAGCAGCAGCGCGTTGCAATCGCGCGCGCGTTCGCGAATTCGCCACGCATTCTTTTCGCCGACGAGCCCACGGGAAATCTCGATGCCAATACCGGCGCGCGCGTGTTCGAGCTGCTCGAATCTCTCAACTCTGACTCGGGCTCAACGATCGTCCTCGTCACGCATGATCTCAATCTCGCACAGCGCGCACGGCGCACGATTCGTCTGAGCGATGGAGAGATCGTCGCTGATACCGGAGAAACCGCGTGAGCGCATCGCTCAGGCAGCTTGCTGCGCTAACCTGGAGAGAAAGCCGCAGCGCGCGACGCCGGCTCCTTCTCTACATGTCGGCAATATCACTTGGCGTCGCCGCACTCGTCGCTATCGATTCGTTTGCCGGCAACGTCACCAGATCCATCCGCGAGCAATCGAGATCACTCCTTGGCGGGGATATCTCATTCACGTCGCGGCGCCCTCTCACAAAGGAACAGCAGGCGATTCTCGATACCGTTCAGACGCGGTGGCAATCACAGTTCGCGCGTGTGGTCTCGTTCCCTTCGATGGGCCTCGTTCAGCGAACGGGCAAGACACGCCTTGTTCAGGTGAAAGCAGTCAGCTCGAACTTTCCATTCTACGGCGAGATCACCACAACGCCGGCAAATAGATGGGGACTACAAAACTCCGGACCGATCGCGCTCGTCGACCCATCGCTCCTCGTTGCGCTGAGCGCGCGAATCGGCGACACGCTCTCGATCGGCGCGATGAAGTTCACCATCGGGGCTGCATTGAAGGACGTGCCTGGAACCCCCGGTGTGGCGGAGATTATAGGGCCGCGCGTTTTCATTGCGGAAAAATATCTGCCTGAGACGCAGCTTCTCGTTTTTGGAAGCACGGCAGAATACGCCGTCCTTGCAAAGCTTCCCGGCACCGCTGATCCACGGAAGGTTGTCGCAGGCGTGAGACGATCGCTCGATCGGCAGCAGCTTCGCGCCGTGACAGTAATGCAGAATCAGCAGAATGCAACTGCAGCAATCGATCAGCTAAGCAAGTTCATCGGAATAGTCGGACTGGTCGCGCTTCTCCTTGGCGGAGTCGGCGTTGCGAGCGGGGTCCGCGCATTCGTCGCCCGCAAAATCGATACAGTTGCAATCTTTCGATGTCTCGGCGCATCGAGTGAGCAGGTACTTCTCATGTATGTCGCGCAGGCTGCAGCCATGGGAGTGATCGGTGCAATAGTCGGTGCTGCGATCGGCGTTGCGGTTCAGCTCGGTCTCACATCGGTGTCGAGGGATTTTCTCCCCGTCGATGTGAAGGTGACGCTCGAACCTGCGGCGATCGTGACCGGAATAATCATCGGTGGGTGGATTGCACTGATCTTTGCGCTTCGCCCGCTTCTCGCGCTGAGAAATGTCTCGCCACTGCAAACACTGCGACGCGATGCAGATTCGGAAGTTCTGAAAATGAAGTGGACGGATTTCCCGCGTGTTGCCGTGAATATCGCGCTCGTGGCGAGCGTTGTTCTCATTGCGATCCTGCGCGCATCAGACGTAAAGGAGGGAATCGGCTTCAGTGTCGCGACTCTCGCGGTGATTGCCGTATTGACCGCGAGCGCGCTTCTTCTGTCGTTCGTCGCCCGAAAGGGGCTCCGCACCGGCTGGCCGTATGTAGTCCGCCAGGGCGTAGCGAATCTCTATCGTCCGGCAAATCAGACCCGGTCGGTGATTCTTTCCCTGGGATTTGGAGCGTTTCTCGTAACGACGATATACCTGGTGCAGTCCAACCTGCTCGAGCGGTTCGAGATCAATGCGTCCGCATCATCGGCGAATCTCGTGTTCTTCGACATCCAGGATGATCAGGTAAATGGTGTCGACTCGATGGTTCGCAGCAGCGGCAATATCCTCCAGTCGGCGCCGATAGTGACGATGCGCATAACGCGCATCAATGATCGGCCCGCCGAGCAGATCATTGCCGAGTCGCGTGCCCGGCGGTCGTCGGATTCGATGACGCTGAAGAAGGGTGGCGCAGCTGCGGATTCGATTCGCAAGCGGCGCGCTGCCGAAGCCGAAGCGCGCAAGCGAGGCACTCCCCAGGGCCAATCGGGACGCGCTGGATGGGCCCTGTCGCGCGAATATCGCTCGACCTATCGCGACACGCTGACATCGGGCGAGAAACTCGTGTCAGGCAAGTGGTTCAGCCAGGCAGCTATCGATGGAAACAGCGACACTACCGAGATGTCATTAGAGAAGGACGTCGCCGATGAGCTGCGCGTCAAGCTCGGTGACATCGTCACATGGAACGTTCAGGGTGTCGAAATACCCGCCCGCGTCACAAGCTTGCGCGAAGTCACGTGGACGAGATTCGAGCCGAACTTTTTCGCTGTATTTCCATCTGCTGCATTGAAAGCCGCGCCGAAGCAGCATGTACTGCTCGCGAACGTCCCTGGCGCAAACACGATCGCGGTTCTCCAGCGCGACATCGTCACGCGTTACCCGAACGTGTCGAGCATCGATCTCACTCTCATCAAGGAGACGGTGCAGCGCATTGTGTCGAAAGTCTCCGCAGCCATGCGCTTCATGGCGTTATTCAGTCTTGCAATGGGAATTCCCGTTCTGTTCAGCGCAGTTGCAGCAACCCGGCGTGATCGAATTCGTGAGGGCGTTCTTCTCAAGACGCTCGGAGCATCCCGCGGACAGATCATTCGCATTCTTCTCGCCGAATACACACTCCTCGGCCTGCTTGGAAGCCTGACAGGACTCCTCCTCGCGATCGGCGGCGGATGGGCGGTCACTCATTACGTGTTCGAAGCGAGTTATTCCCCTGCCCTCCTGCCAGCGCTTGCGATTGCCGGTCTAATGCTCTTTTTGACGGTCTCGATAGGGTTACTGGCCGGCAGAGATGTTTTTAAGGAGACACCGATGTCAGCACTGCGGGATACTTGAGTATTGGCCGGCCAGCAGTTGCGACCTATACTGGACGCCCCCGCTGGATGACCCCAACAGACTATTGCCTATGAGCTTCCTTTCGTCAGCGCATTTCCGATTCATTGGAGCTTGTTCACTCGCGCTGCTCGCGGCGTGCTCTGATTCAACGGGAAGTGCAACACCAACTTCCGTTGCGCCGGACAACACGACCATCGTCGCCGAAGGAACTGCGGGAACGGTTCTCACAACAGCACCCGCATTCGTCGTGAAAGACCAGGACGGAAATACGATGAGTGGCGTCGGCGTGACTGTCGCTGTCACTGCCGGAGGCGGAACTATCACCGATGCGCCTGCGGTAACGCGAGACGGCGCAACGCCAGTCGGCACCTGGAAGCTTGGTAACATCGCGGGCATCAACACAGTCACAATCACCGTGAGCGGCTTGCAGCCACTCGTGATCAGCGTCACCGGCAAGGCAGGACCACCCGCCTCGCTGACATTCACAACGGGATCAAACCAGAGCGCATTGGCAGGGACTCCAGTTGCAAGTGCGCCGGTTGCAAAAGTTGCCGATCAGTTCGGGAACGGCGTATCCGGCGCTCCTGTGACCTTTCTTGCGATTGAAGGCGAAGGGACTCTCTCGTCGAACGCGGCAGTCACGACCGATGCCAATGGAAATGCAACGTCACCGCAGTGGACACTTGGAAAGAGCGCAATCCCGCAAACGTTGCGCGCAACGACAACGGGAGGAATCAACAGCAGTGTCTTCGCTTTCGTATCGTCTGACTACACGGTCGACCTGCGCTTCTTCGGACCTCCGATGCCGTCGAACACGAGCGGAATGTTCACTGCCGCGGCAGCGCGAATCAAAGGCGCAGTAGTCGGCGACCTGGCCGATATCAACGTGGTCCAGCCGGTCGATCTTGCAGCTGGATGTGATGTGCAAGGGCTTCCAACAGCATTCGCCGAGAATGTCGACGACGTGATCATTTACGCTTCCGTCGGCCCGATCGATGGCGCCGGCAGCGTCCTCGCGTTCTCGTTTCCGTGTTTCGTTCGCGCGCCATTTCCCGCAAGGCAGACTGTCATAGGGATCATGAAGTTCGACGAAGCGGATATCGACGGCATGATTGCGCGTGGCAACATGACGGACGTGATTCAGCACGAGATGCTGCATGTCGTGGGAATCGGCACATTGTGGAGCTCATTCAATTTCGTTCAGGAAGCCGGCACGCCGCAAAGCCGCTATACCGGCACACTTGGAGTTCAGGGTTGCATCGCACTCGGCGGTGCTGATGTGTGCCCCGGCAGTGTACCTCTCGAAACAGGCGGAGGCGCCGGCACACGCGACGCGCATTGGAGTGAGGCCGTTTTCTTCAACGAGCTGATGACCGGGTTCGTGAATACAAGACAGTCGGTTCCAACGGGCATCCTCAATCCATTGAGCTCGATGAGCATCTCTTCACTCGGCGATGTGGGATACACGGTGAACGCAAAGGCGGCCGATCCGTACACGATTCCCGGACATTCCTCGGCCAGCATTCTGGGGCAGCTCAACGTCAGTGAAGGCCAGCCTGCGTGGGAGAAGGTGCACGAGCCGAAATTCATGATCACTCACGCTGGAAAGATCTCCATCGCGAAGAAGCAGTGATGCTGCGGCTGACTGCTTACACCATCGTGGCAATTGTCATGGTTGCCTGTAGCGACAGCAACTCCCGCTCTTCAGTTCCGAATGCGGGCGCAGGTGAGAAGATCAACATGATCCGGCTCGATACAGCTTCGCGTGCTGCGAGCGGTGCGCCCGCGCCGCAGTCAACTCAGAAGGCGGCGGGGTCCCCGATGCGCGACAGCGCATCGGGGCCAAGGATGGAAATCGACTCGACCGGCAAGGTTTCACCGATCAAGCGATAACCGGATCGCTACTGAGTCCTGAGAATTATCAGGCTCGCGCCAACGAATGATGCGGCGGTTGCGAGATCTGGATTAAGGAACCTGAACGAACGAGCCTGATCTCCGGCCGAGCGGAAGAACGTGTAGTACCAGCCGGATCCGGATCGGACGTTCACGCCCGTTACCGCGTACCCCGATCCTGAAATCAATGCAGGATTGAGCGGGAACACCGGATTGAGGTCGTTCGAGGCTGCACGCACGGCATCCCGCATGTTGTACGTCTTGTATGTGTACTTCACGGGAAGGTTGACCACGCCGAAGTCGTCAGCAAAGTTCGCGACAAGCCACCCGGCATCGAGTGAGTCGAAGGGAACGTTGCCCGCGCGACGCGTCAGGTTCACAACACCAGTGTCGGGTCCGGGAATCAGAGACCTGATGAACGATTTGACGTCGCCGTTGGGAGCATAGTGATCAGCCGTGTAGCGCACCAGCGCCCAGGCGGCACCGCGCACCGCAAGTGACGTGTCTGCTGCAGCACTTGTGGGAGACAGCGGGCCCGGCTTGGCGAGATACATTCGCAAGCGCGCGAAGTTCTGGAAGAAGAACGCAGCGTAATCGTTGAAATTTGTGCGAAGCTGCGCGTCGGTATAGTTGCCGGTTTCGCTGAACCCGCGCAGCACGCGGCCGTTCAGATCCTCTGCAAAATGCGCGAGTGCCTCATCGAGCCAGACGGCTTCGAACTCCTCGGCCAGAGGATTCCGGAATCGCTCCGATCCGTTGATCATGTGCTGGAACTCGTGCGCAATCGTTCCGCGTGTGCCCTGACGGACACTCACCGTAGTGCGCACGTTGTTGTTGATCGTCCCGTTGGGGTCAGGCGACAGGAGATAAAAAATCTCTGAAACATTGCTTTGCTGGCACTGCGCTACGGGAAAGAGATCGCCCACAAAGAAGAAGCCGCCTACAAAGCCGTTCTGGTTTGCGGGAGTCAGCTTGTTCACGAGCGGCGTATAGAGGATGATCACTCTCGAGTTTGCATCCTGGTCGAGCGGCGTGCCGAAATAATCGACATCAGTCGGATAAATGACGTTGTCGAATTCGGTTGCAATCTCCTGGTAGTCGGTGTCGCCGAATCCACCCGCGGGCGACGCATCATCCTGATAGATGATCGCGCGATTGCTGACGTACTTCACTGTGGCGGTGACCTGAGTGAATGACGTGCATCCACCGCCCTGATACGTTCCACTCGCATCGAACTTGGCGGGCACCTTGAAGCTGCTCTTGTCGCCGACGCTGGGAACGGCGAGTGACTGCGACATCCTGATGTTGGAGGTCGCCATCTTTGCCGCAAATGCGCGCTTCCCTGACTTGAAGTCGAGCTCGCGCTGCTCGGTTCGTCGCATCCTGCCTTCGAACTGAGTCTGAAGCGCGCCAGGAATGGTTGTTGGAACGCTCAGCTGTGCAGCGATGCGTGCTGGAGGAGCGAGGAGATTCGTATTAGGAACCGTTTCGCCTTCGTCCGACTTGAGAGCGAACTGCGACAGCACATCGGGCTGAGGATTGAGATTGGCCGCAATGACCAGATACGTAGAGGCCGCATTGGTCGACGCGATCTTGATGCAGCCCTTCGATTCGCTCGAGCTGATCACGCGCACTGAGCCGGTTGCGAGCTCGATCGTGGTCGGGCCTGTCACGCACGATTGTACCGGCTGAATGACAGTGATAGTGGCCGATCCCGTCACGCCGTCAACCGTGCCATTAATGGTAGCATTGCCTGGAGCGACGCCTTTGATCAATCCCGATGACGATACGGTGGCGACGGTTGGATTCAGGCTTATCCAGTTGATGGTTTTACCGGTCAATGCCTGACCGTTCTGGTCCTTTACGATGGCGCTCGCCTGCGCCGTCTCATTGACTGCGATCTGTGTCGGCGATGAGGTTACCTGTACGGACGTAGTAACCTGCGGCTCAGGCCCTTCGGTTGATTTGCATCCGCCCGCGAGGAGCAATGCTGTAAGAAGCGCGAACTTTCTCATTCAGATGCTACCCCAGACAGTTGATGACTTGCAGCACGTCCTCTTGATACCCAGACACGGAAGAATGGTTTGACCCTGAGCCGTGGCCGAAGAACGCTATGGCAAGACGCCAGTTGCGGCAACCATTGATCCAGTAAAGAAAGGCCCCTGCCGATGGCAGGGGCCTTTTTCAAGCGGTAAAGCGAGAGAGTTACCGGTTCGCCGTGTTATCCAGTGCTGGAGCGTTGGTTCCGGTTACACCCATGCTTCCACGCGACGCGATCGTGTACACGCGGCCGCCAACGAATGAAACTCCGGCGCGGGTGATCACGCCGCCACCCGATGTCGCCAGATTGTACGACCCTTCGGGAATCGCAACGAAGTTTCCTGCCGACTTGTATGCGACTGCTCCGCCGAGCGCGGTGGTGGCGCCGGTCAGGGTGTGCGTGACGTTGAGAACCATCGGCTGCGAGTTTGCGATCGCGTTGACGAATCGCACAAACGCAACGTTGTAATCGAGCGCCGGGATCGGATCCTCGACGATGAACGCCTCGGCATTCTTCGCGGTGCTGTTGTACACACCGCTCACGAAGTACGAGTAGAACTTCCCGTCAGCAAGCGT
>DATEDH010000194.1:0-21888 GCA_035281765.1 Gemmatimonadaceae bacterium
ATCGTGCACGTGTGGTCCGTCCGCGTTTTCCGTCATCGACGGCAGCCATCGAACTACACTGTATCGCGCATCTTCAGCCGACCATTCAGGATCCTGCGCGGGCGAAGGCGCGTCGCGCGCAACGATTGCATTTCGAAACCCGGCTGCCTCGAACGCAACCTGCCAGTCTTCGATTCCTTTTCGAATCCATGGAATCCATTGCGTTGGAGTGGCGGGATCGACGTAATAGACGATCGGCTTTACGGGCTCTGAGATAGCTGAATCAGGAAATTTTTTCTCGAGACGCCAGCGCGTGATGTATGTGCGTACTGCAGCCCGCTGCTGCGGAAGCCCGACATCGGTCTGACGAACTTCCATAAAACCAACACGCTTATCTGCGAGCCGCGGCATCATCGGATACGGCAGCCGGATCATGCTCCAATGTCCGAGAATACTTTGCGCTGCTATAGGACCCAGTCCCCGCTGGGTATCCGGAGGATTGTCGGGAGTGAATGTCTGCGTCGCTTCGACTTCGATATTCTCCGGAAATGCGGACACTTTCTCGATGAATGAGCGCTTGTCGTCAAACGAGCCGCGTGCACCCGTGAATTCCGGAACGTTCGTCGTGTAGAGCGACGTCACATCGATCACTGCAGAGCTGTCAGGACCATAGGTCTCGACCTTGAACACAGCGACGACCGGCGGATAGGTCGCCTGCGAGACTGCCTGATAAACCGGCAGCGTGGAATCAGCGGTTAGCTCGAAGCTCATGCTGCGAAGCAGGATTTTGTTTCCCTGTCGCTCCCATCTCAGCACTCTCTCGGTGAACTCATCCCCCCCGAAAGAGTTACCGCCCGATGCGCGCGCAAAGCGGCCGACAAGAAGCATGTCCTGTCCGAGAGTGTGGCGTGGTATCTCGAAAAGGAGAGTGTCGCCCATCCTGTGAGTCGTGAAGAGCCCGACTTTTGTCTGCGCGGACTTCGTTACGACTTTTGAATACGGCTTGAGACCGGCATCGGAATCAGCTTTCGCGACGCTGTCCGCGCGCAGCTCAGCTGCTGTCTTCGGCGCAGGCGGCGCCGATCGCGGGAAGATGAAACATCCCTGCGTGCCGGACAGCAGCAATGCTGCGGCGATAAGGCTGCGATGCAATGAAAGGGTCGAGCTCAGAAACTGTTACGATGGGGAAGGGTTTTCATTCTCGAGCATGCTCACGGCCATGCCCATCGAGTGATACCCCTTGTCGACGTAGACGGTGCTTCCGGTGATTCCGCTCGCAAGCGGACTGCACAGGAACGCCGCGGCCGAGCCTACCTCTTCCGCCGTAAGCGGGTCGGTGAGCGGCGAGTTCTTCGCGCAGTAATCGACCATTCGCTCGATTATTCCAATCGCGCTCGCTGCGCGCGATGCGTACGGTCCAGCAGAAATCGCATTCACGCGAACGTTGAATTTCTTTCCTGCTTCGTAGGCGAGAGTTCTGGTGTCGCTCTCGAGAGCTGCTTTTGCCGATGACATTCCGCCGCCATATCCGGGAATCACGCGCTCACTTGCCATGTACGTAAGCGAAAGGAACGATCCGCCCGGACGCATCAGCGGTCCAAGACGAGATACCATCGACACCAGAGAGTAGGCACTCACTCCCATTGCGATGAGGTAGCCGTTCCTGCTCGTCTCGAGAAGAGGCTTCTTCACCTCGGGCCCGTTGGCGAGTGAATGAACGACGATATCGAGACTTTTTTCCCCCAGGTCCTGCCTGATCCGGGTTGCAAGCCCATCGATCGAGAAATCTCCGGTACTCGCATATCGCTTGCTCGTGCGAACATCTTCGGGCGCATCGGCGAGCGTGTCGTACGCTGCATCGAGCGGATAGATGTTGGCGAATTGAAGCAGCTCACCGTTCGACATTCGCCGCGACTCATCCATCTTTCCGCGCTCGAGCAGGTTGTTGAAAATATTGAGCGCCGGAGGCCATGTACCTACCGAGACGGATGCGCCAGCTTCCGCGAGCGCCTTGGCGATTGCGAAACCAAATCCGCCATCGTCAGCCACACCGGCCACGAGTGCGTTGCGGCCTGAAAGGTCGATTTTGAGCATAGACTGAAGTTATGCTTCAGCGAGGAGGGCTCAAGTAAGTGGGCAAGTTGATTATCGCGGTTCTATGCCTGATGTCGAGTGTGACACAGGCACAGACAGCAGACACCATATACACGAAACACTCTCTCGTCGACGGGAGTGATGCGGTGCTTGCGGCAGGGTTTGCTGTCGCGACTGGCATCGCAGCACCCGGCGACCGCTGGGTGACGCGCCAGCTTCAGGACGATGCCCGCCAGGCCAGCCGCCTTTACAACAGGGGAGCAACTGTCTTCAAGCTTTTCGGTCACCCCGGCTCGACCATCGCCGGCGGAGGTTTATACGCAGGCGGCCTCGTTGCGGGCGACAGGCGGGTGGAAGATCTCGGTCTCCACAGTCTCGAAGCTGTCATAGTCTCGGAAACCATCACCAGTGTGGTGAAAATTGTCGCAGGCCGCGCGAGACCATATGCGAGCCCCGACAACGCGCGAAACTTCAAGTTGTTTCGTGGCTGGCGAAACGATGAGTACCAGTCCTTTCCCTCCGGTCATGCGACTGCCGCGTTTGCGCTTGCTTCCACGATAACTGCGGAAACGAGTCTCTGGTGGCAGGATTCACGCTGGATTGTGGGGCCCATCATGTATGGTGCAGCTACGCTCACCGGAGTGTCTCGCATCTATAACAACCGGCACTGGGCGAGTGATGTGATCGCCGGCGCCGCAATCGGAACGTTCACCGGAATCAAGATCTTCCGATTTCAGCACTCGCATCCCGATAACTGGCTCGACAAGAAATTTCTGCGTGCGGGCGTGTCGGTCTCCAATAACGGGACGATAGCGCCGATCATCTCGATGGTGCGCAGATAAGTGCAGCCGACGGGAATCTTCATCATCGCCGAGCTGAGCGGTGAAGTCGCGCGGGTGATACGGGACATCAACGAGCGATACGACCAGAAGCTTGCGCGATACAAGGCGCCGCATGTAACGATCACCGGCTCATCCGGTGTCGGCCCGATTCCATCGTCAGTGTCAGCGCGCGAGCTGCGTGAAAAACTCGAGCCGGTCACTTCGACAACTGCTCCCATCGAGATCACGTTCGGAGCACCAATGCGATTCATGCAGAGCCAGATTGTCGTCCTCCCGCTGGATCCACATGGGCCGCTTCGAATATTTCACGACCGCATCGCAACCTGTGGCCTGCCGTTTCAGCCGGCGCGGTTCACATTCAGCCCGCACTGCACGCTCAGCCTGTATCCTACGCTTACAAGAGAAACCGAGCGCGAGCTTCTGTCAGTGCGTATCACCGAGCCAACGGTGATCGACAGCATCACGGTTTATCACACGATGGATCCGCAGCCAGCGAGAAAGCTGATGGTGCTGCCACTCATCGAACAAAGCCCCTGATCAGAGACTTGTCGTTACGCTCGAATCAATTCGGGCGAAAGAACGGACCAAGGTTGTCAGCGTTGTTTCTTGTGAGCTGAGTGATGCTGCTCCGATCGAGCGTCACTACGTAGATGTTCTGGCGTGAGCTTCCTTCACCAATCGCTGTAAAAGCGAGCCGCTTTCCATCAGGCGACCAATGGCCGAACCCGGAAACCATCGAGGAAGGTGCAAGACGAATCGGTTGTCCGCCCGTCGCGCGAATCAGGAACAATCCGTAGGTAAATCCAAAGGAAGTAGTATAGGAGATAAGCTTTCCATCAGGAGACCAGGTAGGCTCATAATCATTACGCGCCAGCGGATTATTCGAGAGCTGCTTGAGACCAGTGCCTGACGCATTTACCACATATAGACTGCTGCCCAAGCCTGCGCCGGGATTGATGCCGGTGATAGCGAGCTGCGACCCGTCAGGCGACCAGCTCGCGTACTCCTCGGAAACTTCGGGGGTGTTCGTCACATTGACGAGAGCGGATCCATCCAGGTTGGCCACGTAGATATCCGCAAACGAATTCACGTTCGGCGCAAAAGCGAATGCAACGCGCTTCCCATCCTGCGACCACCATGGTCCAGCTGCCGAGCCCGCTCCTCCGACAGGATGTGCTCCAGAGCCATCTGCATTTGAAAGAGTGAGCTGCCCGTTCAGCACAGTTCCATGATGCAGCCAGTCGGGCGACCAGTTGATAATTCCCGAGCTGACAAGAACATCGTTGCTTCCATCCGCATTTACGATATGGGATGTGAACTGATTCACTCCCACCGGGAAGCGCAGTATCGCAATTCGCTGCCCGTCAGGCGACCACCCGTCGAATTGCTCATGATCAGGGCTTGTCGTGACTTTGCGTGTTCCGCTCGCATCCATCACATACACATTCAGCTCGCCGCCGTTGCGCGAGCTCGAGAACCCAAGCACGCCACCGTCTGCATACCGGTCCTCGGAAATCAGGCGCTGTGTCAACACGACGGTTATCTGAGTTTTTCCCGATTTTCCTTCGGCCTCAGCGATGATGTCTGCAGTGCCAGGCGAATGAGCCGTGACACTCCCACCTACTACTGTTGCCACAGCGTCATTCGATGAGCGCCACGTGACGACTACGTTGCTCAGAACACCGCCGTTAGCGCTCATCGGACTAGCGGTTACGAGATATTGCTCGGTCGCAATGAGTGACGTCGGAGGACCGATGACCTCGATTGTCGCAACGTCGCTGTCTGGATCGATGGGACCTTTCCCATCGGAGCAACCAGCAGCAAATGCGGTCACTGCAGCCAGAGCTGCAATGCTGCTCAGTGAGGAATATCGTGAAGAGCGCATCGGGTTAACCTGCACGAGGGATCGAACCCTCTAATTATGGAACCGGTACAAATCGGCGCAAGAAAGCAGCCAGATAATGCGGCTCAACCACACAGAACACTTCCACCGTTCACATTCATCACTTCACCGGTTACATGACGCGCCATACCGCAGCACAGGAAAACAATAGGCCCGGCAATATCCTCCGCCGACGCGATTCTGCCGAGCGGGATGGAGGCCTCGATGCGCGAGCGACCTTCATCGGCAATCGCGTCCTGCACCATGTCAGTATCCACCCATCCCGGGGCCACGCAGTTCACGTTGATGTCGCGCGCGCCTAGCTCGACAGCGAGCGACTTGGTGAACGAAATAACCGCTCCTTTCGTCGCCGCATAGTCAGCATGAAATGCTTCGCCCCTTTGTCCTGCGGTGCTCGAAACCAGAACGATGCTTCCGCCAGCTGACATGACACTCACTGCATCGCGGGTCGTATAGAAAATCGAATCGAGATTCTGTCGAACGGTTTTCTCCCACTGCAGGTCACTCATCTCGGTGATCGGTACATCTTCCGGAGGCCAGACCCCCGCATTACCGACAAAAATGTCGAGACCACCAAGCTCGGCCAACGTCGTGCCAATGAGCATCCCTGATCCGGCGCGTGTAGATACATCGGCGCCGATTGCCACCGCGCGCACGCCGTACGACACCGCATCACGCACGACTGCCTCAGCATCAGCGCGCCGCTGATTGTACCCCACGGCGACATCTGCGCCGACGCTTGCAAGGAGCCGCGCGGTTGCAGCGCCGATTCCCCGCGACGCCCCGGTTACCAGAGCGCGCTTGCCTTTAAGATCGATTGGATTTCTTGACGATTGCATCGGAAAAAAATACCGCAGGCATTCACGTATCGTGCACAGTGACTAATTTCACGCCATGAAGAAATCAGCATTGCTTGCAGGGGCAGCGCTCATATCGTCTGCCTGCATGGTTGGGGGCTCGCAGGGAACATCGTCACCAGCCACATCGCGGTCAGTATCACCGCTGGAAAACGAATCGCATTTCAGCAGTCTCCGCCAGATCACGTTCGGTGGAGAAAATGCCGAGGCTTACTTCAGTCACGATGGAAAATGGCTGACACTTCAAAGCACGCGCGACGGGCGCGCATGCGATCAGCAGTATGTAATGCGAATCGACGGAAGCTCGGTCAAACGCATTTCCGACGGACGCGGCAAAACCACCTGCGGATGGTTCTTTCCAGGCGATGAGCGACTTTTCTTCGCATCGACGACGGCGCACGATTCAACCTGCCCGCCGAGGCCCGATCCGTCGAAGGGTTATGTGTGGCCACTCGACAGATATGACATCTATACGGTCAATCGCGATGGAAGCAATCTCAAGCGGCTGACGCAGTACGACGTCTACACCGCTGAAGGCGTTCTCTCGCCCGATGGAAAGCGAATCGTATTTACGTCGCTCAAGGACGGTGATCTCGAGATCTACACGATGAACAGCGATGGGTCCGACGTGAAGCAGCTCACACATACGCCAGGGTATGATGGCGGCGCGTGGTGGTCACCGGATGGAACGAAAATCGTCTACCGCGCGAATCATCCTGCAGACCCGGCAGAGCTTCAGGCATATCGTGACCTGCTTGCGCAGCGGCTTGTTCGGCCAAGCAAGGTCGAGCTCTATGTAATGAATGCCGACGGATCAGATCAGAAGCAGATCACGAACCTTGGCGGCGCCAACTTCGGTCCGTCGTGGACGCCTGACGGGAAGCGGATAATTTTTTCGTCGAACTACAAGAATCCGCGAAGTGGAAATTTCGATCTGTATCTCGTCGACGCGGATGGATCGAATCTCGAGCAGGTGACGTTCGATGAATCGTTCGACGGATTCCCGATGTTCAGCCCTGACGGGACGAAGCTGGTGTGGGCATCGAACAGGCACGCTGCAAAGTCCGGCGAGACTAACCTCTTCATCGCCGACTGGAAGTAGCTTAGAATTTCAGTCGTAGTCCAGCGCTCAAGGTGCGGCCCGGCAACACCGTGACGTTGTCGGGCTCACCACGCTGCTCATCGAGCAGATTTTCTCCATCGAGCGTGAAGCTCGTTCCGCGGCCGATCGAGTACGAGAGACGGCCGCCGAGTCGGGTGACTCCATCGTATGTTTTCCAGTACGATCGCAGCTCCGACCCGACGAAATCTCCTGCATTGCTGTCGTCACTGGCAAACGCGGTGAACAGCGCGAGCCGGTCGTAGTTGATCCAGTCCGACGCGCGCGACACGCGCCAGGACATCGAGAGGCGGCTTGTTGAGTATCCCGCTGAAAGCCCGACGGTTCTTGCGGGAACCTCGAGCATCCGGTCGCCTGAGCGGAGGTCACCGGTGTAGCGAGCGGCGAGATTCCGCACGCGACTGTCGACCTCGGTGAATGTTCCACCAAGAACAAACCGTCCACGATTGAGGGACCCCGAAAGCTCCCAGCCCATGTTCGAGATCTCGCCGACATTCTGAAGCTGGTAAAGAATGCGTCGGTAGTGCGATGCATTGTCTGTCGCCGTCGGACTGTAGACGCTGACTGGCTGAATCAATCCGGAAGCGCGCTGATCGAAGCGTGTTACGTGAAGCGATGCGAGCCGGCCGATGTACAAATCGGCGCCTGCTTCGATTCCCGCCTGCTGTTCGGGAGCGAGATCTCCTCTCAACCCCATCAATGTTCCAGCGCGAATCGAAGTCTGCGGCGGCCGGATTCCCTTGCCGTATGCTGCGCGCAGCTTGAGCGTTCCGATGCCGACCGGATGAATGGACGATGCGCCGAGCATTGGAAGCGTTGCAATGTTTCCGATGCCGGTCAGTCCTGTGTTGCGCTCGACGCGCATTCCGCCACTGACGAAGAAGCGTTCGTGAAAACTCGCAGTGAGCTGGCCTATCATGCCGGCATTGCTTCGTGTTTCACGAATTCTTTGTTCGGGGTCGTCGGTGATCTCGACAACGCCGAGCGGATTTCGTGTCACGGTTTCATCGCGGACGTACGAATGCTCGCCACCGATCGTGACAGTCGCCGCCGTGCGCTCGGGATTTCCAAACTGTCCGACGCTGCTGAAGCGAAGTGTCGTCCGAATCGCATCACCCGTTGCAGCTCGAAGAGCGGAATCGAGTGCAGATGGAAAAGCTCCGTCGAGTATCGACGCACTTTGCAGCCGGTACCCGTCGATTCCTGCGACTGCGGTATGTGTCCAGCGCTGGCTCTGCGCAAACGTCCCCTTGATTCCAGCGGTGAACTGGCGGATTGACTGGCGATCAGTGGAATCCATGATTGCCAGCGGCGACTGAGAATCCTGTGTCCATAAGCCCTTGAGCAGCGGACTTGCAGGAGTGTGCGCATCCTGCGCGAAAAACCTGAACGTACCGCTCACGACGCTGCGTGAACGAACGAAACGCGCGCCGCCATTTGCAGTAAGACGCTGGCTCGATGCTCCCGGTATGAACGCACCCAAAGTGGTGAGTGTCATTCCAAGCCGCGCTGACTGCGCGTTGGTGCCGGTGCGAAGCGAGAGCGCGTGACTCTGAGCGAATACACTGCCGGCTGCGTAATCGCTTGCAGATGCTCCACCTTCGGTGCGAATCTCAGCGCGTGGTGCGCCGCCTTCGTTTCCTTCCTGTCTCGTGACGATGTTCATGACACCGCTGATTGCATCTGCTCCATAAAGAGCTGCGCCCTGCGGTCCGCGAATTATCTCTATGCGGGAAACCGATTCAGGGTCGAGATGCGTGACGAGCAGCGAGTTCGCAGCTTCGATTCCGTCGAGATAGACCTTGGGATAGCTCACACCGAACGAGCTCGCGCCGCGAATGCTGCCGTAACGTGCAAGCAGGCTGAGCGGCGACTGTTCCCATATCCACAGGCCGGGAACAACACCATCGAGCGCTCCCGATATCGATCCTTCACCGCGCTGCGCGAGCTGACTGCCTTGAACAACGTCGAGTGCGACAGGCAGTGCGCGCTGTGATGCGCCAATAGTGCTTCCTGTAACGACAACACGGTCGAGGACACCGACAGTTTTCATAACGGGCTGCGCGGCATCGGCTGACGGTCGCTCGATAAGAGCAGGGGCGAGAACAATCTGGTCACTGCCGATCAATACCGGCCGGACAAGTGACCCTGCGAGCAGATCCTGAAGAACTTTGCTTACAGGCTCGGATTCATACTCGAGGCAAACGGATTTAGATAATTCAAGCGCTTCTGCGGAGTAGGAGATGCGGACCTTTCCCGCAGCGGCAAGGCGATCGAGTGCGTCGCGAAGTGTGACATCACGGCCGTGAAGCGAAACTCTCCGGCTAAGCGCATCCCCTGGCTGTGAAACCACGGCAACCGAAGCGCGATTGGCCGGTGCACAATTGAGCTGTGCGCCGGCCATCGAGGGTCGAGCCAGAGACGTAATCGCAGCAGCAGCCGAAGCAGCAGCTGCGAGCCGTGTGAGTGATCGCATTTACTCGATTCAGTTTTTTCCCTTCGGCAGGCGAACTATCGCAGTATCGCCATGCCTTTCTATCTCCGCGCCCAGGGCAAGCTTGATCGTTTCGAGAACCCGATCAGCGGATTCACCGTTGAACGTCGCAGTAAGATGGCGATTGTTCAACGATTTGTCCGCAATTTTCATCTCGATCCCGTACCACTTTCGCATCGAGCCTGCTACTTCAGCGAGCTCTGCCTCGCGGAAGACCAGGCGTCCATCGCGCCATGCCAGATCGTCGGCGGTTACTTTGCCCTTCCCCGAAACGACCCTGCCATCGGGCTCGAGGCGTCCATTATCGCCTGCCTGTAGAATTACACCTTGTCCCGCCGGGGAGTTCAACTGGCTGAGCGATACAGCACCTTCGGTTACGGATACCGAGACCCCCGCGGCTGCATCGCTGCTGACCGCGAACCTGGTGCCGACATCTACGATCGCGGCATTTCCCGCATGGACGGTGAATGGCTTCCTCTCGTCGTGCACGACGTCGAACCATGCATCGCCCCTGACCTGTACCGAGCGGGAATTCACACCGTAATCCGCGGGAATCGTGACTGAGCTCAAGGGTCCGATGACAATGCGGGTTCCGTCGGCCAGTGTCACCGAGTCGCGAACCCCGACGCCGGTCCCGTGCATTCCAGTCACGCCTGCCACCGTGCGTGCAATCGGCCGATTGTCATAGGCCATCCAGCTTGCCACTCCAACTGCAAGCAGGGCTGCTGCGGCAACGGCCGGCATTGGCACCCGCCAACGTGTGCGAGACGGATCTTCGGGTTTACGGAAGGGAATTACATCGCGCTCGTGGAAATCGGGCCGGTCTTTGACTCGAGCGAGAGCGGCTTCTACGTCGATATCAGACTGGGCATCGGGAGCAATCCCTGACAACGCTGCATCGAGCGATGCGAGCATTTCCCGATCTTCGACGGATATGCGCGCTGCGTCGCCCGGAAGGCTCTCTCCCGCGAGCTCCCGTGCAAGCGCCTCCCAGTCCGGAGACCGAGGCGACCCGTTAACGCCGCTATCCGTCATAACCAATCCAACACATCAGGCATGCATCACCCTATTGAACCCCTAAATTGCGGTACCTGCCAACCTGCCGCCACTTCAACCGCCCTCGATTCTGGATAACAGAGAGCTGCTGGACCGTCTCCGCAAAGGAGACGAAACCGCATTCGATACCCTGTTTCGCGATTGGTATGCGTCGCTCGTCAGAGCGTCGGAATCGATTGTGCGCTCGCGTGCAGTTGCAGAAGAAATTGTGCAGGACGTTTTGCTCGAGCTATGGAAGCGCCGCGAAAATCTCGCCGACGACAGCTCGCCGCAAGCATACCTCTTTCAGTCGACGCGTAACAGATCGTTGAATCACATGCGACATGAGCGCGTGACAAAAGCAGGTGAGCCATACGCGCGAAGACCGGAAGCGACCGAGCCGACTGCTCACTCTCACGTTGTAGAAGACGAGATGCAGGCAGCAGTGCGCCGCGCCATTGATGGATTGCCTGAGAGATGCCGCGAAATTTTCGACATGAGCCGAACGCATGGACTCAAGTACGCGGAGATTGCAGTCGCACTCGGCATATCTATCAAGACGGTCGAAGCGCAGATGGGAAAAGCACTTCGAATACTGCGGGAAGAACTGAGACCCTGGATCAAGTAAATACAACGCGGGGCACGAAAAGAACTCGTGCCCCGCGTTGTATTTACTAGTTGCCCTTCTCTATGGGATTATTGAGACCGCGTGCCTCGATGAGGAACTTCACATCAGGATCACGACCCCGGAACGCGCGATACAAATCGCCAAGATCGCGGGAAGATCCGCGCGACAGAATCATGTCACGGAACTTCTGGCCGTTGGCGCGAGTGAGACCACCGTTCTCGTCGAACCATGCACCCGCATCATCAGCAGTCACCTCTGACCACAGATACGCGTAGTAGCTCGACGCGTAACCGCCCGGCCAGATGTGCGAGAAGTATGTCGTGCGATAACGCGGCGGAATCTCCGGCATCGCAACGTTGTAGCGCTTGAGCGCTTCCGCCTCGAATGCATCCACGTCCTGCTGCGGAGTTCCCGGCGCAATGTTGTGCCATGCGATGTCGAGCAACGACGCAGCCAGGTATTCAGTCGTGCCGAATCCCTGATTGAACGTCTTTGCATTCTTGATCTTGGTCACCAGCTCCTGCGGCATCGGTGCGCCGGTCTGATAGTGCTTGGCGTAATTGGCAAACACCGCGGGATCGAGCGCCCACTTCTCATTGAACTGTGACGGGAACTCCACATAATCGCGCGGAGTGTTGGTGCCCGAGATCGATGGATACTTGATGTTCGACAGCATGCCGTGCAGCGCATGGCCGAACTCGTGGAACATCGTCGTCACATCGCTGAAAGTGAGAAGCGCAGGCTGCCCTGCTGCCGGCTTCGTAAAGTTTGCAACGTTGAAGACAACAGGCCTGGTGCCGGTGACTCCATTCTGGTCGACGAAGTTGTCCATCCACGCTCCGCCGCCTTTTTCATCGCGCTTGAAGTAGTCGGCGTAGAAAAGCGCCATCGGCTTTCCATCAGCATCGAATACTTCGAAGACCTTCACGTCGGGGTGATAGACGGGAATGTCCTTTCGTTCCTTGAACGTGAGTCCATACAGCTTGTTCGCAGCGAAGAAAACACCGTTCTGAAGAACGTTGTTCATCTCGAAGTAGGGCTTGAGCTGGTTCTCATCCAGGTCATACCGCTGCTTGCGAACCTGCTCCGCATAATACTGATAATCCCACGGCGCGAGCTTGAACCCGCCATTCTGCGAGTCGATCAGCTTCTGCATGTCAGCGATCTCCGACTTCGCTCTCGCAACCGATGCGGGCACAAGGTTCGTGAGAAGCTTGAGCGCGTTCTCCGGGTTCTTCGCCATCTGGTTGTCGAGCGCGTACGCCGAATAGTTCGGGAATCCGAACAGCTTCGCCTTCTCAGAGCGCAGCTCGGCAAGGCGCTTCACAATGCCACGCGTGTCATTTGAATCCGAATGCTCTGCCCGCGTTGTCGACGCTATGAAGAGACGCTCACGCAACGCGCGGTTCTTGAGCATCGCCTGCGCGGGATGCTGTGTAGTGTTCTGAAGCGGAATCACCCACTTGCCTGTGAGATTGCGCTGCTTCGCCGCTGCTTCTGCTGCAGCGATCTCGTTGGGACCGAACCCGTCGAGCTGCTTCACGTCATCGACGATGACTGCGCCGGCCTTGGTTGCCGCGAGCAGGCGATTCGAAAAATCAGTAGTGAGCTTTGCCTCCTCCTGATTCAGCGCGCGCAGCTTTACCTTGTCCGCCTCCGAAAGATTTGCGCCGGCGTGAATGGCGTTCTGGTAATAGATCTCGACGAGCCTTTTCTGCTGCGGATCGAGGCCAAGAGATTCGCGGCGATCGTACAGACTCTTGATTCTCTGGAACAGCTTGTCGTTCAGGACGATTGCGTCGGAGTGAGCCGCAAGCTTCGGCGCGATGCGTTCCTGAACTGCCTGGAGCGAGTCGTTGATATTCGCGCTGGTGATCGCGTTGAAAACTTTCAGCACGCGAGTGAGGAGCGCCCCCGCCTTCTCGGCTGCGAGAATGGTGTTGTCGAACGTCGGCGCCTCGGTCTGGTTGGCGATCACCTCGAACTCCGCGAGGTTCTGCGCCATTCCCGCCATCAGTGCAGGCTCGTAATCCGAGTCGTGAATCTTCGTGAAATCAGGTGCCTGATAGGGCAGAGTGCTCGGCGCAGCGAACGGGTTCGAGGCCGGGAGTGATACCGCAGACGACTGCGTTGGAGCAGGCGTCGTCGCGACACCCGTCTGGGCCGATTGACACGCGGCAATCGCAATGCTCGCTGCGATTGCCGGCAATACCTTGAGCTTATTCATCTAATTCCAATTCCTCACTGTTGTACGCCCGACTTTGCGGCGAGGAGTTTCTCGCGGCCGGTCAGGTAAAGAAGGATCATCAGGATTACAAACGGGATCAGTGCCAGCACGTCTGACGACGGCCCGTTGCGGAAGGGGTTGGCTTCACCGAAAGCCTCGATGCGCGCGTTGAACCCTTCCATTGCAGGGACACCGGCAAGGAATGCAATGATGATTCCCGCGATGGCCCCTCCTGCTATATACCCCGAAGCCATCAAAACGCCCGGGCTCTTGTCGCCCTCGGCGATAAGCTGGTCCTGGGTGAGGTTCTTTCCGGCATGCTTGCGCGCGATCCACTTGTCGACGCCCCACCGGATCATGCCGCCGAGCAGAATAGGGCTCGACGATGAGAGGGGGAGATACACGCCGACTGCAAACGCGAGCGAGGGAATTCCGGACATCTCGAGCACAATCGCGATCATCGCACCGAGGAGAACGAGCGCCCACGGAAGCTTGCCGCCAAGAATGCCCTTGATGATGTAGGACATGAGCGTCGCTTTTGGAGCGTCGAACTTCGCGTTGATTGTCTGTCCGTTAGGCAGCGTGCGAATGGTTCCGTTGATGCCGCGATCCACGTAGTAAACCGGATTACCTGCATCATCGACCAGATACTTCTCGGCGTTTCCACCCGACGGGTCCTGCCGATGCCACACGAGATATTCCTTCGCGTCAGGCGGGCCCGCAGCGAGAATTCCCTCGATGTGCTCGCGGCGGCCGCTCAGCTGCGAGACATTCGCTTTCTCACCGGGCTGGACGCTTCCGGCAGCTTTGCCTTCGATCATCGTGCCGACGGGCACGTATACGGATCCGGCAGAATTGAGCTTGAGAAGAATCGGACCGAGCGCGAGCGCTGAGATCAGTGCGCCGACGAGAATCGCAATTTGCTGCGAGCGCGGTGTTGCGCCCACGAGATATCCAGTCTTGAGATCCTGTGATGTCGTGCCGCCGTTGGATGCAGCGATGCAGACGATACCACCAATTGAAAGAGCGGTGACGTAGTAGTTGCTGCCTGTCCAGCCGAGAATGACGAACGTGAGACACGCGAGAAGCAGCGTCGCGACAGTCATTCCGGAAATCGGATTGGATGAAGATCCGATTTCACCGGTAAGCCGCGACGATACCGTCACGAACAGGAAGCCGAACACAACTATCAGAATTGCCGCGGCAAGACGGGTGATGATTGTCGTCCCTCCGACGTAAAGCGGATTCGCAAATGCAATCGCAATGACGATCGCGATGATTCCGAGGAGAACCCACTTCATCGCAATGTCGCGATCGGTGCGCGGAACGACTGCCTGCTCGGTTGTCTTTGTTGAAGAGAAATCCTTCAACCCTTCCTTCATACCGTGCCAGATGGTGGGGAGTGACCGGAAAACGGAGATGATTCCTCCTGCTGCAACCGCGCCTGCACCTATATAGAGAACGTATGCGTTGCGGATTGCATCAGGATCCATGTCCTTGATGAGTCCGGTTGCTTCCGGTGCGAGAGGCGCGGACAGCGCATCACCGAAGTAGCTGATCATCGGAATGAGCACGAGATACGCAAGCACGCCACCGGCGCACATGATCGATGCGATGCGCGGGCCGATGATGTAGCCGACACCAAGCAGCTCCGGCGATATCTCTACTGCAAGCGATGCATTCCTGAATGGAGCTCCGAAGATTTTCTGCGGAACCTCCTTCCATGCATGGAACGCCACCATGACAGTCTTATATAGAAGAGCGAGCCCGAATCCAGTGAAGATGGTCTTCGCGCTCGTCGCTCCACCCAGTCTTTCCTGTTCGCGGCGCGCTTCCTCTGAAGCGGCTGCTCGCGATTCAGCGGATGCTCCCGCCTTGAGAACTTCGGCGCACGCAGTTCCCTCGGGATACTTGAGAAGGCCGTGCTGCGCGACGATGAGAGCCCGCCGGAGGGGGATCATCATCAGGATGCCGATCAATCCGCCTAAGACTGCGACGAGCATCACTCGCGTAAACTCGAGATCGAATCCAAGTATGAGGATCGCCGGCATCGTCACGCCGACGCCGAAGGCAATCGATTCGCCTGCGGATCCTGCTGTCTGCACGATGTTGTGCTCGAGTATCGTTGCGTCGCGTGCGCCGAGTTTCGAGAGCAGCTTGAACAGCGTTATCGAAATGACTGCGACGGGAATCGAGGCGCTTACCGTGAGTCCTACTTTGAGGACGAGGTAAAGCGATGACGCTCCGAAGATCAGTCCGAGGATCGCACCGACGATGATCGGGACCGGGGTAAGCTCCCGGAGCGAGGTCTGGGGCGGGATATACGGCGTGAACGCCGGTGGACCATCAGGTGCCATCCCGATCCGATCGGGATATTCCTGGGCAGGCAAGCTCATTCAGTCACACCCTCCTTAAGGGCGTTCAGTGAAACAGCAGGAACCTTACCGTCTGTGTTGCGCGGCTTAATGTATGGACACCCTGTCCTGACGCCACCCGCACGGAAGGTTGGGTTACGGGGGGAATAAAACTCAAGTTTGCGTGATCGGGCTGTTCTATCTACTGTGTACGCTTCCGGCTATGAGTCCTCACTTTCCAGACGTCATTCCGGGCTTTTTTTTTCTGCCCGCACTTTTCCAGGTGCGCGACATTGTCGCGTCTCAGGACGAGGCGCCTATTAACGTCGACGCTCGCGAATTCATGGCGAGTTACGCCGAGGATTTGCGGATCGGCAGGCGCCAGGCAATAGTCGACAGGTACGACCGGCGCGGGGCATATCGCGTTGGAGAAGGGGAGAAGACTCTCGAATCATGGGAGCTCATCCGCGCGGCGTACATGACACAGTGGACGCCCCCTGCATCGTTCGGCTGGCGCGATCTCAGTTATGAGACTGTCGGGCCGGACGCGGTCCTCGTCATCGGGCTGTTCGACTGGGGGCTCGCTGACGGGCGCAAGATCTCCTTCTCCTACACTTCACTGCTGGTGCGTCAGGACGGTGAGCTTCGGATCAGGCTCGAGAGTGAGTCGATGAATCCGAAGATGTTCGCGACGCTCAACGCGAATCGGCTGTAGGGTTAGTCCCGCTTCCAGATTTTGTCGACTCCCCGGTCATAGCGCGACATCTTCGATCCGCCCGGTCCATACAGCTCCCGCCTGAGCTGAAGCACGACCCAGATAGCGGCTGCAGTTCCCGCCGTGACCTTCGCAGCTTTTTCGAGCTGCTCCCTGCGTTTTGGAGAAAGCCGATGAGTGACGACTGACAACGGATTTTTCATACTCGTCAAATATATCCGCGCGCAAAAATAAAGTGCGTCACCCTGAGTCGGGAGCGCCATCGAGGATGTGCAGGGATTAGAATGAGGACATGATCCAGAGACTATTTCTCCCCTTCCTGCTGCTGTGCGCGGCGCCTCTCACGTCGGGTGCCCAACAGGCGTCACAGCCCTCACTTCCCGCGGCGCTCGAGAAGCTCGACAGCGGTGCAACCCTGCGCGTGCGAGCTCAGCGTCAAACTCTTCGCGGCGATTATCTCGGAATGAGCAATCAGGGACTCGCGCTCGGTCTCGAGAGTGGTGAGCAGCGCGCCATCCTGTTCAATGATGTGACCGACATCTGGCGCGAGGGGAACTACTGGAAGCGAGGCGCGATCGTCGGCGGAATAACCGGCACCGCAATTCTCACCGGCTTCGGCTTCGTTCTGCTCAACGTTGCGTGCGAGCAGTCCGACGGCTGCAAAGGCGACCGCCCAACCGTTGTGCTTTACAGCGTGCTGCTCGGCGGCGGAACAGGAGCGCTCGTTGGCGGCGGTCTTGGCTATCTCGCGAAAAGATGGATCAGAGTTTATTAGTAACTATCGGCTACTAATTAGCTCTGCTGCATTGTCGGTTTCGCGCTTCAGGTCCTGAACGGTACCGATTCCGCTGCGGAGGCGAATCACCTCGAGACGTATTCGCTCCAGTGCCGCGCTCAACTCCGCACGTTGATTGGATACAGCAGTCTTCGCGTCGCCGATCTCGGTGACTACTCGCTCGAGGGTGTCGGTCGCAACGCCAGCGCTTCCGCGGTTTGCGTCAGCCAGTGATGCAGTGAGGCGTACTTCACGCTCGCTCAGCTGCTCCTGTGCACCAACGAGTGATGCGATCACTCGCGAGACATCGCCAAGATTTCGCCGCACATCCTTCGGCAGCTGCTGAATCAGCGTCATTGCGCCAAGCTCCGCCGATACAACCCGTACAATGGGACGCGCCTTGACGCGTCTCGCGAGCATCTCGAAAAGCGCTTTACCGAGTCTGCCGGTCCACAGCGCCCTGAGACGACGATCGAGCCGCGCGGCAGCGCCCGTTGATGCAGCAGTGAAGACCACGGTGGTTACGAGGAGCACTGCGCCGAGCGCTGAAATGATGAATGCGACGCGTCCGATGCCATACCCTCCTGTCGCGAGAGGCACACGCATACGGAGCGATGTAATTATCAACGCCGCTGCCAGGACAAAACCGGAAATCGATATTATCCGTCGTCGTCGCACGCGCTGGCCCCAGTCGGAAGCCATGCGGATCTGCGCTCGCGCTTCGCGGCTTTCATCGCTGATGGCTTCGAGACCGTTGCGAAGATCGTCATGCGTGAATCCCTGCGCCGCAAGCTCGCGCAGGCCGGCAACTGCTTGCGCGACGAGCGCGATTGCCGCTGCAGTCATCATGATGACAAGAAGATCGCGATCAGCGTCGCCGCTTGCCGACCGCGATATAGTCGGGCCGAGCAGCAGAAGAATCAGCGCATTCCGAATCACCTGATTCGACTTCACATAGAAGAGCCTGATTGCCGGAGGAATTTCCCTGCGTGATGCACGAATGGGATCGAGAAACTCCGCAAGCTCTTCACCGGTCTGGAATCGCGCAGAAGGATCCTTCTGTAAAAGACGATCCACTGCCGATGCAAGCGATGACGGAATATCAGGCCGAAGCGCACTCATGATCGGCGCCGGTTTGGTAATGTGAGCGGTGAGAAAACCGTGCGCTGTAGATGACTCGAACGGAAGCCTGCCCGTCAATGCGAAGAATGCCACGACGCCGAGTGAATAAAGATCACTTCGTGCGTCGAGTGTCTCTCCTGTTGCCTGCTCGGGGCTCATGTATTGTGGAGTGCCGACAATCTCTCCAACCATCGTGAGCCCTGACGTCGCATTCTGTGAACGTGCGATGCCGAAGTCAGTTATGAGCGCGCGTCCGGATGCGCGATCGATGAGGATGTTGTCCGGCTTTACATCGCGATGAACCACACCTCGTCCATGCGCGTATGACAACGCCCAGGCGCATTCCTGCAGCAATCGAGTTGCTTCGGTTGCGGTGAGTGGTCCAGCTCGTTTCACGCGCGTGCCGAGAGTCTCGCCTTCGATGTAGCCCATGACGAAGCAGAGAATTCCTTCTCTCTCTTCGATCGAATGAACGGGAACGATGTTGGGATGTGAGAACGATGCTGCAGTGCGTGTCTCCTGAAGGAATCGCGCGCGCAGATCTTCGCGCTGCGCCATTTCAGGCGGCAGAAACTTGATTGCGACGGGACGATCGAGTCGCACGTCGCGCGCGAGATACACGGCCCCCATGCCGCCCCGGCCCAGCTCTTTCTCGAGGATGTAATTCGGAGCGAGCGCTTCCCGGACCTGTTCTTCCGGGATCATCGAATCAGCGGCCACTACTGTTTCTTGAGCTCCAACGTCCAGATGTCACTTTGGCGGTCGCCGATGACGTAATACATGTTCTTCGAATCCAGATCGAATACGCCGCGATACAACTGTCGGTCGGGATCCGTCAGGTGAAGTACCACCTTACCGCCGCCCGTTTTCGGATCGATGCGCCAGACTGATGAAGTGCCATCCTTTTCGCTCATCGAGAAATAAATCCCGCCGTTCCTGGCCCAGACCATGACTCCAGGCGCCTGAAATCGTCGCATCATCGCTGAATCGAGCGGGATCGCCGAATAATTCTTTCCAGTCGAGTCGATGATGTAGACTCCAGGAGGACACGTGGGACACATCTCACCTGGACCTGCACCCGACACGTACTGTTTTCCATCAGGTGAGATATCGACGATGGAGCTTGTGAACAAAAACTTCGGCTTTCCCCACTTGCCGCCTTCGAGCTTCATGGAATACATGCGGTTTGGGAAGCTGAAGTAGAGAATGCCGCTGCCATCAGGATACCAGAGCGCCGTCAGCTCTTCGGCCGGAGTCGCCATCACTGGAGTCTGTGAGGTTCCCGACGCATCGGTAACGTAGATGTCGCGATTTCCCTTGAGCAGCGTGTGATAGACGATCTGCTTGCCGTCCGGCGACCAGGATGGAGCGAAATCGTCTGCGGTCTCGCGGGTGATCTGCTGCGGTTCTCCGCCTTCCACCGGAATCTTATAGATGTCCTGATTGCCGTTGAGGTTCGAGTCGAACGCCAGCCATTTCTCGTCTCGAGAGATGTCGAAGACCTCGATCGTCTGCCTCCCTGTTGTGATGCTGCGCGGCGATATTGCAGGCAGTGATGCAAGAGGCGTAGACCAGATGTTCGACGAGATGTTGAACACACTATATGCGAGAACGGTTCCCGAGCGGTCGAGCGAGATGGTATGCGCATTGAGCCCCGTGGTGAGACGCACAGGATCGCCGCGCGCCCTGCCGTCTCGTTCCATTCGCTGGAGATATATGTCCCTGTTTCCACCAGCCGAGGAGATGTAGAGCAGATTTCCGTCTGGTGTCCAGACAGGGCTTGTGTTCAATGAAGTAAACGGAGTTATCCTCAACGGTGTGCCACCCTCGACCGGGATCACCGCAATCGCAGAAGGAGCGAGGTTACCGATATTGACGCCCGCAAGAAACTGCGAGTTCCCGTCGACGTAGGCGATCAACCTGTCATCCGGCGACCACACCGGAGCGAACGCGCCGCGCTGATTTACGGTGCCGGAAACGAGCCGCGGATTCTCTCCTCTGGATCCCGCGATATAGACTCCAACCGAAGCCGCGAATGATTGAGGCCGGGCGCCCACGCATGCAACACGGTCTCCCTTATTCGAGAAAGCGCAGCCATTGAGGCCGATTGTATCCGTGAATGGCGTGGGCATTCCGCCAAACGATGGAATGGTTTCTGTCCGGGATCCCGAGTAGTAAATGATCTGCGACCCGTCAGGACTCCATCGTGGCCACTCGGCACTTTTGATCGTGTCGGTCAACGCGATCGCACGTCCGCCCGAGAGCTGCCGCACGTAAATGCGATAAGTCTCGAAAGAGCCGGCCGCGTACGCGACCATCCGTCCGTCAGGCGAGATCGCAGGGTGAATCTCCAAGCCTGTCAGGTTGGTAACCTGTTTTGTATTTCCGACGATCAGCGAGGGTTTGTTTCCCTTGAACGCAAAGGTGCTGGCGATGAAGCCCATCACAACCGCACCGACGATTCCTGCTGCGACTGCGATTCGTTGAGGCGTCCACCGAAATGGTTTCTTCGCGGCGCGCACAGCAGTCGTTGGCGCTGTCGATCCACTCGTTACTGAATACGGCTCGAGTGCTGCATACAGGTCATCTGCATTTTGAAAGCGATCCGACGGCCGCTTCTCGATGCAGCGCATGATCACACTTGCCAGTCCCGGTGGGATCTGCGGGCGATGCTGCGCAACAGGCGCGGGCTCGGTTGTGATATGAGCGGCAAGTGTCTGCTGCTGATTCAATCCGGAAAACGGAGTGCGTCCTGACAGCAGCTCGTATCCAACAATTCCAAGCGCGTATATGTCGGCGCGCGCATCGACGTTGGGATCTGCAGCTGCCTGCTCAGGCGCCATGTAGGCCGGTGTGCCGAGCGCAATTCCAAGTGACGTGAGTGTCGGACCTTCAGTTGCTGTTTCAGAAGTTGCACTGCTCAACGCTTTCGAAACGCCGAAATCGAGTACGAGAGCGTGATTGCCGGAGATGAGAATGTTTTCCGGTTTTATGTCGCGGTGAACGACGCCCTGCTCATGCGCATAACTCAGTGCGTCAGCGACTTCGCGCAGAATCTTCGTCGCTTCCTGAACCGGAAATTCTCCGCGCTTGGTGAGACGAGTGCGAAGATTGTCGCCGGCGATAAAAGGCATCGTGTAATACAGGAGCGATCCCTTCGCACCAGCAGCGAGCAGCGGAACGATATGGGGATGCTGCAATCGCGCGGCGAGTTGAATTTCGCGGCGGAACCTGTCGATGTTGATTCCGGCACCGAGATCGGGAGGAAGGACTTTTACTACAACCTGTCGCTCGAGCTCCAGCTCAGTCGCGACGAAAACGCGTGACATCCCCGCACCGCCGAGCTCACGGTCTACGCGGTAGGTGTTTCCAAGAATTTCCTGAAGCTGGTTCTGAAGGTCGGAAATCACCGACCGAATATAGCGCCGGAGTTCTGAGCAGAATCGACGCGTTTGGTGCTCTTACGAGGCGGTCTCCGATGTCGTACAGGCTCCCACCGGACTAAAGGCGACACTTGAATCACAAATATTCGCCCAAACAAACATATTGACTATTGCGTGTTACAAGTTCGTAACTATTGTAGGTGCCTGAAGCTTTATAAACGTCGCTCGTGGTATTCGTGGCATCTGTGATGTCGAGCTGTTCGGACAGCCCGATGAAACCAGGCGAGAGCTTTTCGACTCGCGCGCCACTCTCGACTATTTCGCCTGCATTCAACGGGATGGAGTTCCTCGGCCCGGTCC
>DATEDH010000195.1:0-3188 GCA_035281765.1 Gemmatimonadaceae bacterium
ACGCATCGAAGGGACTCAAGGTGATTGCGATCAGTGCGGATGATCCTGGTACCGACCCTCAGATTCGCAATTTCGTGAAACAGTATGGTCTGACGTTCGAGGTGCTGCACGATACCGGCGGTCAGGAGGGGAAGGTCAGCAAGGATTACCAGACCAGCGGATACCCGGAGACCGTCATCATCGGACGCGACGGTATCATCCGCAAGAAACTCCTCGGCGCACATAACTGGAATTCTGCGGAGAATCGCGCGCTTATCGAGCGATTGCTGGCGGAAAAGTCCTGAGCAAGTGGCGCGCATACTTGGAATAGAAACATCCTGCGACGAGACGTCGGCCTCCGTGCTCAGCGGCACTGCCGACGATGTGAAACTCGATTCACTCGTGATTCTTTCGCAGGATGTGCACAAGGTGTTCGGCGGAGTAGTTCCGGAAATCGCATCGCGCGCGCATCTCACGAGTATTGTACCGGTTGTAAATCGCGCGTTGAGCGATGCGAACACATCACTCGATGACGTCGATGCTATCGCCGTAACCGCTGCGCCCGGTTTGATCGGAGCGCTGCTTGTTGGCGTTTGCTACGCCAAGTCACTCGCATTCGCGCGTGGCATTCCGGTAATCGGCGTCCATCACATGGAAGGACACTTGTTTGCGACCGCCCTCGAGCACCCGGATGCCGTTCCACCATTTACTGGATTGCTGGTGTCCGGCGGCCACACTCTTCTCCTCGACGTTGACGCGTGGGGCAAATACAAGCTGCTTGGCGCGACAAGAGATGATGCGGCGGGAGAGGCATTCGATAAAGTCGCCAAGCTTCTGGGACTTCCCTATCCCGGCGGGAGGCCGATAGAAAATCTCGCGCGCGAAGGTGATTCGTCGAAGTTTCGATTCACCAGGCCGATGGTGAGGCGCAATGATCGTCCCGACCATGATGATTATTATCAGTTCTCATTCAGCGGGCTCAAGACGGCCATCCTGAATGCGGTTCAGGACAGTGAGAACATCGAGCGCGACAAAGCTCACATTGCGCGCGGTTTCCAGGATGCGCTGATTGGCTCGCTCGTCGAGAAAACATTTCGCGCCGCGAAAGCATACAACCGGAAACGCGTCGTATTGGGGGGCGGCGTAGCGTGCAACTCAGCTCTCGTAAATGCCATGCAGGAGCGCGTGAGCGAAATTGGTGCTACTGTATTCGCGCCGAAGCCGCGTCTCGCAACGGACAACGCCGCCATGATCGCGCGTGCCGGCCTGTTTCATTTTGAGAATGGCGAACGCTCGGGTCTCGATCTCAACGCTTTTGCAAGTCAGCCAATTCCTGGTGTAGTGGCCGCTTAACCGGTACCCGGTACCGCTTTTCTGGTTTTTTTCGATGCCTCATATCTTTGCGCAGATAATCCATCATCCGGTCTCGTATAAGATCGGCCCACTGCAATTCACCGGGTTCGGTTTTGCGATGCTTCTCTGCTTCGTGATAGGACAGATCATCATGCAGAGAGAATTGCAGAATCGCGGAGAAGATCCGGCGCCGGTCGGCGACATGATCTTCGGCGCAGTAGTCGGCGGACTACTCGGCGCAAAGATCTATTACGCGATCCTCATGAACGACATGAGCTCGCTCTGGAGCCGCGCGGGTTTCGTTTTCTGGGGTGGACTGATCGGCGGTATCATTGCTGTGATCGCGGTGATCAAGTACAAGAAGCTGAGCGTGATTCATTTGATGGACCCCTCCGCCGTCGCATTGCCGGCAGCCTATGCCATTGGTAGGACTGGATGCTGGGCCGTTGGCGACGACTACGGCCGTCCGTGGAGTGGGCCGCTGTCGGTAATGTTTCCGCAGGGAGCGCCGCCATCGACCGCCGGCAACATGTCGAGCATGTTCGGAGTGCAGTTCCCGGCTGCTACGCCGCCGACTGAAGTTGTTGCGGTGCATCCAACTCAGATTTACGAAGTGATGATGGGAACGATCATGTTCTTCATCGTCCTTCGTTTCAGAAAGCACAATCACGCCGAAGGATGGCTGTTCGGTCTTTATTGCTTCCTTGCGGGCGTCGAGCGATTCATCGTCGAATTCTTCCGTGCAAAAGACGATCGCTTCATTGGTCCCCTTACCGTCGCGCAGCTCATCGCGATCGGATTTGCGCTGTTCGGGGCTATCTGGATGGCGTCGAGATGGAGCCCGCGTTCTCAACCCGTTCGGGCATGAAGCTCTTCACGACCATGAAGAGAAAGAGCACGAGAAGAATTCCCTGAGCAGCTAACGTCTCCATCGAGGGAAAAACGCCGAGCGACGGCATGCTTGGCATTCCTTTCATCACCGTGATGGGAACGACGTTTCCTTCCTGCAGCTCGCGGATTCCCTTCCCGATGAACACAAAAGCCATGTAGTACAGGAGCACACTCGTGACCGTGAAGAACGGTCGCATTGGAATGCGCACGCCGAACCGGTAAAACAGGGTGAAGATCACAGCGAGCGCAGCGAATCCAGCAAGAATTCCGAGCGAGAGGGGCACCGCAACGTTTCCTTCGCTGAAGAGTGCCTGATAAAACATTGCTGTCTCGGCACCTTCACGAAACACCGCGAGGAAGGCGACAGTCGCCAATGCTTTCCCGCCGCCGTGATCGAGTGCCGTACTCACCTTTTCGCGAATGAATTTCTGCCACTTCGCTGCTTCGACTTTGGAGATCAGCCAGTAGCTCACCGAAAAGAGAACTACAACCGCAACCAGCATCGTAATTCCTTCAACGACTTCGCGGCTCGTCGGCAGGTGTGCGAATACCGTCTTGAGAACGATCACCATCAACGCGCTTGCAGCAAGTCCAAGGGCAATTCCAGTCCAGATCGATTTCAATCTGTCGCGGTTGCCTGTCTTTATAAGGAACGCGACAACCGCGCCGATGACGAGGATCGCTTCGAATCCTTCCCGCAGAATGATCAGGAACGACTGAAAGAACGCTGCCCATCCGCTGCCCGTCGGTTTGGTCAGCTCGACAATTCGCGGGAGATCGAGCGCGATTGCGTCGCGAGCGCGCTGGGCGACGTTCAGATCCTTGCCGCGAAGTGCGCCTTTGAAGTCAGCGAAATGCCTTTCCATCGACGCGACGAGTCCGGGTTGCCGCGCACGTGCCGGTGTTTCGAGTGGCTCGAATGCGATGTACGCATCGAACGCGCGATCGCCAGCCTCGGCTGACTT
>DATEDH010000196.1:0-37230 GCA_035281765.1 Gemmatimonadaceae bacterium
TAGTGCCGCCAGGCGGCGTCGTCAGTGTCTCACTTCACGGGCAGGCGCGTACGCAGAAGTCCTATCTCAACTTCGACTTCGATGCAACGCAATCGATGCTGATCACGTTCGACGGCAACACTGAGGAATTTTCAGTCGCACCTTTCGGAACAGCGACAATCTCCATTCCCGGCATACTCGGCCCGGCGATCGTATCGGAGGCGCGGCCGACAATTCAAGGTGCGATCGACGGAGTGATAAAGTCTTCAGCATCCGGAATGGCAGGTTTGGTCAGCATCGCCAACAGAAAAGCCGAGCTCGTAAAGCAGCTCCAGACAATGGATGCGGCGTCTCAGGTCTATTTCACTGATGCTGCATTTTCTGCCGATGGTGTGGTTGTCCGCGGCGACGTTACAGTCTCAGCGCGGAAGGCGCCGCAAATCAGCTTCGCAGCAACTGCAGCAAAGGATCGTTATTCGGCATTCCAGAGCTGGATTCCCGGTGGCAGCATCGAGTCGTACAGCTGGTCGTGGAAGTGGTACAACAATCAGGGCAAGCCGGGCTTCGAGAGCTTGAACGATCGATATGTGTTGAGGCGACCGCCGGCAAAAGGACAGGGAAAATTCGGTGTGCAGCTCGGAATAAACAGTCCGCTGCCGGGTCTCGACGGCATGGGACAGGTTTGTCTTGTCGTGACAGGAACGCGGGCTCATCACCTGACGGGTCAGCCGGAACCGGTGACAGCTTCACGCAAATGCAAAAAGTTCGGGTTCGACCTGTCGCTTGCAACACCCGACAGACTCTTTCTCCGTGAGTGGAAGCCGGGTCCGCGTGATCCAATCGGACCTGTTGCCGAAGTTGCAATTCACGAAGTGAACTCTCCAGGTTCCGGCGGACACGGCGCAAATACGCTGATCGTTCGCGCGGGTAACGGATGGAATCGTGAAGCTGCAACGTCATTGCGCGATGGTCTTGCAGACTGTCGCAGGCGTGATGCTGGCCTTGTTGTTCTTCTCCTGTTCAGTGATCGCGATCTGATGGAGGGGAAGCCTGAAGTGGTTGAAGAGCTCCGGACGCTATCTCAGGAATTGGAAGCACCGCTCGTGGTGAACGAAGACGTGGATGGAAGCTGGTCGAATGCGCTTGGCATTCAGGATCATGAAAGCCTGCAGTGGACACTTGTCACTCCAACGGGCGGCGTGACGTGGGCGCATAGCGGCAATCTCGATCCGCGTGAGCTTGCAGAGGCACTCGATAATTACCTGCTGCGCAGTCCGGCACCAGCACCAGCGCGTGTTGCGGAAGGATTCATTCCCGGTGCGCGCGTCCCGCGATATCCATTCGAGCGCGACGTCATCGGACGATTGTCGCGTGAAGATGACAACTGCCCGCCTCCGCCGTTCGAAAGACTCGGCATCGAGACAGCGGTCAGCTTCATCAGGAAAAACTCATTGTCGTCGGAAGCGGCGCTGCGTGCGATGGCAGAGTCACAGCGGGCGAGAAGCGAGGGAGTGCAGGTTATCGTGCTCGATGGAGGCACTGCGGAGGACGAGGAAAGAATGAGAGAGATTCTCCCTGATGCGATGATCGTCGCTGACAACGAAGGAACGATCGCACGACGTTTTGGAATTCAGTCGTGGCCGTCATCTCTCACAATAGATGGAAGCGGCGCTCTCGCGGGTGCGGAGGAAGCGGACGATGAATAACGTTCTCATTCTCATCACGCCTCTGCTTGTCTTTCTCTTAGTGGCGCTTCTTGGCTTTGTTGGGTGTGGTGAGGTGCTGCCGGCCTCGGCTGACCCTCAAGAAGAGCCGCCGGAAGAGCCGCCAAAAAAACCGCAGGAGCCATTCAATCCTGCGGGCACATACAAGCCACCGAGCGGTCCGCATCTTCCACCGACCGCACTGAGTTACCAGGATCTCGTTACGAGCGCCAAAGGATTTGCGGCATTCTGGCCGTTGAACGAAATCGCTGGGACCATGGTGTCCTACGTTGGAACCCTGACTCCGCCTGCGAATGGCGAATTCAAAACTGCTGCTGGCGCCAGTGCTCCGTTTGGATCGTATTCGCTCGGCAAGGAAGGTGTTCTCTTCCCCAAGGATCAAATGGACTTCGCAGTCGATCTGGACGGAACCGGGTCATTCATCGAAGTGCCATTCGTTGGCGCATTGAATCCAGTGTCTACGCCTACAGGGTTTTCGATCGAGCTCTGGGCAAAGCCGGATTTGACGCGTGGTGCGGACAGAGGTGGCCTGGTAAGCTCACACCACATCGAGTCCGCGACTTCACAGCAGGGTTATGAAATTGCGCTGCTCAAGGTTCCCGGCCAGGCGCACCAGCAGGTGTATGCGCGCGTGTACGGCGGCGCGTCGATGGTGACATCCGAGATTTCCGTGCAGCCTGACGATGGAGACCCTTCCGACTGGCGTCACATAGTCTTCAAGTACGGCTTCGTTGCAGGGAAGGGATTCCAGATTTTTCTGCGCGTGCAGGTGTTGAAGAGCACTCAGGTTTATCGCGCCGAATCAACGACTCCGATTCTCTACGACAACGTTTTGCCGGCGAAGCCGTCGACACTTCGATTTGGCGGGACTCATTTGCCGCAGAACGTTTCGGCCGTCTATTCCGGATTACTCGACAACATCGCGTTCTACAACGCGATGCTGGATGACTCGGTGTTCGACGACCACTTCAAAATGGCTCTCTGAAAAGTGTACGGGTTCTGTTAGTACGGTTGACCCGCGGGCACTAGTGTTGAATTTTCAGCACTCGTTCCCCGAGGGGCTTTCAATGAGAAATACCGCTGCATTTATAGCGGGGTTGCTGCTTTCTGCATCAACGGCGGCGGCGCAGTCGAATGTTGTTCAACAACTCGACACTTACATAACGCCATTTGCGAATGCCGGGCATTTCTCCGGCGAGGTATACGTTGCCCGCAATGGCCAGACGCTCTACAACAAGGCCTTTGGTTACGCAAACGCCGAGCTTGGTGTCAGGAACGCCGTTGACACGCGGATTGGAATCGCGTCCATCACCAAGATGATGACTGACGTGATCGTGACCAATCTCGCGGTCGAGAAGAAAATCTCGTTCGCCGACCACGTATCGAAGTTCATTCCCGACTTTCCGAATGGCGACAGGATCACGGTCGACATGCTTTACCGGCATCGCTCGGGAATACCGCATCGCGTGATGCCTCCAGAAATGGAGACGGTTCCGTACACGTCGGAGGAAATGATCGAGAAGATCAAGCTTGCTAAGCTCGCCTTCGAGCCCGGCACGCGGCGTCTGTACAGCTCAGCAGGATACACGGTGCTTGCGCGTGTGCTCGAGCTGGCGTCAGGGAAAAGCTATAGCGAGCTGCTCGATCAATATGTGTTCAAGCCGGCGGGAATGAAAAACTCCGTGCAGTTCGACGCAGGCGCGATTATCGCGCGACGGGCAAATGACTATCTCGTCGATGAGCACGGCATTTTCAACGCGCCGGCTAAAGACTATTCGTTCCTCGTTGGCGCCGGCTCAGTGCTCAGCACTGCAGCAGATGTGCATGCATTTGCAATGGCGATCACGAACGGAGCGTATGGGGACAGCGTTCGTGCATCGTATCTTGCGAACAAGCGGCTCGTCGGCACCGGGAGCACGAACGGGCACAGCGCTGAGCTGAGGGTCGATGGAACCAGCGGCTACAGTTATGCGGTCGTCTCGAACGTCAATTCAGGAGCTAATGCCGTAATCATCCAGGCAATTCGCGACATCATGGAAGGCAGGCAGCCAGCTGCTATTCCGGTTGCGAAACCGGTGATTGTCGCACGCACGCCCGCCGATCTCGCCCAATACCTCGGCGACTATGAACATGAAAGCGGCTCGGGTTTCACCACTATGGTAAAGAACGGCAGCCTGTTCGCAGGCGACAACCGACTCATACCAACGGGCAAGGACTGCTTTTTCGATTTCAAGTATTACGGCAACGTGTGCTTCATCCGGGACGGGAAGGGCGCGATAACTCATATCGACTGGGCTTCGCCGGGGAACACTTCGAAATGGATCAGGAAATAACGATGATCGCGTGGATTCTTGAGTCCCGGGGTTAATAGATTCATGTTTAGTAATCGCATAGCGGCAATGGACTCAATGAGGAGGCTCGACAATGAGCGCGCGCGCTGAAGCACTGGCTAAACGAATAGAAGAGGGAGCTGCAAACCTTGCAGCATATGTTGAACGGCTTCCCGACGAGGCATGGAAGAAACCGATTGCGTCAGAGCGGGACGGCCGTACGCTCAACGTGGTCGTTCATCATGTCGCGAGTGTTTATCCGATTGAAGTGGAGCTCGCACAGGCGATCGGAAGCGGCAAGGCAATGAGCGACGTTACGTGGGACGTGGTCAAGAACATGAATGCGGGCCACGCCAATGACAACTCGAGCGTCTCGAAGCAGGATGCGCTCGCGCTTTTGCGAAAGAACAGCAAGGAAGCTGCGGATGCAGTTCGCAGGATGACGGATGAGCAGCTCGACACCGCGGCTCCGTTCGGTCTCAGTTTCGATGCTCCTGTCACTGCGCAGTTTGTGATCGAGGATCATGCATTGAGGCACAGCTGGCATCACCTCGCGCGCATCAAGGAAACCCTCGGCAGCTGACGCGCTTCAGCGAAGCTTGCCGAGCTTGACGATGAGAACACCTCCAGCATAAACCGCTTTCGGGTTGATGTTGGTGAATGCCTGAAACCCGATGCCGACGAATCTCGAGTTGCGTGAAACTTCAGCGACCAGTGGAACGCCGAAGGTAAAGCAGGAGTCGTCGTCATCGGGGCAATCGAAGAAGCCGACTGCGGCCAGGCCCGTCGCGAGCACCACTGGATAACTGCGAATTGACCGGGTGCGTCCGTAGAGCGCACTGAGCTCCCCGATTTCGTTGGTTGGCCTGTCGATATCGTGTATTGCGACAATGCGCAGCGCCGCGTGATGAGGATTTTTCTGAATCACGAGCTGCGCAATGTTCGTAATTCCTTCACCGCCTGTCGTTGGCGCGGCTGCGCCCACTCCAACCGCACCCCAGACAAGCGTACGATTGTCCTGTGCCTGAGCGGATCCAACTGTTGCGACAAGAGCGACTGCTATTGCGGCGACTCCTGAACTGAGAAGATTCTTCACTAACGCCCCGCGGTGAAATGTCACGCCAAGTACTTTGCAGTATAAAGTCAGGCAGGGCGATCCGTCAACTTCAAGACCTCATAATGCTCAATCGATCACCGGCGCTGCTGCTCGCAGCGCTCATTGCATGTGCCGACCATGCGCCGCCGGATGTGACACGAGCGCCAGATCCCTGTCGTGTTCCGAATTCAGAGCTTTACAAAGTCGCGGGCGATTCGGCGATCCTGTCGGCAGCGCGTGCATTGATGCTCGCCGACTCCAACGTCGCTGTCGTTACAGTGGATTCAATGGGCCAGCCAAGGGTTCGCACGACGAAGGCCTTTGTGAGTCCCGTTGATCCGACCGATCCCGCAAGAGGCATGACGGTCTGGATCATGACTCGCCTTACAACACGCAAAGTCGATCAGGTGCTGCGCCATCCACAGGTCACTCTCTACTTCAACAGCGATGAGCGCGTGGAGTATGCGACGATCATGGGGACGGCCGTCGTTCATCGCGACCCGAATGATCCGCAGGCTCGCGCATTTTACGAGAACGGCTACAAGGAGTTCTTCTGGCCGAACTTTCCGGACGACTTCGTCATGATCGAGATCAAGCCGCTATGGCTCGAGTATCTCGGCCCGACCATCGCTGCGAACAACGATACATGGCGACCGCAGGCAGTCGTGTTTCCGGGCGGGTGTAAATCGCCAGTCAGGCACTGATGCCACATCAGTTTCTGGTTCACACCTTGCTGCGGATTCCGGTCTTATGTTACAGCGGTAACAAACACGTAAGGAGACTGATGTCATGCCCAGCACCGTGAAGCTTCACCGCGTTCTTCAGGCAAAGCCGGAGCGCGTGTACCGCGCATTTCTCGACGCCGACGCTAAAGTAAAATGGCTTCCGCCGAATGGATTCACGGCCAAGATGCATCATGACGATCCGCGGGTCGGTGGATCGTACAAGATGTCATTCACCAATTTCTCGACAGGGAACAGCCACTCGTTTGGCGGAGAGTATGTGGAACTGAAGCCGAATGAGCTCATCCGGTATGTCGACAGGTTCGATGATCCGAATCTGCCGGGCGAGATGAAAGTGACTGTGAGCATCAAGCAGGTTTCAGTTGGAACCGAGCTGAATGTCACGCAGGAAGGAATTCCCGATGCGATTCCGGCGGAAGCGTGTTACCTCGGATGGCAGGAGTCACTGTTCCTGCTCGCAAAGCTCGTCGAGGCAGAAATTCCGGACGCATGAGATGAAACCCGCGGGAATCATTCTTCTCCTGATCGGGCTTGGAGGACACCTCTATGCCGCGCACGTTAACAATGGATCCACCATTGCATATACCCATCATGTCTTCGGCTTCTTCCTGATACTCGCAGTGACAGGAGGCATCATCTGGGCGCTTGGACGCCGATTCTGGCGAACACGCCCGGATGTTACACTGCTGATCGTGGGCATCATCCAGGCAGCGCTTGGACTTATGGTAGCCGCCACGTCACACAGGATGTAGCCACGCTCCCTTCCTCTTGACATTCGACAGGAGGGCAATGCATACTCCTGTCGAATGCCGACAAGAGGGAATGATTGCCGCTCGAAAGTGAGATTCTCCAGGGTTCGCTCGACCTTCTCGTACTGAAACGCCTCTCTGCAGGGCCGATGCACGGATGGGGCATCGCTCAGGACATTCAGCTGCTATCGGGAGACGCACTCAAGGTAGGCCAGGGCTCGCTATACCCCGCGCTCCATCGCCTCGAAAAGCAGCGCCTGATCACCAGCGACTGGGACACCACCGACAACAACAGGCGCGCGAAGTTCTATCGTCTGACTACTGCAGGCCGCAAGGCGCTCGCTCAGGAAATCGAAGACTGGCGGCGTTTCACCGATGCCGTCGAACTGATTCTGTCGGCACAATGAGACGTATGTGGGAACCACTCCGTCGGCTGGCACGAGCCGGGCTCGTCAAAGAAGAGATCGACGAAGAGCTGGAGTTTCATCTCAGCGCTGAGGCTGACCGACTCATCGCGCGCGGATTCAATCGCGCTGATGCCGAAAGGATGGCTGCCGAATCGTTTGGAGATATCGACGTCATTCGGCGCGAGTGCATTCGCATTCGCTGTGACGCGATCGAAAATGCCGCGTGCGAGATACGGTCCGCTGCGCGAACACTGATGAGCAGCCGCCTCAATTCATCGATTGCATTTGCTGGACTCACGGCAGCGATGACACTACTCGCGGTCGCATTCAACACATTCGACAAGGCGGTGCTCGATCCACTCCCTTACCGGAATGCCGGCGGCATAGTGCGACTCTGGTCATCGGTTCCGGGCATTGCACCTGATGCCCGATGGGGCTTTGCGGCCGGTGAGTTTCAGCTCATGCAGCGGAAGTCGACAGCGTTCGCGTCAACGGGGCTCTATCAATTCAAGACGATTGTCGCGCGCATCGATGGCAGAGCAGAGCGTGTCAATGCCATGATCACCACAGACGGCACTCTACACGTACTCGGAATCCAGCCGATCCTCGGTCGAAGCTTTTCATCGAGTGACATACTCGCGAACGATCCGCACGTGGCGCTGATCTCCTACGCAAGCTGGGAACATCTCTACGATAGCGATCCGGCGATTATTGGAAAGTCGCTCGACATAGAAGGATCGAGCATGCGTATCATCGGCGTTCTTCCGCCTGGCGCAATGTTTCCTGAGGCGATTAACGAGAAGGAGTTTTCTGCTCCCGGCGTTCTCCTTCCGCTGAAACTCGACCCTGCTGCACCCGCCGAAAATCATCATGTATTTCGAGCGCTTGGTCTGCTGAAACCAGGAAAGAGTATACACACCGCGCGAGCTGAGCTTGCAGAGCTCGTCACACGTCTTCCGGTAGAGCTTCCATCTGCATATTCGCCGGTTTTCATGGAGAAAACAGGTTTCGGGATACAGGCAGTTCCGTTGATCAAGGAAGCACGCACCGCCGGACCGATTGCCTCCTTTGTTCTCATGTTATCGGCGGCAGCGCTTCTGATGACGGCAGCGTGTGCTGCAACGTGGCGTGTGCCAGTTCGCGATCAGTCAACGCGGCTTACACCGCTTGCCACCGAGGTGACACTCCTCGTCGTATGTGCCGCAGCCGTCGCACTCGTTGCTGCGTCACTGGCTCTTCGGGTCTGGTCGCCGGTCGAGCACGAGTTCCTGGGCGACGGAAATTTTCGGCTCAGTATTCGGTCGATTGCCTTTACACTTGCACTTGGAGGAATCGCGGCAGCAACAATGAGCTGGATCCGCGGCGGCGACAGGTTACCGTCGACAGCCCGGGTGCCAATCATTACGCAGACTGTCATTGCGGTCGCGATGATCCTGGCAACGGCGTTCACTGTCAGGAACGTGAATGATCTGAGAGCAATCTCTCCGGGATTCAATGCTGAAAATGCGATCGTGACCTCGCTGCAACTTCCGGCGGAGAAATATTCGTCGCATGACGCAGTCGCGAACTTCTACGACAAGCTCACAACCAACCTGCGTAGCGAGAAGCACGTAGTGGCGGTTGGCGTCGCGAACGTATTACCGCTTCAGGGATTCGATGGATGCTCCGCTGTAACCGTCGATTCGAATGCATCGAGCCGATGTATTCCGGTCTACTTCGTCGGCCCGGGATACCTCCACGCACTCGGCGCAACGATTCAGGGGCGTGAGCCGCTAACGCTCGACGAGCCCGCAGTCGTTGTCAGCCGATCGTTTGCATCGCGTGAATGGCCGGGTCTTGATCCGATCGGAAGAACATTGAGACTGGGACCTTCGTCCCGGCCGTACAGGGTTGTCGGCGTCGCCAATGATCTGAAATCCCGAGGACTCAATAAGGCCGCAGCTCAAGACATCTATGTGCCGCTAGCTCCAACTGACGGGTGGAACGGATGGCCGCCGATTACAAATATGCGCGTCGTCGTCCGTACATCTGATGCTGACGCTACCAGCATCGGCAGCGTCGTGAAATCCACAATCCGCGATCTCGATTCTGAAATCAGCCCGGAGCCGGTACAGTCGCTAGGCGACATGGTGCTCGCGACCACTGCAGAACAAGGTCTCGCCATTCCATTCGTTGCTCTCAGCACACTTGTCGCGGTCTTGCTTTGCACAGCGTCACTGCTGCTGGGCATCCGCGAATGGAAATCCGCACGATCCGGCATGAGTCCAGCTCACACAGCAACGGCGGTGCAGATTACATGACACAGGACGACCATCTCGCGGAGATGCAGGTTTCGTTGCAGACACTCGAGCGTCGCGTCAGACGTAATCGGGTGATGACGATTGCATTCGCTGCGCTGGCGCTGACAGCAGCGCTTACGGACGGCATCCCGACGCCCGGATTCGCTGCAGTCACGGACAATGCAACAAGCAGAAATGATTCGGTGCTCATCCTCCGCGAGCTCGTCATCGTCGACAGCATGGGCACACCGCGCGTTCGCATCGCTGCGCCTCTCCCCGACCCGATCATGCTCGGCAAGAGATTCAATCGCGGTGGCGCGGTCTCCGGCATCATCATCTACGATGGCGAAGGCAATGAACGCGGCGGATATGTAACGGGCGACGAAAGCCGCGGCGCAGCTCTCACGCTCGACGAGATGATGCGCGCCGCAGTGCATATCGGCGTTGAAGACCGTGGCGAAGCACACATCTCCGTCGATAACGGACTCGGCGGCTACGGCCTGCTCGGAATCAATCAGCGCGACGGAGCATTCATCCGTCTTCATGGCGGTGGAAAAATGACTGCGATTCCTGATACGGCACGATGAGAACTCTTTATATAGTGGCGGCGGTTGCATCTGTTGGAGCGGCCTGGAATAAGCCTTCAGACGAACCGGTCATATTGCGTGGACATTCCGCCGGTGTAACGGCGGTGCGTTTTTCTCCTGATGACAAGTGGCTTGTATCGTCCTCACTCGATGGAACAGTGCGCCTGTGGTCGTGGCCGCAGGGAAGATCTGTTCGAACGCTGAGCTATGGCGCCGAGTTGTACGACGTTGCTGTATCGCCGGATGGAAAGCTTGTCTCGGCTGCCGGAGATGGTCGAAGCGTCACGGTCTGGAACGCGGCCACCGGCGCGCGCGTTCGGCAGATCGATGTGCCAGCGCTCAGATCGCTATCGGTGACGTTTGCGAGCGACAAGCAGCTGGTGATCGGAAGCTCGGATGGAAGAGTCCGCGTCGTCGACGTTACATCAGGGCGTATCGAAAAGGAGATCAAGGCAGGTCAGGAAATATTTGCGGTCGCAGTCTCGCACGACGGCCGCTACATCGCATCCGGACTGCCGCTCGCTCTCTGGGATGCAGCATCAGGCGCTCGAGTTGCGACGCCGCGCGGCTTTGCTCAGGGTGATGTCGCTTTCTCGAACGATGGGCACTGGCTCGCGTCAGGTGAATACACTGGCGGGGGCCGGCTCTTTTCCGTTCCATCAGCCGAGCTCAAGTCCAGGCTCGCGACCAACGAGGAGAAGAGAATTCAGGGGCCTAAGGGCGCATCGACGATTGAGGCATCAATGCCTGTGACTGCTGTCGCCTTCTCGCCCGACAATCGTGTGCTCGCCACTGCGGGAGGAGATCGCCGAATTCAACTCTGGCAGATCTCGGCAGATGGTGCATCGGAAAAACCACTGCGTGTGCTCGAGGGCCATTCGATGAGCGTGACTGGTGTCAGCTTCTCTCACGGCGGAGAGTCAATCGCATCGAGTGCGTTGGATCATACGGTAAGGGTTTGGCCGACAGCGATTAAGTAGCATAACGCTACTATTATCGACTAAGTGGGCCGGTAGTATCTTTGGTAGTGCCCAAACTGATTCGCTCGCTGCTCATTTCGCTTTCCTTTGCTGCGCTGGCGGCGACGCAGCTCCCGGCTCAGCAGCCGGATTCCGGTGCGGTTGAAGTCACGGTCCGTGAGTCGATGGGAATGCTCGATGGATTTGTAGTTCGCTCCGAATCCAAAACAGCAACGACAGACTCGACCGGCCGCGCTCGCCTCGTACTCCCTGCTGGGCCGCGCACGCTCACGCTGACACGGATCGGATTTACACCGAAGCGCGTATCCGTTGTCGTTATCGCGGACAGCACGATCGCAGTGACGATCGACATTGCAATGGAAGACATGATGGCGACGATGGAAGACGTCGTCGTCACTGCAACGCGGACTGAGCGTCTCGCGGGCGACACGCCACTGCGCGTCGAAGTTGTCGACGAGATGGAAGTCGACGAGAACACCCTCATGGCGCCGAGCGGTATCACGATGCTGTTGAATGAGACGCCGGGCCTGCGGGTGCAGCAGGCATCGCCCACTCTTGGCACCGGCAGCGTGCGAATTCTTGGATTGCCGGGTCAGTACACGGCAATGCTGGCAGACGGTCTTCCTCTCTACGGTGGAGCAGCGAGCGCACTCGGCCCGCTCGATATTTCTCCTGTCGATCTCAGCCGCGTCGAGATCATCAAGGGCGCAGCATCCGCCCTGTATGGCGGACAGGCGCTCGGTGGCGTGATCAATCTCGTATCAAAACAACCAAGCGGCCGGAACGAAGCCCTCATCAATCGCCGCACGATGGGTGTCACCGATGCTGCAACATGGTTGAGCCGGCGCTTCAACGATAAGTCGGGTGTATCGCTGCTGATGTCAGGCACAATACAGAGCGCCGCAGATCCCGATGATGACGGATGGAGCGATCAGCCGCGCGCACGACGCTGGGGTGTGCGCCCGCGGTACTCGTTCAATGATACACATGGTCGCTCGTTATTCGTGACTGCCGGCTATGGCTATGACGATCGGCAGGGAGGGACGCTGGGCAGCGCAGTGGCGCCGAATGGGGCGCCATTTCGTGAGGGATTGACCGGACGCCGCGTCGATGCAGGTATGGCACTTCGTCTTCCGCAGGCAGATTCAGGAAATCTTTCTGTCAGGGTTGCGGGATCTACTAACGGGCGAGAGCGTCGATTTGGCACCGCGCCAATTGAAAGAGATAGAATCTCTACCGGATTCGCCGAGCTTACGCGCGTGATGAAGTCGGAGCGGAGCGCGATCGTGCTTGGCGCAGCCGTGCAGTCGGACTCCTACCACAACGATCTCAATGCCGTTTTCGATCACGACTGGGTAACGCCCGGCTTGTTCACAACCATCGATCGTGACATCGGACCGGTTACACTCTCGGCGAGCGTTCGCGGTGATTATCATCCTGAAACGAATCTCGAGCTGACTGAGCGTGTAGCTCTGCTCCTGCGTCCGATTGATGAATGGTCCGTGAGAGTGAGCGGTGGCACCGGGTTCGCGCCGCCCGCATCGATGACCGAGGAAATCGAAGCCATCGGACTCCGGGCGATCGAAACGAGCACGCTGGATGCGGAGCGAAGCCGGGGTGTAATGCTCGATGTGAATGGCCGCCTGCTGAATGCAGAAATTTTGTTGACTGGCTACGGGTCATTCATTCAGGATGCAATTCAACTCGTCGACCTGAACAATGCCGCGCATTCAGGGATTCTTCGCAATGCCGAGGGTACAACGCGAATCGGTGGAGCTGAGGCGGCCGCAATCTGGCGCTTTGGTGCGCACAAGTTTCTCCTGACATATGGTTATGCGCGTGGCTCGATGACGAATGCTGAAACGGGACGTCGTGAACAGATGCAGCTTCTCAACCGTCACCGCGTTGGTGCTGATCTGATGCTGGAGAAGCCCGGAGTCTACCGCGCCGGCATCGAGGGGATCTATTATGGATCGCAGGTGCTCGATGATAATCCTTATCGCAGCCGCTCAAAGCCTTATGTCTATGCCATGGCAATTGCGATGCGGCAGCTCGGGCCAGTGGAGATCGTTGCGAACTTCGAAAATCTTTTCGATGTGCGCATGACGCGGTATCAGTCCCTGGTGCGCCCCGCTCAGACTGTCGGCGGACGGTGGACCACTGACGTGTGGGCTCCGCTCGAAGGATTCATGGCCAACGTTGCCGTGCGCTTTCGGTGGCCGAAGGTCTGAACGCGTTTGGGCGATGGTAATAGTGGCAGGCCAGCCTGACAAACAATGGAGGATGCGATGCAGAACCAGGCAACTGTAGAGCTGATGCAAGGATTCCTCGACGCATTCAACCGTCATGATCTCGACGCGATCATGGAGTACTTCGCAGACGACTGCATTTTCTACATGCCGCGAGGAGCCGCGCCGAGAGGAGACGCGCCGAGAGGAGACTTCTATTCAGGCAAACACGATGTGCGTGCAGGTCTCGCAAAGCGCTTCGAAGGAATTCCCGACGTGCACTACGGCGACGACCAGCACTGGGCATGCGGAAATTTCGGTGTCTCGGAATGGACGCTCACCGGCACCGCCACTTCAGGCAAACGTCTCGAAGTGCGCGGGATAGATCTGCTGGAATTCGTGGATGGCAAAATCACGCGCAAGGATTCGTTCTGGAAGATCGTCGACTGAGATCGCGCCTGCCATCTATGCTGCGCCGCTTGCTCCGCGCTTGATTGCCAGGCTCAATATTCTCGAGATGAGATCCCCATAGTTCATCCCGATCAATGCTGCTGCTGATGCGAGCTCTTCACCATCCGAGATATCGGGATTGGGATTCGCATCCAGAAAATACGGGACGTTGGATGCGCTCAACCTGAAATCGATTCGTGCGTAGCCTTCGAGCTCCAGCGTTTTATAAATGCGCTTGGCAAGCCGCGCGATTCTTTCCATAACTTCCGGCCCGATCCCCTCGGCCGCCTTGAGAGCAATGCCACGTTTTTGCTGATACGCCACATCGTGCTTGACCTTCGCTGTCGCAATGAGCGGGGCATTGGCAGGCATCTTCTCAAATACAAGCTCGATCGGCGGCAGCGCCACTAATCGATCGTTGCCGAGAACACCAACATAGATCTCGCGCCCCTCTATGAACTGCTCAGCAATCGCATCAGTCCCAACGCTGTCATGCACGAATGCAACTCGCTCAGCCAGCTCTTCGTCATCCTTTACTAGCGATGCCTGCGCTATTCCGAATGAAGAATGCTCCAGCAGGCTTTTCACGATCAGCGGGAATTCGAGCTTCTTTGGACGCCGCGTGCGATGTCCGCGCGGAATGACGAGAAAATCAGGAACTGGGATGCGGTGATAGGCGAGAAGCTTCTTGCCGAGCGACTTACTGCGCGCGAGAACGAGTCCGCGCGGATTGCAGCCGGTATAGGGAACGCGCAGCAGCTCGAGCAGGCTCACGACATTCTGGTCGAAGAGCATGTTGCTGTGGAACTCCTCGAGAAGATTGAACACCACATCGGGCTTGAACTCCTCCACTGCATCACGAATCGGGAGGAATTCATCCTGCACTCCAAGCGCTCGCGGCTCGTGACCGAGCTTGCGAAGGCACTGCACGATGTCGTATTCCGCCTTGAGAGCAAGTGCTTCCTGCGGCGAGAGATCGTCTATCGAATCAGGCGGAACATGGTCTGGATGCATGAGCACCAGCACGCGAAGCTTTTTCATAGCGCTATCCAGTCGCGGCGTCGTTCGCTGTATAAAGTGTGCATCGTCTGCATGGTGAGAAGCACTGCGAAGTCTATTCGCAGCTGACGGTCTCCGCCCACTGCTCGAAGTCTCAGCTCTCGCGAGCGGCGTATCATCTGTCCAAGCACGACGTCGAGCGCGAACTCATACTCACCTGTCCATTTTGCAACCATTCGACGGATCTCCGTTCGGTTGCGCCGCAGAAACGCCGATGCGAGCGGCTGGTTGCGATGGCCCGGCGAATCCGAGAAGATGCGACGCAGGTCGCGATCATATATATCCGGCAATCCCTCGGTGTACTTCGCCTTACGCTCGGCATAGTGCTGAGCGAGAGTCTTGGTGATCCTGTTCACCGGTTCCATGCGCTCCTTCGATCTTACGAGCGGGCGGGTGTCCGCTATCTCGCTCATCAATTCATCGACGTACTCGAGCTTGCGAAGCGCCGGCCAGCCCGCGTAACGCTTTCGCCACTCACCCCGCGGCCTCAGCCACACAGCAAACGTCTCCGCGAAATCTTCATCGGGATGGCTTTGCGCATACCACAGGCGCAGGTGCTGTACGTACCGCTTGCTCGCAGGATTCGGCCGATAATATTCGGGATAGCGTTTGGATGACCTGCCGAACAGGCGCTGCCATTCGCGTCGGCGCTGCAGCTGATAGGCGTGTTGAACAGCGTGGCCGGTTTCGTGCCGCATGATTCGCATGAACTCATCGCGGGTTCCGCCTTCGACATCGAGCATCTGGCTTCGCTCCAGTCGAATGAGCCGTGGGTGCGCGAGGTAGAATGGAATCGCGAATCCGGGTACGCCGAGTGGTGAGAACCATTCCTCGGAGAGCCAGATGTGGGGGCGGAGTCGAAAACCGCGGCGCTCGAGTGTGTCATAGAGCGCATCGATGCGCGGCTCCAGCCAGGTGCCCTCGATGGTGAGACCGAGGTCCTTGATGCGAAGCTGAAGGAGTCGTTCGTTGGACCAGGTTGTCCATGGGAATCGTCGGCTCGCCACGCCGCGAATATACATGCAATTTTCAGGTACGTTCACCCGCTCAGAGGATTGGATCAGATGGAAAGAAAAACCGCGCACGATTTCGACCAGGAGCTGCTCGTTCTTTTTGACGCCTACGTACATGGTGGAATCGACAGGCGGGCATTTCTCGACAAGGCCGCGAAGTTCGCAGTAGGCGGTGTGACCGCCGCCATGCTCCTCGAGCAGCTCAGCCCGAAATTCCTCGAGGCGCAGGTGGTGAATCCGCAGGACCCCCGGATTGTGGCGGAATACAAGGAGTACGAGTCGCCGAAAGGATATGGGAAGATGCGCGGATATCTCGTGCGTCCCGCGAAGGCCACCGGCAAGCTTCCGGGCATTCTCGTAATCCACGAGAACCGTGGATTGAATCCTCACATCGAGGATGTGACGCGCAGGCTAGCGCTCGAGAACTTCATCGCATTCGCGCCGGATGCGCTTTTTCCGATTGGTGGATATCCGGGCAACGAAGACAAGGCGCGCGAGATGTTTTCGCAGCTCGATCAGGCAAAGACCAAGGAAGATTTCATTGCTGCAGCTGCGTTTCTAAAGTCACAGCCACAGGCGACAGGTAAAATCGGCGCCGTCGGATTCTGCTACGGCGGCGGCATGGTGAATTTCCTTGCCACGCAGATGGGGAATGATCTCGCAGCCGGCGTTCCGTTCTACGGATCATCTCCTGAGCTCCAGGATGTGCCGAAGATCAAGGCGCCGCTGATGATTCAGTCGGCTGAAAACGATCCGCGTATCAACGCGAGCTGGCCGGCGTTTGAGGAAGCGCTCAAGGCAGCGAATGTGAAGTACGAGCGATTTTTATATCCGGGAACTCAGCACGGGTTTAACAACGATACAACGCCGCGCTACGATGAAGCTGCCGCAAAGCTCGCGTGGCAGAGAACGCTCGCGTTCTTCAACAAGAACGTGCGGTCATAGGAAACCATCATACATCGATGCCGACAGAACAATATCACGAGCCGCCTGAAGAGCTTTCGCAGAAGACGCGCACGCTCGCGCGCATGATTACATCGCTGATCGAAGAAGCGGAGGCGATCAACTGGTACGAGCAGCGCATTTCAGTCGAGAAGGATTCGAAAGCCAGGGCGATAATGCAGAATGCGCAGAACGAGGAGTTCAAGCATTTCGGCATGGACCTGGAATTCATCCTTCGCCAGAAGCCGGTGTTTCGCGAGACTCTCGAGGGAATTCTTTTCACGAAAGGAGACATCGTCGAGCACGGGGAGGAAGCGGAGGAGAGTGCGGGCTGACCGCTGCGCGTAGAATCAATACACGTCGAGGTCTTTCGCAGACACTACGCGTCCACTGAAGCGCGAGCGCACCTCCTTCAGCAGCGTCTCATCGGATGATCCGAAAAAGAGCTGATGATAGAGAACGAGCAGCTTCGGTTTCGCGGCGGTCGCAATATCTCCGAGCTGAGTCGCGGATGTGTGCGCACGTGAATGATATGTCTTTCTGATCGCGGGGAGAGTCGCGAACCCCGCATCAGAATAGACTTCGTGTATCAGCACGTCGCATCCGTTGCACTCTCTCGCGATCGCGTCGTTGGGCCGATCGTCACCACTCAATACGATCGTACGATCCGGAGTTTGAATCCGATAGCCGAACGCATGCTTCCAGTCGGCGTGCGGCACAGCGAACGCCTTCACGGTAACTCGCGAATCGCTGAACACCACTCCCTCGCCGATTTCGTGCACGATCGCGTTCCACCCATTCGCCGGAGGTCCACCGGATGCGTGAAGGCGCTCCTGGACATCCTCAGCATATGCGTCGAGAATGCCGCTCACCAGCTTCTTTGTACCAGGCGGCCCATAGACATCGAGAGGTGTCACTCGCCCCTGAATCCAGGGCGTGAAAATCACGTCAGCGAGGCCGAGCGTATGGTCGGAGTGAAGATGAGTGAGAAATACGCGATTGAATCGCGGCGATGCCTGACCATTGGGAAGTGAGGGCGCAAAGGCCTTGACTCCGCTGCGACCTGCCGCTGCGGCGCGGCGCACAACGCCGGCACCCGCATCGAAGAGATATGCGACTGAATCAACTATGATCGCGACGCCGGATCCCACCCGATCGGGGTCGGGAATCGGCGTGCCGGTTCCGAGCATCACTATCTGCGTGCGCGAGGGTTGCGCATGCGATGCAGAACCCGTCACCATGATCGAGAGGAATGCGAGAGCAATCAACGAGCGCATGCGAATCTCTCCGTTAACGAGCAGTTGCGGGCAAATACTGCCGCTGGAAGATATGATACAACCGCCATGAATACAGTCTGGACCATCGGGCATTCGACAAGATCGATCGATGAGCTGATCCACGCGCTCAAATCATACGATATAGAGCTCGTTGCCGATGTAAGGCGATACCCCGGCTCGCGCCGGCTGCCGCAATTCTCAGAACAGTCGCTCGAGAAATCACTTCCCGAGGCGGGAATCGATTACCGCTGGATTCCCGCGCTCGGCGGGAGAAGACGCGCCGTATCGGACGCGGCCGATTCCGCATGGAAGCATCCGGCATTTCGCGCATATGCCGAGCACATCATGACCGATGAGTTCAGCCAAGGCCTGTATGAGCTGCTGATGCTATCCGGAGGATTGAAGACGGCGATCATGTGCGCCGAGGTGTTGTGGTGGCGATGCCATCGGCGGATAATCAGCGACGTGCTCGTCTCGCTAGGCATGAACGTCATTCACATCAGGGACGAGTCACACTCTGATATCCACAAGATTGCTCCACCCGCACGCGTTGTGGACGGATCGCTCGTCTATACTATAGTATAGGCGTGGCCAATCCCCTGAATCGGGCATTTCCCTGGTGGCTTCTCGTTGCCGTGACAGCAATGGGTTGTTATACGCCGACCGACCCCGCCGACCGGATGCATCCGCAAAGCGTCGTCCTTATGGCGACGCCGAAGTTCATCTCGGATTTCGATCACCCCGAAGCAGACATTGCGCGATTCCTCGAGAACTATCGCCCGCTGACATCGCGTGCATATGAGACGATTGTCATCTTCTCCGTCGGCAACAGCGATCACATTCTCGAATATCGCGGCATGAGCTCCTGGGACGAAAAGATCGAATGGGCCCGCACAACCGACTTCGTTCCCGTGTTCGATGCGGAGCTCGACTACAATCAGGTGGCACATATAATCGCTGCGTTCACGAGCGCTGCGGTCACGAGCGGGATTCGCCTCAAGATTTACGACCAGATCGATTCGGGAAGCGAGTTCACGCTCGTCAACAACTTCAAGTACGTGCACCATCCTGAATGCACAGCGAATCAATGGGGGATGTTCGACATTCGCGGGAGACTCTCCGCCGATCACCGGACATTTGCCTCAGCGCCGGCCGGAATTCCCGAAGGAACTGAATGCGGTGAGTTTCTCGCCGACCAGGTTGCCGCATATACCCGCGATCTTGGATTCGACGGGATGATGTTCGACAACCAGCTCGGCACACGCGGCCGGTGGCACGATGGCGATGGTGTCGGGTTTTCGGTAGAGGAGTCCCTGGCAATCCAGAATTTCCTGGAGTACTCGAAAAGGATGCTTCAGCCGCGCGAGCTCATGTGGTTCGATTCATACAACAACATTCAAGTCGAGCGTCAGACGTTCAGCTTCCCACTCGGCGGATACAAAAGCTTCGACTACCTTATCGCTTCCGGATTCTGTGTCACGGTGAAGACGCGTCCCTATAGCGACAATCTGGCGAGCAAGCTCTCACTTTCGGGAGGTCCGAAGATTCTTGCGACCCTCGATTACGTCGACCCCTGGTACAGCTACAACTCGATGACGGATTACGCGGGCTGCTCTCAGCAGCTGGAGCAGACCGCGATTGATTTCCGCTATGAAATTGACGGACTCATGTTCTTTGCGAACGACGATGACGGCTCACTGATACCGGCGGGCATTATCAAGTCGTTTGCTGATCGATACTGGGGCCGCTGACCGACCGGTTGGCGAACCGCCAATAGTAGCAATACGCTACTATTGGCCTGTGACGACCTTCGCTCCAGTAAGCTGCGCAATTGCCGCAAGAGTAGTCTGTGCAGCATTCAGCCCAAGCCGGAAATCCTTGTCGCTATATGTAGAGAACATGTCGGTGGGCTGGTGCCAGTTGGGGTTCCATCCCGCGCCGATGTGTGCGCCACGCTCGTTCTCGCGCATACTGATCGATGGAACGATGTCCATGAACGGTGTGGAATCCGTATTCGTCATGTGACGTCCGACGGTCGCGGGATAATCAGTCGCGAACTTCTCGTTCGCGTTCTGGAAGAACCACGCGAGCTTCTGCGATTCATCCGCCAATTTGGAATTGCTCTGGAACTCGATGTTCACATCCGCTTCCGGGCGCTGCTCGGGGCTGAGCGTTCGATCGGCGCGCGGCATTCCGTGATCGAACATCATCATGTCGTGTTGAATCATGCCGAGCCATCGGGGTTCGGGATACTTGCCGGAGCCGGCTGGATTTTCCTTGCCTTGCAGCGACTGTCGCTGCGCCACGTAGGCTCTTGCTCCGTTGAGTCCCGTCTCTTCGTTGTTCCACAGGATGAATCGAATCGAGCGATCGGTTTTGACATTCGGTGCGCTGAACACGCGCGCGAGCTCCATCACGAGCGCTGTCCCTGATCCATCGTCATTTGCCGCCTCACCCCAGCCAATTCCATCCATGTGGCCGCCGACGATGTACATCTCGTCAGGGTGAGTGGTACCAATCTTTGTACAGTACACCTCCTGGCGCTCGCCCGGCGATGATTGCTCGGTGTTGAGTGCGCGCAGTTTTGGATCCGGCTGCGCGAGTGAATCACTGTTGACTCCAATCGGTGCGAGATTGCCGCGGAGCCTGGCGCCGCCTGGTGCGCTTGTCGGGATCCGTCCTCGAACGGGTGCTGCACGTCGCACGGTATCGCCCTGATAGTCGTAGGTGATCCGCTCGGTATTGGTGCAGCCGTAGCTTTTGAGCTGCGCTTCGATCCAGTCGACTGCCGCGCGATTGCGTGCGGTTCCCTGACGGCGATCGCCGAACTGAGTCAGGCCTTTGATCGTCGCTTTGTATTTCTCGAGCTCGAGCTGGCCGACGAGGGCGCGAATCGAAATGCTGTCAATGGCTGCCGCGACTGGCTGAGGCGCGGTTACGGGAGTTGTGGTCGCTGCCGGAGTGGCGCACGCTGTGAATGCAGCGAGTGCGGCAGGAAGAATTCTGGGGGCGAGGCGCACTGTATGATCCTCTCTGGTTTGACGCGTCGAGATTCATAAGCTGCGGAATTCGACGCTCACTCGCCAGACACGGCGATATATAAACTGCGGACTGATCCTACCTACGCCTTCGTCTTCGCCGTGTGCTGTCTGACTTTTGCGGTGATGCCACTGTGCGATAAGGGCCATCGGCCTTCGCTCGCTCGGCCCTGGCTTTCCCTCGCGCACGATCTTCGGCTTTCTTTTTCCTGATCGCTGCAATCCTGTCAGCGAGAGGAACTTCGAGCCGCTGCTGCGGTTTTGCCGAGTAGTCGAAGCCGGAGACAATTACGCGTGGAAGCTTTTTCTTGATGGCGCGCTCGATCGCCTCGATCTCGCCGGCTTCCTGCGGGGAGAAGAACGTGAATGCGTCGCCTGATGCATCTGCGCGGCCGGTTCGTCCAACTCTGTGGATGTAATCGTGCGGCGCGGGCGGCACGTCGAAGTTGACCACGTGTCCGAGCTCAGCGACGTCGATGCCGCGAGCAGCAATATCTGTTGCGACGAGTACGCGGTATTTGCCGGACTTGAATCCTGCGAGCGCTTCAGTGCGCTGGTTCTGTGAGCGGTTGCCGTGGATGCGCTCTGATTTGACGCCGTTCTTCGCGAGGTATTCCGCGAGACGATTCGCGCGGTGCTTGGTGCGCGTGAAGACCAGCGCCTCTTTCATGTCGCCGCGTTTGAGTAGCTCTAGAAAAAGTGCTGACTTGAGCTCCTGTGGAACCGGATACAACGCTTGAGTTATTCCTGCTGCCGGCATCGACGTGCGCTTGAGATTGATCATCGTCGGGTTTCTCAACATCTCCGACGCGAGCTGTGCAATCGGCGGCGGCATGGTAGCGCTGAAGAACAACGTTTGCCGTTTCGCTGGAAGCGCCTTGAGAATTCGGCGAATGTCGGGAAGAAATCCCATGTCGAGCATACGGTCTGCTTCGTCGAGCACGAGAAACTCGATCTTGTCGAGCTTTGCATAGGACGACTTCATGTGATCGAGCAGCCGTCCCGGTGTTGCGACGAGGACATCGGCGCCGCTTCTGAATGCGTGCTCCTGCGGTCCCATTCCGACACCGCCGATAATCACTGCGGAAGTCACCGGAGTGTGTACTGCCATCAGGTCGAGCTGCTCCACAATCTGTGCGGCAAGCTCGCGCGTGGGGGTGATCACGAGTGCGCGCGTCGTTCTGCGCGGTTTCGATATGATCTTGTCGAGAATGGGAAGGATGAACGCGGCAGTCTTGCCGCTTCCGGTGGATGCGCACGCGAGGAGGTCTTTGCCCTCCATGGCCGGCGGTATCGCGTCGGCCTGAATAGGGGTCGGACGCACGAAGCCCATTTCCCGAATTCCCTTCAGGAGGCTTGCGTCGAGCTCGAATTTTGAAAAGGTCACCCTCAAACCTACCGCTTTATGGCGTGGTCAGTGGTGCTGTTCGCATGAACGCGCATACGAGGGCTGGTATAGTACCTATTTGCTACTATATCAGCCCTCGTTGTGTCGCATCGTCAGGTGATGCGATCGATGATATCTCCGAACACGCCGCCTCCCGGCTGAGTCGTGTTGCCGGTCGATGGTGCGCTGCTCTGACGGTGTTTCGAATATGCGGCGAGTACAATCGGCGCGAGCATGGTGAGAATCCGCATCACTTTCTGCGGCTGGATACCGCTTGCCTTGGAGACGTCGTTCTGGACTGATGCGTGACTGCCACCAAGTATGCTGTCGAGGATTCCCCCGGCCGCTCCGCCGCCGAGCATTCCGCCAATTGCACCGCCGATTCCGCCTGCGCCGCCGGCACCTCCAGCTCCCGTTATCATGTCGCCGAGTCCGCCGAACATTGCGGGTTGTGCGGCGGGATCTCCGGTTGCCTGTGCAGCATCGGGGACCTGGGTCGACACTGCGCCTGCGAGGAGCGGGACCGATGCGTCGATTGCCTGCCGAGTCTTTGCGGGATCTTCACCGATCTCGCTGCTGATCTGGTTGATTGTCTCGGGTGTGATTTGCTGCCTGATGAGATCGATGATGCCTGCCATGCCTGCTCCTTGTTGGCTTGAGGTATTCGCGGGAATCGCTGCGAATATTGTACCGCTGTCGTAATCTCCGTTCTCGCTCTGTTCGGGTGGGCCAGAGACCTACATACTACTGTACAATTTTCATTAGACGAAACACGTGATCGCTCTCATTGCCTGCGCTCTGTCGGTGACCGGTGCGATATCAGTGCAGGAGCGCCCTGATACATTGAGCGGCCGAGTCGTTTCCGATAGCGGTGCTGTCATAACTGGTGCGACGGTCACCGCAACGCGCGCGCCCGACCGGCTATTCCTTCAGACAACGACAGACTCAGAAGGACACTTCCGGATCATCTTCGCTGAAGGCACAGGCGATTATCTGGTGCACGTCTCTGCCACGGGTTATCGCGCAACGCGGATCCGCTTGACACGCGCCGCTGGCGCGTCGTTCACAGGCATCACGGTCAAGCTTGCATCGGCAGTTCAACAGCTCGAAACCGTGAAGGTGGAATCCGAACGACCGAAGCCATCGCGTACATACGGATTCAATCTCGGTACAGGCGAGGCCGGCACGATGACCGATGGCGTCAACGGCATGTTCACTCCGGATCAGGTCGGCAACCTCAGCTCCATCGGGCTCAGAGCGCCGGGCATGACCGCAACCGGTGTCGGCTTTTCAGCGCTTGGAATGTCATCATCGTCAAACTCGGCAACGCTGGACGGGATGTCGTTCGCCGGCGCGTCGATCCCGCGTGATCTTCAGGCGCGCACGGCTGTATCGACATCGACATTCGACCCGTCGCGGGGATGGTTTTCCGGTGCCGAGACAACTATCGATGCGAGTCCGGGCAACCTGTTCACGAACGTAAACTCACACGTGACGCTGAATATGCCGGCGCTTCAATCAAGCCAGCGTTCGGCGAACGGGATCGACAACGAGTTCACGAGCATCGACACCGGGCTCGGTGCGACGGGAGCGTTTCATCGCGACCTCATGATGTACAATCTTGGCGTGCAGGGAAGAGTGCGCACCGTATCGTCTTCACCATTCGACGATGCGAATCTGACAGAGCTCAGAGGTGCGGGCGTTTCTCCGGCGATTGCTTCGACACTGCGCAGCCAACTCGCCGCGTTCGGGATCCCGTCGATCACACGCTCCGGAATGAGTCGATCAGAGCAGTCCCTCTCGTTTCTCGGCCGTGTCGATCGCGCCCCGTTTGACTGGGTGACATTCAAGGATGCGCGCACAAGCTGGTCACTGACCGGTCTTGGAAATTTTTCTTCGACACCTCCATTGATCATGCCGACGTCGGCAGCGGGCACCGCTGAAACTCAGGAATCGTTGTCTGGCGGGGTACAGCTTGGATACTCGTCTTTCCTGAATGAGAAATATCTTCTCGAGGTTCGATCCACTATTTCCGCTAATCGAATATCGCGGGATCCGATATCGGAGATGCCGCTCGGCATCGTTCGCGCGCAGTCGGAGCAGGAGACGGACAGTCTGTTCACTGCCATTGCATTCGGCGGAACGGGAGGTCGTGGGTCCAGTGACTTGACGCGGATCTGGGAGACGCGAGCGCGCCTGGAGCTGTGGGCTCCTCGATCTACTAAACATTACCTGCGGTTTACGGCGACCAGCCGGATCGATGCGCTGACATCGAGCGGCTCTGACAATTCACTTGGCACCTTCGTATTCAATTCGGTCGAGGACTTTCAGAACAGCAGGCCGGCGTCATTTACGAGGACACTCTTCGAGCCGCGTCAGAGCGCATCTGTGTGGAATGGTTTCTTCTCGGCCAGTGACTCGTGGCGCGTGAAGCCCAACTTCCGTTTGCTGTACGGTGCGCGACTGGAGGGAAATCATTTTCTCGATTCACCCCGCCTCAATGAAGATCTTCTCGAATCGATTGGCGTGAGAAACGACGCCGTTCCCAACACGATTCACGTGAGTCCCCGTGTTGGGTTCTCGTGGACTCGCAAATCGGGATCGGATATGCAGCAGTACAATACGTTCGGCAATTTTTACAGATCGACAGCTCGAACAATCCGCGGCGGTATTGGCGAATTCCGTGACATTCTTCCGGCTACTTTGCTTACTGGTCCGCGATCTTACACAGGTCTCGATGATGGCAGTATCGAGCTCCGCTGTATTGGCACGTCAGCCCCCGTGCCGGACTGGAGCTCATATCAATCCGGAGCCGATGCCCCGAGTGAATGTGCACTCGGCTCAAATGATCAGTTTGCCGATTCAAGATCGCGCGTTGAGTTTTTCGACAGGAGGTTCACTGCAGCGAAGAGCTGGCGTGGGAACCTCTCTTATACATCGCAATACAAGATCCTCTTTTACACCGTGCAGGGAACGTACTCGCTCGGTCGATCGATGAGCGAGTTGTTCGATCGCAACTTTTCGGGAGATGTGCGTTTCATATCCGCTGATGGCCGTCCGGTGTATGTGCCACCGGCCTTCATCGATACGCGAACAGGAAGTATTGCCACGCAGCCCGCGCGGATCGATGACAGCTACGGGTCGGTAACGGCCAATCAATCGACAGCACGTACTCGAGCCAGGCAGATCACGTTGAGTGTGCTGCCAGTTTTCAGTGGTGGTCTGTCGCGATCGTTCCTCGCTGGGTCGTACGCGATATCGTCGACTTCGTACACAGGCAATGGGTTCTCGTCATCGACGTTTATGGATCCACGGCAGGCAGAGACAGCACGGTCAAACTTTGATGCACGCCATCAAATCCGGCTGCAGGGCGGCGTCATGTCGCGTGGATTCTCGCTGACCATGTATGGGCACATTCAATCCGGCCTTCCATTCACTCCGGTTATTGCGGGGGATGTCAACGGAGATGGTCGCAGCAACGATCGAGCGTTCATCTTCACCCCGTCCATGTCGGGAGACCCAGTTGCGGTGGGAATGCACGACCTCATGCAGGGCGCTTCACCACGCGTGAGGAAATGCCTCGAACGGCAGGTCGGGTCGCCGGCTCGTCGCAACTCGTGCAACGGTCCGTGGACGGCAACTCTCAATGCGGAAATGTCGACGTATCGTACGCTGCCTTTGTTGAAGAATCGCGGCCGGCTTCACGTGGTTTTCTCCAACCCATTGGGCGGCATCGACCAGCTGATGCACGGATCGAAGAATCTTCATGGCTGGGGTGTCGTGGCGCTGCCCGATCCGACACTGCTTCGGGTGAACGGGTTCGACGGCCAGTCATCGTTCAGGTACGAGGTAAACCCCGAGTTCGGATCGACGAGGCGGAACCGGTCGTTTAATCCTTCACCGTTTGGAATCACTATCGACTTGAGTGTCGATCTGGGGAAGAGCCTACCGACTCAGCAGCTTCAGCGATCATTGAGACCAGGGCGCGATGGTCATCCGGGACCGAGGTTGACCGTTACTGACTTGAAGCGTCGTTATGCGCGCAGCGTCCCCGATCCGTATAAGATCCTGATCGACGAGAGTGATTCGCTGCTTTTATCACGTGAGCAAACCGAAGCGATCGAGATTGCGCACAGGGATTATTCGGCGGGGATGGATTCGATCTGGACTCCGCTTGCAGAGACGCTTGCTGCGTTGCCGGAGAGGTACGACGCGAAGGCAGCTCTGAAGATTCAGGAGAAGGCGATCGACGACGCCTGGGAGTACACGCGGCTTCACGTGCGGAAATACCTGCCGACAATATTGAATCCGCTGCAGCTGAACATTGCCCCGTCGATAGTGAAGAGTTTGGTGAAAGCCGACAAAGCCGTGCGTTTCAGGATGTACATGAACTGACGCCCTCATTGGGGTCCGGATGTCAAAACCGAACCCTTTCCGGCTCGGGTCTGTCAATGCATTGACACTATGTCAATCGATTGACACCTTGATCTCGGAGAAGGCATGACCGGAGCATCCTTGTTTATGGGGATCGCGGTATTCGCGCAGGCACAGGCGATCTCGCAACCCGTCCTCACCGCACAACAGTGGCACGAAGACCTTCAGGTTTATGCGGCTGAACTTCCAAAGAGACACAAAAATCTCTTTCACGCGGTCCCCGAAAAAGAATGGCGTGATGCGATAGAGAAGCTCGATGCGAAGCTGCCTCAGCTTCAAAGACATCAAATCATAGTAGAGCTCGCGCGAATATCCGCGATGATCCGCGACTCACACACAGGGATTGGCACCTTCCGACAGCCAGCGATCGACTTTCACAGAATTCCGCTTGACATAAGATTTTTCAGTGACGGACTGTTCATTGCTCGCGCCTCCACCGCCTATCGCGATCTCATCGGCGCCAAGGTGATCAGGATCGGAAACACCGCTGCAGCGGCTGCCCTGGACTCGGTGGCAAAGCTCATCTCGCAGGATCCCGGAAACTCCATGCGTGTGCGCGACGTGGGTCCCATCATGCTTGGAATGCCGGAGGTAATGAATGCACTGAAGATCTCCGGGCCGCTCGATGCGATTCCTCTAACAATAGAAAAAAATGGACGGACCTCGACGGTGAATGTGAAGGCAGTGTCGAGAACAGATTTTGACGGGATTTCCTGGATCGACTGGCAAAGGGCGACGCCGCTTGGCCTGGCGAGTCTCGATCGGAAGTTCTGGTTTCGTTATCTGCCGCACGAGAGGATGATGTATGTCCAGATCAACGAGATGGACAACGACTCGACGGAGTACCTCGCTGAGACGTTCAAGAAGGCAGTTGCGATGACTGACTCGGTTCCTGTCGACCGATTTGTAATCGATCTGCGCTACAACAGCGGCGGAAGTGGCAATGCAATAAGGCCAATGATACTGAGCCTCATCAAGTCGCCGAAAATCGATCAGCACGGGAGACTGTTCGTTCTCATCGGACGAGTGACCGCTTCCGCGGCGCAGAATTTTGTCAATCAACTCGAACGGAACACTGAAAGTGTTCTCATTGGCGAGCCCACTGCGCAGAACCCGGCGTTTTACAGTGACGGCAACATTGTCACTCTCCCCAACTCCGGAATTCAGGCATTCATGGCAGTAATCTGGAGTCAGCCGGCAGACTCGCGCGACAATCGTCCTTTCGCGGCGCCGGATGTGACGGCAGAGACAAGCTCGTCGGATTTCTACAACGGCCGCGATCCAGCGATGGAGGCGGTACTCGCTTATTCATACGCCGAGAAACGTCCGCTTCGCATTGTTGCGATTGCGCGTCGGCTTGGAGCCAGAGTCGCGGGTGATTCACTTAGAGCTGCGGGAGCAGCGGGACTCGACAAATACAGGAACTTGTCGCGCGACATGATCCGCTTCTCGTTCGATGATCTATGGCCGAATGGAAAATCGTCGGAAGCGCTCCTGCTTCTGGAGGCAAACGCCTTCGCATACCCCGGCGACTGGAATTCTCACGATGCCCTGGCGGGTGCCTATGAGAACCTCGGTCGTTTTCAGGACGCGCTCGTTGAATATGAGAAAGCGCTCGCACTCAACCCTGATCATCGGGGAGTGAAGGACGGCATCGCGCGTGTGCGACGAAAAATTGCTTAGCGCTCTGTTGCGCCAGGATATAACGATTGATCGCTAATCGACGGCCGACAGGCCTCATGCTTGCACGCACTGGATGGAATCAAAGAGGCAGACAGAATCGTGTGGCCTCAAAACAAAAAGAGAGCGCTGGAGGATAGCATGGCATCAGAAAAGAAGGACACCAATAAGAGAGAGCTCATCTCACCTAACGGAGACAAGCGCTACGTTCGCCGGACCGAGTCAGGCGAGTTTGCGGATAACCAGGACGATGTTGGGCGATCGCTTTCCAGGGACGTGAAGCAGCACGCGAAAAAAACTTCAGAACCGGGCCACGGTGACGAAGGGGATCAGCAGCGCGACTGACGAGCGAATAAGCGACAGACTAAAGGGGCGGCTCGATGCCGCCCCTTTAGTTTTAATCAGCTACTAATTGCTCAGGAGAACCAACCTTCCAGCCACGCCCGCACTCCAACATGCGGGAGTTTCTCTTCCAATGAAAGTTGCGTGGGAATTGTCCATCGCTTGTCCCTCTAATCAGTTCGATAGGCCGAGTAAACCATCGCGGTGATGGTCGAGACTGGGTGCGAATCAAGAGGGTGAGATCATATGAGGGTCTAGACTTGGCCGTGTAGAAAATGCCATGTCTACATCTTTTGTGATTGCGGGCGTGACATACCTGCTGATCGAAGCCAGAACCCCAAGGGCAAAGCGGACCATTGACGAAAGCTCCGGAGGACGCATAATTACCACACGAATGTTTATTAATAATTCAAAGCCCTTTGTCCGTTAGATAGAGAAATCACTAGTTCCTCGCCAACCTCCTGGTTGAGCGAGGCACTGAGCCCTGTCCATACGTCAAGCGACCGTGATCGAAACCCGCCCCCTCGCTCCGCCCATGGATGACAGCGAACTCGAGAAGCGCGAGCAGGAAGAACTGCTCGACGCCCTCAAGAAGGCGACGCTTGGTGAGTACGACATCTACTCGCCGCTCGGCCGCGGCGGCATGGCGACAGTCTTCCTTGCGCTCGAGCTTTCGTTAAACCGTCCCGTAGCAATAAAGGTCATATCGCCCTCCGCACTCAGCAGCACAACCGTCATTGAAAGATTCTGGCTCGAGGCGAGAACTGCCGCATCACTGAGCCATCCGAACGTCATACCGATATACACAGTCAGATCCAACGCCGGCCTGCATTACTTCGTGATGAAGCACATCCAGGGCGGATCGCTGGACACCGTGCTCAAGAATGAAGGCCCTTTCTCATTTGCTTTAGTCCGAACGATACTGACGCAGGTTTCAGGAGCGCTCGCCTACGCGCACCGTCGCGGGATCGTTCACCGTGACATCAAGCCCGGCAATATCATGCTCGATGACGACGGGTATTCAGTCGTCATGGATTTCGGGATTGCAAAAGTCCGCGACGTTGCCGCGCTGACTGCATCCGGCGCAATGGTTGGCACTCCGTACTACATGAGCCCGGAGCAATTCAGCGGAGGAGCCGTAGACGGACGCAGTGATCAATACTCACTCGGCGTCGTTGCATTCGAGCTGCTCGCCGGTGCAAGACCCTTCAAAGGCGACAGCATTCCCGAAGTTCTGCGCGGTCATCTCATCGACAAGCCTCCGGACATCCGCACCATACGGCCTGATTGCCCGACGGGACTGGCAACGCTGATCAATCGCATGTTGAGCAAGTCCGCGAGCGATCGCTTTCCAACGATGGATGCGATATGCACGCAGCTCGAGTCAATGCCACGAATTGACTCGGACAAGATGCGCGAGAAGATCGCTGCATTTGCGCGCACAGCGAGCTTGTCGAGCCCGCAGATCAACCAGCCGGTCAGCCCTACGCCTCTGTCCCGCACTTCCAGTGTGTCGCTGGAGAAGCCTGTCTCTCAGGGTTCATCGCTCCGCGCCAAAACATACAGACTGCTTTCTCCAGTCCGGCATCATCCCTTCATCACCGCGGCAGTTGTCGTAACGATCGGCGCTGCATCGGGTGCAACTCTGCTGATCGAGAGCGGGAGCCTGTCCGTTTCGGGTCCGGCAAAACTCGCTGCCTCCGAGACGGCTCCGTCTGTATCACCGCCATCATTGCGTGTGCCTGCGAACGTTGAGCAAAAACCATCAATCGCAGATACAACGCCTGTCGCCGTTAAACCCAAAGCGCGTGAAGTGGAACAGACGAGGAATCAACCTGCTCCTCCAACGCAGAAGATTCAGTCTGCGCCGCAGAAACAATCACAGGTTGCAGCGACAGTGCCCGCAGCCACTCAGGTTTTATTGGAGCCGGCTCCCGCAAGTGTTCAGGAGCCGCCGCCAGTTGAGCCTCCTGCGCCAAAACCTCCGCCGATGTTTTCAATAGGCTCACGCAATCCGAATTCAGTGCTTTACATCGACGGTCAGACGATTGGATTGCTGAACAGTCGCATGAGGTCTTTCAAGCATGACCCGGGGCGCGTTCACATCCAGATCAGGGCAGATGACTGCATGACCTATGACACCTCATTCGTTATCAAGGAAGGCGACTCGACGATGATCGGCTGGCGAGCACCGGACTGCCGTTGATGTTCATGGATTTTCACTCTTCACCTTAGCCACCGGAGACAAGCAGATGAAGTTCCTGAGGTATTGCATCCTGTCGATGATGATTGCCGGCGCAGCATCCGGCCAGTCACGACAAGTTGGTGAAGCGGCGCCACGCTCGCCAATTCTCGACATGATCGAGCGCGCAAAGAACTCCCTCAACAACCTGCAATACACTCAGGCCCGAACCGCTTCGCGCGAGATTCTCGCATTGAGGCTGAAGAGGAGCCAGGAAATAGCAGCGCTGCAAGTTGCCGCAGCATCCTACTTTCCGGATGAACCAAGTGTCCGCATGCCCGACAGCGCAGCATTCTATCTGCGCCGGCTCGTGCGCGTGATGCCCGTTGGTGCGTTGCCTGCAGATCTTGTTTCTCCCGGCCTCGATTCGCAGCTGGTTGCAACCCGTAAGGCAGTCTTCGGCGCGACAGCGCGTGCACCTGCTGCGCTTACGCTTAAAGGAATCGAGCGGCGGCCGAGCATCGAGGTCATGTCCACCCGTCCGGCGCGCTGGCAGATGTATCTGATATCCGGCGATGGTGGTCCCCCGATTCTCATCGACACTCTCGCGGCAACTTCATCAGGCCGTCTATCGCTTCAAGCTCACAACGGTGTAACTCCGCTGGTGCAACCCGGTGCAGACCAAATCAGGATTCTCAGCATTTCTGCTTCGGAACCCGACACCATCGTGATTCGATTCGATGCGAATGCAACTGGTGTCATTCCAACACTGGCCGACATGCCGGCCGCACTTTCATCCGCGAAACTGCTTCCTGAAAAAGCACCACGCGCCCTGGGCGCCGGGATCGCAGCGGCGATTGTCGGCGGCAGTGCGTCATGGGCCCTTGCAAATGTATTGATGCCTCCAAAGAACCTCGGTGATCAGCCCAAGGACTCGCGAGGACTTTCAGTCGGTATCGGCGTCGCCGCAATCGCTTTGGCGGCAGGCATCCTCGATCATGGGCGGCCGATTCCGAAAAACATTAAAGCAAATGCTGCAACACGAAGCGACCATCTGAAGATGGTTGGAGATGTAACTGAAACGAATAGAAAGCGGGTGTCAGAGTTCGCTGTGGAAATGACGATCGATCCGGAGATCAAATGAGAAGAATTTTTATTGCTTATTCTGCTTTTATCGCGTTGAGCGCCGCTCCAGCTGCTGCGCAGGTTGAGTATCCTGTCGACCTCCGGATCGGTGGAATAACGGGGGGCACCAGACGTGATGTCAGCGTCAATAACGAGGTAACCGATAGACTCGATGCTTCAGTCAAAGGCATCGAAGCATACCTCGGCGCAAAAAGTGGCGGAATCGGCCTTGGCGGTCGAATCCTGAATGGCACTTATGGGGCCGACGACTTTACTCAGCGCGAAGCCCGTCTCTTCGTTGGCGAAAACTGGTTTCGTCTGGAAGGCGCGTATGGTGAGCGATCTCTAATCGGCACGGATTCGACAGTTTTGTTCATACGCGCCGGCGCGCGCTCGATCGTGCAGATCGGTGGTACAGGTGTATCCATCAGCATAAGTGGAGCGAAGACCTTTCAAGGTGATTTCTCTCACAGCAGATCAGACGGCAGCCGCAAGCCAGATGGATGGGAAGGTGAGAGCTCCGTTTTCTATACTGCTCCAAAAATTCCCGTTTACGTCCAGCTCGGATATCGGGCTGATTACTTCAAGTTTCAGGGAAGGGCCGAGCATATGAACGGAATCGTGTTCGGCATGGGGATCTGGCTGGGAGGCAGGTAGAACTTACGTTGGCGAAGACGCTAAGTACGTCTTCGCCAACGGACACTGTAGATCCCTCACACTTTGTGCTGACTCGCCATCGCAACGCATTGTTTCGCAGACCGCAGCACAGTCGTCTGCGCGCAAGCTGACAAGAGTCTCCAAGCGAGTCCAAAAAAATTGTCGCAGTATCGCAAGGAATCTCGTGTGTTGAATGAGGCCAACATTGTCCTCATGACCCGAGCCGGAGGATTCTCCCATGAAATTCCTAGCCGTACTGTCTGCTGCAGCAGTGTTGGTAACCGCGTGTGCCGAGCCACCGACCAGTTCTTCGCTCTCATCTGCATCCGAGGCCGGGACACGAAACGCCGGCGCACCCGTAAGCACTACATCCAGCGCGAAATGGAACCGCAAGGCGATCGCGCTGTTCAGGGCGCGCGGCGGAAATGCAGGCCGCGTCGATGCCTATGTCGCTCTGGCCGGCTATCGTGCCGCGCTCCGCGCCGCTGACGCGAAGCAGGGAACGGTCCAGCCCTCTGTTGCAGGGGCCGTAGCTGCCGCCTCGGCCGTCGTGCTGAAACAGTTCTACCCTCTCGATGTCGCGAGCATAGATGCAGATCTCTCGGCTCAGCGAATCGCCGCACCATTTGGAAGTGAGCACAACAAGGATTTCGCTGCCGGAGAGGCAATTGGAGTCGAAGTGGGAAATGCAGTCCTTGCTCTCGCGGCAACCGACAACTTCGGCGTTACGAATCCTGGGGCTCCGCCAGTTGGCCCGGGAAAATGGACCAGCAGCGGCGCGCCAATCGTACGCGGTGGACTCGGCGCACGCCCCTTCTTTCTCACATCGGGGAGCGAGATTCGTCTTCCGCCACCGCCGGCTTTTGGCTCAGCCGAATTTCTTGCAGCACTCGCGGAGGTGCGCGCATTCTCCGACTCTCGAACATCTGCCCAGATCGCAACGACTCTGTACTGGGTTCCGTTCTCAGGCGTCGTGCTCAATGGCGTTGCAACCGACCTGATCGACAAGTACCATCGCTCGGAGCTTGAAGCAGCCCGGATTCTCGCATACGCGAACACTGCAGCGTTCGATGCCATCATTGCGTGCTTCGATACGAAATTCGCGTACTGGTTCATCCGACCGACACAGGCCGACGTGGGAATTACACTCGCGACCGGACTTCCAAACCATCCATCGTATCCGTCCGCGCATTCATGCGAGACCGGCGCGTTCCAGGGCGTGCTGACCGATGCATTCCCGGCTGAGAGTGGGTATATCGATGAAGTGTCGCAGGACGCGAGCATGTCCCGCATCATCGGCGGACTGCACTACAGGTTCGATGGTGACGGCGGTCTTGAAATCGGACACAATGCGGCGCGACTCGCGTTGAGCCGACGCGGTATCGAGTAACCGCTACCGAAGACCAACACGACGCAGGACCCGATGAAAGCGTGCGTTCGAGCGGACGGCGTCGAACATCGGGTCCTGTATCGGCTCGAGTGACGGCCATATGTCATGCGCATCTGTTGCGCGCTCGAAAGCATCGATCGCCTGCGCCGTGTCTCGCGCTCCAAGAAAGGCGAATGCTCTCGATATCTCGAGCTGCCAGGGTGGCGAACCTCTTTGTACCAGCTCGGCAATTCTCGCCCTGGCCTCGAGCGTATCTCCGGTCGCCGAAAGAACGAACAGCGAGATGTGATTGTAGCGCGTGTTCCTCCGCACGTAATTTTTCGCCCCGGCAACATTGCCCGCCTTGAGAAAGATCAACGACCCGAGCGCGAGCGTCGTCAAATTTGTCGAGTCGGCTTGAAATGCTCTTCTGTTCTCAACGATGGCGCTGTCGATGTTTCCCATCAAATAGTTGGAGTACGCGACCCAGCTCCGCACCACAGCTGATGCCGGCTCAACATCGCGAGCAGCGAGAAATTGTTTTTGTGCCTCCGCCGTATTGCCGCCGAACATTAACAGGCGGCCGTACTGCACGAGCGGCTCAACGTCGCTCGTACCGCGCAATCTTACAGCAATCTGCAATTCTCGAGCTGCGCTGTCCCACTTATATGCATGTGTGTTGACGATGCCGAGCGCGACGTGAGGCTGCGCAAGCGACGGATCAAGGCGGAGTGCGCGATGCGCTGCGGCTGTTGCCTCAGGCGCCACCTGCAATGAAGACACCGGCTTAAAGTACGGAGCAAGTGCAAGCGCGAGACTCAAACCGCCGAATGCCTCGGCATAAAGTGTATCCAGCTCAGTCGCGCGTCTGAACATGTCGGCACTGGCCTGAATATTCTGCCCACGAAGACTCAGTGCACGTTGCGCCAGCACATATAACCGGTAGGGTTCAGGACCAGGTACGTGTAAGGGTGCAGCACGTGCAGTTGTTGCATGCGCGCCCGATCGCTTGGTAAGCGAGTCGCCAACCGATCGCGCGATTTCATCTCGCACCTTGGCAAGATCGTCACGTCGCCCGTCGAACCGCTCGGCCCATAACATTGCGCCACTGCTCACGTCGATGAGCTTCGCCATCACGGTGAGACTCTCGCCAGCTTGTCGTAATGAGCCAGTTACGAGAAACCGGGCGCCGAGCTGCTGCCCGGTTTTCTGTGGATCTACGTCGGCATCGCGTGAAGCAGCGGCACCACGCCGGCTCATTACTCGCACTCCGGGAGACTTGAAGAGAGCAGTCGCAATCTCATCACTCAGGCCGTATGCGAGCTCGCGCTCGAGCGAATCACCGCTGCTCACCAGCGGCAACACAGCAACCGTGAGCTCACTCGTCGATGAGCCGGAGCTGCTGCTGCCTGATTTCATATATGCTGCGAATCCAACAATCACCGCGACAGCGATGACAAGGCCGATCACTTGTTGCCGCGACATCCTGCGTCGCTTCGCGACGTTTTCGTCCGGTCTCAGGCGAGCATGCTCGATTTGCGTGACGAGCTCCTGCGCGGTTTGTGGACGATTCGATGGCAGTTTTTCCAGACATCGCATGATGAGTTGCGCGACAGCAGGCGGAGTTCCATCCGCATCATCACGTATGGAAAAAGGCGTTTCGCTGACATGTGCTGTGATCAGTTCATGCGCCGTCGATTTCCTGAAGGGGGGACTACCTGTCAAAAGCTCGTAACCAAGACACCCGAACGAATAGATGTCGGCGCGATGATCTGTTGCGGGATCGCCGACACCTTGTTCGGGAGCTATGTACATCGGGGTGCCAATTCGCGCACCTGATCCGGTGATCACACTGTCTGGAGATTCTGCCTGGGCTGCACTCACCGCTTTTGCAATTCCAAAGTCTGCAACGACTGCAGCTCCGCCGGACAGCAACACATTATCCGGTTTCACATCACGGTGGACTACTCCACGCTCGTGCGCATATGCAAGTGCTCGCGCGACATCCAGCAAAATGCTCAGTTTCTCGGTGAGCTGAATCGGGGGATCCTGCACGAGCCGCGCTTTCAGCGAGAGGCCTTCCTCGTACGGCATGACGAAATACAGAACGCCGTCAGTATCTCCGGAATCGTACATCGGCACTATGTTCGGATGACGCAGCCGGGCAGCGATCGCTATCTCCTGAAGAAACCGATCGCTTCCCAACGTGGCGGCGACGTCTCGGCGGATGATTTTGACCGCTACGTCTCGACCGTGCTTCGTGTCGCGCGCAAGGAATACGCGAGCCATTCCTCCCCGGCCCACTTCGCGAACGATCTCATAGCGGCCGCCGAGGAGTGGCGGCGGTGGCGGCTCATCCTGTGATTCGAGTAAGCCTGCAAATCCTTCGGAGGCGGGACGATCGAGTATTGGTACAGCCTCCTCGCACTCGAGCGCGAGCTTCCTCAGTTTTTCACGGAGTGCTGCATCGCCGTTGCTGAGTCGATCGATGGTTGCGTCGCGGTTTTCCGGCGGCTCATCGAGCAGCTCATCGATAATCGGTGCGAGCATGTCCCAATCCTCGGGAAGGATCGAGCCGCTGTCATTCACAGCGCAAGCGCCCGGCGCAGAAGCATGCGCGCCTTTATCCAGTCACGCTGCACTGTGCGTGGTGTAACACCGAGCGCGACTGCGGTCTCGTCGTCAGTGAGGCCCCCGAAGAACCGGCACTCAACTATTTTCGCCATCCGCGGCTCTACTGCAGCGAGCCGGTCCACAGCGTCGTTGATCTCCAGCAGCGCGTCCGGCTGGTCGTCGGCGCTGACATGGTCATCATCGAGCGTAACGCGCACGAGCATCCCATCGCGCTTGCCTGCAAGCCGTGCGCGTGCACGGTCGACGAGAATGTGCCTCATCGCAACAGATGCGAGCGCAAAGAAATGACCTCTGTCATTCCATGTCAGTCGAGACTGGTCCACGAGCTTTATGTACGCTTCGTGAATGAGGCCCGTGGTATTGAGGGTTCCGCCTTCAGGGCGAAGAGCGAGCTGATGATGCGCTATGGCGCGAAGCTGCTCGTAGACGAGCGGCATCAGTGAATCGAGCGATTCACGACGGGCAGTTGGAGAGGACTCTTCCGGGTCGGCGCCATTTGTCGCCATGAGTCGGATCCACAGGGTAAGCGACTAACATGG